>JAJQCG010000023.1 GCA_021202815.1 Lachnospiraceae bacterium | reverse complement strand
CAATCGCTATGGATTTTTTAGGTGTTCAACTTCATTTTACAATCGACCAATAAAAAATAATTATCTATGCAGGTATAAGCTATACCATATCTGCACGGATAATTATTTTTGAAAGTCGCACTACTGGAGCCTCCTCCTTTCCACAAAAGCAGCCCCTGAAAGCCTGAATATAAAAAAGTCGGGGTGACAGGATTCGAACCTGCGACCCCACGGCCCCCAGCCGTGTGCTCTAGCCAAACTGAGCCACACCCCGACAACGTTTTGATTATAGCGCACGCTCTATGAAAAAGCAAGAAAAAATTACAGCACGACCGTCAGAATGCTCGCTCCCACCAGAATTCCCAGCGCTGTCAGAAGGACGCCGACCGCCAGAGACGCCGCGCTCGCGTGCTTCTCCAGCACGACTTTTTCCTGCGGATCGTAGTAGAGCTTCATGTGATCCCCGACCCGGAAGTTCTTCTCCCCGCTGGAATTGATATTGCAGCGGCGGACGCACTCCTGCCCGTCCAGCTCATATCGGACGACCGGATAATAGGTAAACTTCGAATTCTTCAGAATCTTCGACTCCTGTGAAATCTGCCGGGTATAGAGTGCGGTAATCTCCGCCTCCACCGGACGAAGGCCACGTTTTTTCAGCGAAAGATAATTCAGGACCAGGTTCACACCCACGCCGAGAAAGATCAGAGCCAGGCAGGCCATGGCCGGAACTTCATTTCCCTGATTCTGTTCGAGCGCCAGAATGATCAGCAGTGCCCCGCCGATCATCATCACCCAGGGGTTAAGCGGAAACTCGTCTTTCTGTTCCATTAGAGTTGGCTGTATGCCGCCTGTACCGCGCAGCATCCGGACCGGCTGGTTCAGCGCGTACTCTGTCGGCGATTTCACCGCAAGCCGTTCGAGCCGCTTCGTATCCGGATTCGTGTAAGTCACGCCCACATCATAATAGTTGTAGAGCTCCCGTTCCTTCTTGTCCTTCTTCACAACATGCTTGCAGCTTACAACCTGCGCCTGAATGCAGGCGCCCTTCCGATGTATCTGCAGCCACTGTCTCACCTGGCCGGAGCCGACCAGGAAGATCACGATCCCCGGTATGTAAAGCAAAAGCTGGGATAAGTCTGTCATCTCTTCTGTCCTCGCGTCTCTTCCCGTCTATTTCGTCGGAACAACAATAACCTGAATACCGCGGCGCCGAAGCTGTTCCACTACGCCCACGCTCGCATTGTCATCCGTGATCAGCGTACAGGGTCGGTCGTAGGAGCAGCTCCCGTAAATATTGGTCTGCGCCTCCCGGTTCCGGATCTTGGTGTGATCCGCCAGAATATAAATTTCCTGTCTTGTACGCGCAATCATGGACTCATTGATCCCAATCTCTGTGGGAATATCGTAGCGGAATTCTCCGTCGTCATAGACGGCCGCGCAGCCCAGGAAGGTCTTATCCGCGGTCATATTCAGAAGATTCCGCATGACATAATCCCCGACCATCACATGCTTGCGCAGATCCCCGCCCGTAAAGCGGACCGTCACATGCTCCGGATACTGCTCGCCGATTGCCCTGCAGTTATTGGTAAAAACCGAAACACGCTTCCCCTTCAGGTACTTCAGCAGATTCAGCGCCGTCAGACTGCCATTGATAAAAATCCGGTCTCCGTCGTTCGCAAGCCCGGACGCATACTCGGAAATCCGGTCGCGGCACAGCGCAACCTTCTCATTCTGTGAGAGCAGCGCGCTCGCCCACTCCAGCGAAAGCGCGCCGCCATGCGTACGGGTGAGCAGCCTTTCCTGCTCCATATACTGGAGATCCCGGCGGGCAGTCATCGCCGAGACGCCGAATTCGCGAACCAGCTCCTCCACCTTTACCTCGCCGTTTGCGCGGATCATGTCCAGTATTTTCCGATGACGATCCTCCACGGCCTTTCGGTTATTTTTCATTCCGTTCCCGTTCCTTCCAATCCGACAGCGCACAGCGGAGCCATGAACCATGCCGGATCTATAATCTGCATGACGGTCTTCCCCGAACAACTGACGGGCCGAATGTCCCGGAGCCTTCCCGCCCCGGGACATCCGGCCCATCTTATCGTCCGTTCGCCTTCCCCGTCGTCAGTCGAGCAGACCCGCTTCCTTCAGCGCTGCCTCGATCTCCTTGTCAGACATCACGTTCTTCAGCGGAATCAGCACGGTGCCGTTCTTCTCGCAGCCCTCGAAGGTCTTCGCAAAAGTACGCGCGCAGAACACGACGTCGTAGTTGCGGGAAGCCATCTTGCCTTCCGATACCGGGCAGTGGCGCAGCTCCGCCGGTTTGATGCCGTTTCTCGTCATCACCTTCTTGATCGCGTTCTCCATCATCAGGGAAGAACCCGCGCCGTTCGCGCAGCACGCCAGAATTTTCTTTCCATCCAGTTTTGCCATGATGATTTTATCTCCTTTTTAAAATAATGATTAATTTTTTGCAGCTTTCTTTTTCGCGACATGCTCTACATACGCGTCATAATCCTCTGTAATCAGGAAGTAGCCCTCCGGATCCATACGGTACTCGATCTGCGGGATCGCCAGCAGAATGATCACGACCAGCGCCACGCCGATGTAACCCAGGTAACGCATGATCACCGTGAAGATCGGCCAGACGGTATCCCAGTCGAACATACCAAGATATCCGCCGTACTCCGCGAGTCCTACCCAGCCAGCGATCAGCGCCGCGCCGAAGACCTCGATCAGGCCTGCCACAAAGGGAATAATCAGGCAGGCTTTCATACCGCCCTTCTCATTGGCCACCAGGCCCATCGTCGCGTTGTCAAAGAACACCGGCACGAATCCGCAGATGATGATCGTCGGAGAACCCACGAAGATCAGCACCAGGATCGCGATGATCTGTCCCACCAGGCCAGCCAGGAAGCCGAAGGTAACCGCGTTCGAATCGCCGAATCCAAAGCAGACTGCACAGTCGACGCCCGGGACAGACGAGGGAAGCAGCTTGTCCGCAATACCCTGGAAGGAAGCGGTCAGCTCCGTGACAAAGGTGCGGACGCCCAGCTGCAAGATCGCCAGGTAAACGGCGAAGTTGAGGGACGTATTAAAGCAGTAATACACGAAATTCTCGCTCTCGGTGGTCGCGCCGCTCTCAATAAAGAAGGGCTTTCCGATGATCGCCATAATCGTTCCGAAGAAGACAGTCATCAGGATGGCGGTACAGACCATGTTCTCATTGAAGATCGAGAAGAAGCCCGGCATTTCAAGCTCGCCGACCTTTTTAATCTTCTTTTTGCCGTCCTTGTCGCCGAACAGCTTATCCGCGAGGAAGTAACTCAGGCGGATACCGAACATCTGCTGGTGCGCGATCGCGAAGCCCGCGCCCTCGCTCAGCTCCTGCATCGGCTTGATCGTCAGGTTCGCGCCGACCGCCCAGTAAGCGCCCAGGATGACGGACATGACGATCATCAGCGCCACATTGTTGTTCAAAAGGCCCGGCAGGGCGAACATGATCAGCCAGTAAGCGGTCGCGGCCTGCTGCACCTGCACATGGCCGGTGGTGAACAGCGCGCGGCACTTGGTCACTTTATTGAAGCGAACCAGCAGAATATTGACGATGAACGCGATCAGCAGCAGAGTCATCGCCTGGGAGAAGCCCTTTCCGAAGACCTCCTCGACGCCCGCCGTCACGGCGTTCTGTCCATAATAAGGGTCGATCACGGCCGCCGTCAGGTTGAAACGGTCTTTCAGGCCAGCAAGAATCGGGCGGAAGGTGCTCGTCAGTCCCGAGGAACCGGCATTCAGAATCAGCATACCGATGATCGCCTTGAGCGTCCCGGACAGCGTGTCGTACCATTTCTTGCCCATCAGGCAGTAGCCGAGCAGCGTCAGGAAACCGACCATATAGGGAGCATTCTGTAAAACGTAGGTTGCAAAGAATGTCCATACCGCGTTTAACACATTTAATACTATCATAACATTTTCTCCTTCACAGGCTGCAAATCTTGCGTTTACTCTTCACAGGGATAGTTCTTTTCCGCCTCAAGGATATCCTCCGGTGTCTCCGCCGCCGCGAGCGCATCCAGAAGCGCGTCGTTCATAAAGATCGCGGACAGCTGCATGATATTGTTCATATGCTCGTCCGGATTGGTGGAGGAAAGGGTGAAGAACAGATTCGCCGTCTTCTCCTCGCCGTCCTCGTCCTTGCCAAAGCTGATGAGCTTCTTCGACACCATGAAGCCGATGCCGGTCTTGTGCGCGCCGGTCGCGTTCTCCTGCGTGTGCGGCATCGCGACATTGTGCTCAAAGACCACATAAGGGCCGTATTTCTCAATGCAGGCGACAATCTGCTTATAGTAATCCTCGTCCACGCTGCCGTCCGCCACCAGCGATTCGGCGCTTAAGCGGACCGCGTCCTGCCAGCTGACGCCCTCCCCATCGATGAAGCGGTAATGCTTTTTTTCGACAATCGTCTGTAATACTGTAGCCATGCTGCTTATCCTCCTCTTACCTTACAGGCAGGAACGGTACGGAATATTCTGCGGAGCCTCGAAGCAGTCCTCAAAGCCTCTGCGGTGATGATAGTACATCTTGTCCTTGTCCTGCGGATAGACGTATTTGCCGCCCACCTGCCAGAAGAAGGGATGAAATTTGTACTCATTGCGGTCCTTCTTGAAATCATAGAGAAGCCGGATCTCCTCGCAGTCCGCCTGGAAGTTCGTCCATACATCCCAGTGAATCGGAACCACAACCTTGCACTGCAGATTCTCAGCCATACGCAGCACATCGATGGAAGTCATCTTGTCCTGCATACCGATCGGGTTCTCGCCGAAGGAACCAAAGGCCACGTCGATATCGTAGTCCTTGCCGTGCTTCGCAAAGTAAATCGAGAAATGAGAGTCGCCCGAGTGATAAATATTGCCGCCCGGCGTCTTCACAAGGTAATTCACCGCCTTCTCGTCCATGTCGGTCGGGCACTTGCCGGTCAGCTCCTCGCGGTCCGGACCCGTGCTGTCGGTCGTGACGATGCAGGTGCGGTCAAAGCTGTCGAGGCAAACGATCTCGATATCCTTGATCTTAATCACGTCGCCCGGCTTTACGGTCACGCAGCGATCCTCCGGCACGCCCCACTTCACCCAGGTCTCGACGGACTTCTTCGGGCCGATGAAGGGAACCGGAATCTCCTTTCCGTTCTCATCTGTGGTCGTCATCCCGCTCTGCAGTACATGCGCCGCCCACTCCGCGGACATATGGTCCTGATGATAATGCGTCGCGAGCACCGCATCCACCTGTTTGAAAGCGAAGGGATCGATCACAAACGGCACATTGCGCAGATTCGGCTGCATCGCGCGCCCGCCGCACATATTCGCCATCTGATGGCCCACCTTCATCTTTCCGTCACCGTGCGTCCGCTTTCCGTTGCCGCACCACAGATCGATCGTGATATTCGCTCCGCCCGGGGTCTTGAACCATACACCGGTGCAGCCCAGCCACCACATCGCCACGTTGCCCGGCTCTACGACCTCATTCTCGATGTCCTCCACCAGCCATGTGCCCCATTCCGGGAACGTGCTCATGATCCAGCTTTCGCGGGTCATTTCGGAAACCTTGCTCATTGTATTGCCCTCCTTAAAAAATTTGCTGTTTTTACTATATCGTAAACTTTTCCAATTTGCAATAGAATATTCGTTCGTTTTTATGTTTGTTTTTTATTTATTTTCACCCTTTTTCTCTGTTTTTGTGCAATATTTCTGCTTTTCGGATTCGATATTTTCCCTTATCTTTTCCGCTTTTCCGATTTTTCTTTCTTCCTTCTTTCCTTTTTATGTTCGTTTTTTTATATAAAATGCCGAATTTTGTTTTTTCTTTCTTTTTACATCCTCAAAAAATATCATATTTTTTTCATGGTCGATTGTAAAATGAAGTTGAACACCTAAAAAATCCATAGCGATTGAATCC
>JAJQCG010000085.1 GCA_021202815.1 Lachnospiraceae bacterium | reverse complement strand
CGGCGATTTCAGCGTGTTCCACACCGGGACGAACGTGATTTCCATTATCGCGACCTTAAATCTGGCCTCCGGCGGCTATACCCGGGGGCTGATCAAATATGAGGATGATAAGGATCACTTTACGGGCTCGCTGGAGAGCCTGCTCATGCTGTGCACGGGGATCTGCTTTGTCATCTACATGCTGTTTCAGGAGCAGTGGAACAGTTTTTTTGAGCTCAGCTCTCCGTTTATGTACGCGATGTTCATTGAGATTCTCGTGGCGGCGGCTTTCCATTTCTGGTCGGCGCAGCAGCGTGTGGAGGTCAAGTATGTAAGGCTGGTATTTTTTACGTTGCTGAACGCAATTCTGCGGCCGACCGTTGGCGTGATCGCGGTGCTCTCTTTCCCGGAGCACAGGCTGGAAGCGCGGATTTATTCCATGATTCTGGTGGACGTCCTGACCTTCGGCGGTTTCTTCCTCGGCTTTTTCAAAAACGGCCTCAAGACGCTCACGACAAAGTACTGGAAATACGCGCTCGCCTTCAATCTTCCGCTTGTGCCGCACTATCTGTCGCAGACGGTGCTGAATCAGTCAGACCGTCTGATAATCAAGTCGATGGTCGGCTCCTCGGAGGCCGGTATCTACAGTCTGGCCTACAGTCTGGCATCGCTGATGCTTATTCTGAATACAGCGGTGATCAACACGCTGACGCCCTGGATGTACAAGCGGATCCGGCAGAAGGACTATGTGACGGTGGGGACGAAGACGGTTCCGATCCTGCTGCTCGTCGCCTTCGCGAATTTCACGCTGACGGCTTTCGCGCCGGAGGCGATCCGGATTCTTGCGCCCTCCTCCTACTATGAGGCGATCTGGATCATCCCGCCGGTGGCTGCGAGCATGTACTTTATCTTTATGTACAGCCTGTTTTCCAATTTTGAATTTTACTATGATCAGACGAAATTCATGATGGCGGCGTCCGTTGCGGGAGCCTGCGCGAATGTTGTGCTGAACTATATTTTCATAGGAATATTCGGATATTACGCAGCGGGTTACACGACGCTGTTCTGCTACATTCTGTACTGCGTGGGACATTATATTGTCATGCGCTGGGTCAGCAGGAAATATATGGGCGGCGAGAAGGTTTATAATATGAAGCTGATCGTCGGGATTTCGGTCGCGTTTGTCGCGCTCTGCGGCTTGATGATGGCGGCCTACAACCATGTGATCATCCGGATTCTGCTGTATGTCGCGGTCTGCGCGGTCTTTGTGGCGAAGAGAAGAGAGTTTGTCCGTATTCTTGCGGAGATGAGAAATGCAAAGCATGAAGAAGTATGAGATTGTATTTGAGGACAGTGATCTGTTTGTGATCTGCAAATGCGCGGGACTGGCCTGCCAGAGCGGGCGCCCGACGGAGCCGGATCTGATGAGCTTTCTGAAAAATGAATGTCTGGAGCGGGGAGAGCGGGAACCTTATCTGGCGCTGATCAATCGCCTGGACCAGCCGGTAGAGGGACTGCTGCTGGTCGCGAAGAACGCGCGGGCAGCGGCATTTCTGAGCGAGCAGGCGCGGGAACATGCGGTAGTTCCGGGAAACCTCACGCGAGAGACCGCTGTGCCCTTAAGCACCGGGGCACGGGAATATGTTCGGATGGAAAAAGAATACCGGGCGCTGGTCCGCGGGGGATTTCAGGAAGAAGAAGGGACGTTGGTGGATTTCCTGCTGCGGGATGGAAGGACGAATACCTCGCGCGTGGTTCCACCGGAGACGAAGGGCGCGAAGCGCAGCGAACTCGCGTACCGGGTGCTGGAAAACGGGGAGGACACGAGTCTTCTTGAAATTCATCTTAAGACGGGGCGGCATCACCAGATCCGGGTGCAGCTGGCGCACGCGGGACATCCGATTGTAGGTGATTTTAAATATGGAGAAGACACAGATCCGCGCCAGAAGGACGAAGCTTCCGATGCCGGTTATGCTTTTAGCCGGTCGCAGTGCCGCTCCTCTTCAGCCCGGCTCGGCCTCTGTGCCTGCCGTTTGTGCTTCACGCATCCGGGGACAGGAGAGCGGATGGAATTCCGGGCGGAGCCGTCGTTTTCGCATGGAAATGACAGCGGGAGAAAGGCTTGACAAACCCTTCATTCCTTTTTACAATGAAAATCAGCGATTTTAAGGTAACAGTTCAGAGCAGTACGAAATGAAAAGGCAGACTTTGCAGGTTTACCTGCTAAAGGCTGTATTTTCATTTCAAGATGGGCGGAACGGCGCAAGACGTCCGGGGGACGTCTGCTTTGCGCGGACCGGAGCGAAGCGGAGAACCATCAAGCCTCAGACATATGACGCGTAAGCGGCATATAGCCTTCAAAGAAGGCGGTCTGTGGCCTGCTGTTCTGGACAAGCACATTTGTAGTAGGAGATTTTACGGATATGGCCAAGGAGAAAAAACTGGTGGAGGGCATCACCTCCATGGATGTGGACTTCGCCCAGTGGTACACGGACGTAGTGAAGAAGGCGGAGCTCTGCGATTATACGAGCGTCAAGGGCTGCATGGTGATCAAGCCCGCGGGCTACGCGATCTGGGAGAATATTCAGAAGGAGCTGGACCACAGGTTTAAGGAGACGGGCGTCGAGAACGTGTATCTGCCGATGTTCATCCCGGAGAGTCTGCTGCAGAAGGAGAAGGATCATGTCGAGGGCTTCGCGCCGGAGGTAGCCTGGGTGACGCACGGCGGACTCGAGCCGCTGCAGGAGCGGATGTGTGTGCGTCCGACCTCGGAGACATTGTTCTGCGATTTTTATCAAAATGAAATTCATTCCTACCGCGATCTTCCGAAGGTGTACAACCAGTGGTGCTCGGTCGTGCGCTGGGAGAAGACGACGAGACCCTTCCTGCGTTCGCGGGAATTCCTGTGGCAGGAGGGGCATACGGCGCATGCGACCGCTGAGGAGGCGGAGGCGCGGACGATTCAGATGCTGAATGTGTACGCGGATTTCTGTGAGGAGGTGCTCGCGATCCCGGTCATCAAGGGACAGAAGACCGACAAGGAGAAGTTCGCCGGCGCGGAGGCGACCTATACGATCGAGTCGCTGATGCACGACGGCAAGGCGCTGCAGTCCGGTACCAGCCACAATTTCGGCGACGGCTTCGCGAAGGCCTTCGGCATCCAGTATACGGATAAAGACAATCAGTTAAAATATGTGCACCAGACTTCCTGGGGCATGACGACCCGCATGATCGGGGCGATCATCATGGTGCACGGGGACGACTCGGGGCTCGTGCTGCCGCCGCGGATTGCGCCGGTACAGACGATGATCGTGCCGATCGCCCAGCACAAGGAGGGCGTTCTCGATGCGGCGAATGCGCTGCAGGAGCGGCTCGCGGGGCGCTTCGCGGTGAAGATCGATGCGACGGACAAGTCCCCGGGCTGGAAGTTTGCGGAGCAGGAGATCCGCGGCATCCCGACCCGTATCGAGATCGGGCCGAAGGATATCGCGGCGAATCAGGCGGTGATCGTGCGCCGCGATACGCGCGAGAAGATCGTTGTGTCGCTCGACGAGATCGAGGAAAAGCTTGCCGAAGTGCTGGAGACGATGCAGAGTGACATGCTCGAACGGGCGAGAGCACACCGCGATGCTCATACCTACGACGCCACGACCTACGAGGAATTCGTGGACACTATCAACAATAAGCCGGGCTTCGTGCGCGCGATGTGGTGCGGCGACCAGGCCTGCGAGGACAAGATCAAAGAGGACACCACGGCGACGAGCCGCTGCATGCCGTTCGAGCAGCATCAGCTCTCCGACTGCTGCGTCTGCTGTGGAAAGCCCGCGAAGAAGATGGTATATTGGGGGAAAGCATACTGACGCGCAAGCTATGAGCCGTGCGAAATCAGACAGGGAGCGCTTGGCTGTTTACAGCCGAAGCGGTAGCTGTCTGATTTCATAGGGCGACAGCCCGCGCACGAGAAAGCCGGAGGCTTTCGAGTCGAGGCACGGCGGAGTGACCGGATTGGCCAAAACAGGGCGACAGCCCGCGCACGAGAAAGCCGGAGGCTTTCGAGTCGGGCACGGCCGGGAGAAAGAATGAAAATTGCAACGCCGGAAAAAGTGAACAGGATCATCAGCACACTCGCCGCCGCGGGGCACGAAGCCTACGCCGTCGGCGGGTGTGTTCGTGATGCGGTTCTTGGGAGAGAGCCTGCGGACTGGGACATCACGACCTCGGCGTTGCCCGCGGAGGTGAAGGCACTGTTTCCACGGACGGTCGATACCGGCATCCAGCACGGCACGGTGACCGTGCTGCTCGGTCACGAGGGCTTTGAAGTGACGACCTACCGCGTGGACGGGCTGTATGAGGACGGCCGCCATCCGAGCGAGGTCACATTCACGGGAAACCTGCTCGAGGATCTGAAGCGGCGTGATTTCACGATCAACGCCATGGCCTGGAATGAGGAGAGCGGTCTGATCGACGCTTTCGACGGGATGCAGGATCTGGAGAAGGGGATTATCCGCTGTGTGGGCGACGCGAGAGAGCGCTTTTCCGAAGACGCACTGCGGATGCTGCGGGCGGTGCGCTTCTCGGCGCAGCTCGGCTTCGAGCTGGAGGAGAGGACGCGGGACGCGATCGTGGAGTTGCGGGAAAACCTCAAGAAGGTCAGCGCCGAGCGCATTCAGGTCGAGCTTGTGAAGCTGATCACATCGCCGCATCCGGAGCGCCTGCTCACTGTCTGGGAGACAGGGCTCACAGCGATCATGCTGCCGGAGTTCGACGCGTGCATGGCCTGCGAGCAGAACACGCCGCATCATATCTACTCGGTCGGGATGCATACCATTCGCTCGATGCAGGAGGTGGAGCCGGACCGGATTCTGCGGCTCACAATGCTGCTGCATGATATGGGAAAGCCGCTGTGCAAGACCACCGATGAGCTGGGCGTTGATCACTTCAAAGGGCATCCGGTTCCCGGCGAGGAGATCGCCGGGAAGATTCTGCGGCGGCTGCGTTTTGACAATGATACCACCCGAATTGTGAAGAAGCTCGTACTTCATCATGATTACCGTCCGGCTCTGACGCCGACGGGCGTGCGCCGTGCGGCGAATCGTATTGGAGAGGAATTGTTTCCTCTGTATCTGAAAGTGCAGCGTGCCGATACCCTCGCGCAGAGTCCCGCGATGCAGTCGGAGAAGCTGGTGCGCATCGCGGAAGTAGAACGGCTTTATGAAAAAATTCTGGAAGAGAAGAATTGCTTCACCTTGAAGCAGCTGGCAGTTACGGGCCGTGACCTGATGGGCGCGGGAATCCCTGCCGGTCCGGTGCTTGGAGAGATCCTGCAGCGGCTGCTGGATCTGGTGATCGAGGAGCCGGAGAGGAATGAGCGGGAGTGGCTGCTCGGCGAAGCAAAGAAAATATACGAAAATCAAACAGAAAGCGACAGCGTCGGAGCGCGTGCATAAAATTCCTCCATTTACAGATAATAGACCAGGAGACGGATATTACTGTGAACGGAGGATTTTTTGTATGAAAGCAACGGGAATCGTGCGTCGGATTGACTATTGTGTTACGATAGGGCTAAATTAAAAAAGCCCTGAAAAATAAAGGAGTTTCGCTGATTTTGTCCAAAGTTGTACTTCTTGTTCCGGGGGAATAATTCTCCCGGAATTTCGTTTTTCAGGGCGAGAAAGGAGTATGGTGAAAGAAAAGAATACCTCTGTAATTATTTTTTCAAAATCATTGAATCATTTGGTTTATAGCAGCTCATATCAGCACAAAGAAATATGCAAAAAACTAGGGGTAAGTCCATCAACATTCTATAATTGGCTTAATGGACAGCGTTTCCCAAGACTGGCGACTATGAAAAAAATAGCGGAATTCTTCCACGTGCAGGAGGTGGATTTGCTGAATGGGTCGTTAGTAGAGGACGAAGGTGATTTGAAGATGATAAAGTCGGCAAGGAAGGATAGGAGTGTAATATGCCCGCCGATGCCATTTGACGTCATGCCTGACATGTATTGAGTGGTCTCGGAAACTCAACGTACAATTGAAACAATTCTGAAAAATTAAGGT
>JAJQCG010000006.1 GCA_021202815.1 Lachnospiraceae bacterium | reverse complement strand
ATCGCTATGGATTTTTTAGGTGTTCAACTTCATTTTACAATCGACCAGAAAATTTATAACGATAGTTATTCTTTTAGCTTTGACAAAGCTGATCAGTTAATAGAAGGAAATGATGCTACTATTATTGCCAGTGGAATAATGGTCGGAAATGCTCTACAGGCTGCTGAAATGTTGGCTAAAGCAGGTACTCACGTTCGGGTTTTAAACATGCACACCTTGAAGCCGCTTGACCAGGCGTCTATCATAAAAGCAGCTGCGGAAACCGGAGCAATTGTTACTGCAGAAAATGCTAATTACCTAAACGGACTTGGAAGCGCCGTAGCTGAAGTTATTGCGGAAAACGACCTGCGAGTTCCCTTCTTACGTGTAGGAGTTAAAGATCAGTTCGGTGAAGTAGGAACCATTTCTTATCTAATGGAACGTTTCCAGTTAACACCTTCTGATATTGTTTCAGCAGTCAAAAAAACTATTGCCCGAAAATAGAGTGACGAGATTTTGCTGGAGAAATAAAAGCGGCTGCAATTTGCATCGTCTTGCGGCCAACGATATGTTTACGAGCGACCATTCGGGCGGCAGTTAACTGCCGCCCGAAATATTCTGCGATACTCTTTTCATAAGGCTTCCGGATTATTCTGTTCTAAGGAATAGAGATATCATGCCCATTTTCTTTCTTCCAACAAAAACAGGCCCAGATAGTATTTGAATCTGTTTTTAGGGCTCTGATTTTTTAACTGTTTAAGCAGTAAAGCTCTTTCAGTCGTGGGTAGAGCTCCTTGTAGATGCGGAACCGCTTCGCATAAATCTCGTCGTCATCGTGGTGATTCTCGAAGCTGCGATAGACGCTCTTCTCAATACTGTCCGATGCCTCGTATACGTCCCGGAAACAGCCTGTCGCGACCCCCGCCAGCAGGGCAGCCCCCACTGGAGCCATGTCGTTCACGTCAAGGACAATAATGTTCTTTCCGGTGACATCCGCCTTGATCTGGGACCAGACGCTGTTCTTCGCGCCTCCGCCGATCGCCCGAAATTCTCTGATGGGATTCCCGGTCACCTGCTCCGCGAGCTCGCAGAGCTGCCTGAGACCGTAGGCCGCGCCCTCCAGAACCGCCCGGATGAAATCCTCTCTGTGGCTATCCAGCGATACGCCGAAGAAAACGCCTCTCGCGTAGGAATCCCAGATCGGACTTCTCTCTCCCCGCATATAGGGCAGAAATACGATACCACCCGCACCGGGAATGGAATGCATATCCGCCATGTTCGTCATCATATCGTAGGTATTCTTGCGGAAAGTCTCCGACGCCATCTTCAGATCCTGGCAGAACTCGTCGCGCATCCAGCGCAGCGACGCACCCGTGTGCGACAGCGCCCCCTGATAGATCCAGGCGCCGTCCACCACATGGCAGCGATTGATGAAACCGCGGTCAAACTTCGGCTCCGTCACGCATACAGTCAGCACGTTCGTTGTGCCCACCGACTCGCAGACGTCACCGCTTCGAATCACGCCGGTAGCCAGAGACGCACAGGCCGTATCGCCTCCGCCGATCACGACCGGAATGCCTTTCGGAATGCCCACACCGATCAGATCCTCCGCGTTCAGTTCCTCCACGATGTCATGCGAGCGGAGCAGCGGCGGCAGCTTTTCCTTCTCAATCCCGATCTTTTCACACAGCTCATCAGACCAGCGGTAACCGCCCCTCGTCTCAAAGAGGCTGGTATAGGACGCATTGGAGTAGTCGATCGCGAAATTTCCGGTCATGCGCACCGCCATCAGCGTATTCACGTGGCCGAAGCAGTAAATCTTCTCATAGACCTTCGGCAGATGCTTTTTCACCCACAGCATGGAAGTACCCGACATAGCTCCCGCCATCACGTTATTCGCCGTGATTTCAAAGAGGCGTTCTTCCCCGACCGCCGCCTTAATCTCCTCAGCCTCCTCCACGCTCCGCTGATCCGAATAGATGATCGGATCCACCAGCACGCTGCCGTCCCTTGCGAAGGCTGTCAGGCCGGGACAAAGGCAGGAAATTCCGATTCCCGCGATCTGTCCAAGCTCCAGCTTCTGATCCAGCTTCAGTTTTCCGATACACGCAAGATACGCTCTCCAGAGATCGTCTGTATCGATCTGCTGCCATCCCGGATTTTCCTGAATCATACGGTAAGCTTCCGCCGTAATCCCCAGTACCTTTCCGTTCTCATCGATGATTGCTGTCTTGATGCTGGAGGTTCCCACGTCCACTCCCAGCAGATATCTTCCTTCCAATCTCAAACTCCTTATGAACCGATTTTGAATCAGAACTGATCGTAGTTCTTATCATTCTCGAGCTGCGCCAGAAGCTCCTTCGCCTGCTTCGGCGTGTAGCCCTCATGAATGATGTAGCGGAGCGCGATTACAAGCGCTGTCACATCCTTGTAGTCCCAGACAAAGCGTCCCATCGTGACGCCGCCGACGCCGCACTGCATCGCCTCATAGGTCATATTCAGATAGTCGTCAAGCGTCTTGCAGGCGTCGCCGCCCTGGATCACGACGCGGAAGCTAGAGGGCGCGCAGGAGATCGCCTTCGCCATAGACTCCGGGTCTCCGGTGTAGGTCGTCTTCACAATGTCCATGCCGAGCTCGCAGGCACTTCTCACGCAGTACGCAATGTTCTCCCAGGCGGTTCTCTTGTCGGCCGGTACGCTCTCGCCCTTCGGGTAGATATGTCCGATCAGCGGCATGCCCTTCAGACGGCACTCCTGCGCAACCTTGCCGATCGCCTCAAACTGCTCATTCTGAAAATCCCCCAGCGTCATCGCACCCATGGATACGGCGTCCGCGCCGAGCGCAATCGCGGAATCCACGCTGCCGAACACAATATCGGAAGTCGGGGACACCGGAGAGTAGCTGGAAATCTTGCAGAGCAGGGAAACCTTGCCAACATGCTTGCCAAGGCAGCGCTCCGCAATCGGACCGGTCATCGTCATCGCGTCCGGTCTACCGGCTACAATCTTGTCGATGGCTGTCTGCACATCCTGGATGCCGGTCATCGGGGCGATCCCTCTGGAAATCGCGTGATCGACCGTGATCGCCATCATCTTGTTGCTTTTCGGATTCACGAGTCTGCTCATCCTCACTTCTTTACCTAATAGTGCCATTTTCTTTTCTCCTTGTTTTATTTTTATAAGAGCCTTTCCAGACTCCTGTAAATCAATGCTGTCCGCCGTCAGGGCTCAATCTCAATCTTCAGACCGGCGCCACTCTTGTTCATCTCATAGGCCGCCTGGAAATCTTCGATCTTATATGTATGGGTGATGATTGGTTTCAGATCGAGGTACCCGTTAATCACCATCTCTGATGCATCCAGATAATCCTGACGCTTATAGGCGCTGGAGCCCGTCACGATCAGCTCGTTATAGTGAATGATATTCGGATCCAGATCCGCCATCACACCCTTCGTGAATCCGGCGAAAAGACTGACCGCGCCGCCCTTGCGCGCGAGCTTGATCGTCGGGGTCACCAGAGACGGCACGCCGATCGCCATGATAATGATGTCCATCCCGAGGCCGTTTGTCTCGTTCGCAACAATCTGCGCCAGATCCTCTTTCGTGGAATCAACCACAATGTCCGCACCGCACTCCAGAGCCTTCCCCCTGCGGTATTCATTCAGCTCGCTGACGATAACCCGGCGCGCTCCGGCCACTTTCGCAAGCATCGTATGCATCAGGCCGATCGGACCCACGCCGACAATCAGCACATTGTCGTTGAATTTGACGCCCACATTGCGCTGACCGCGCAGGCAGCAGGACAGGGGCTCAATCACAGCTCCCTCCGCGAAGCTCACATGCTCCGGCAGTTTGACCACATTGCCGCTGCGAATCGCGATCTGCGGAATGCGTACATGCTCAGCAAAGCCGCCGTCAAACTCATAGCCGATCGCCTGCCGGTTCATGCAGACATTCTCCCTCCCCATCCGGCACATCGGACAGCAGCCGCAGGGAATCACGTTCGCGATCGCCACCTTGTCGCCGATAGAGAATCCCTCCACTCCGTCGCCGATCTCCACGATCGTGCCGCACATCTCGTGGCCGATGATAGACGGATAGCGAACGTCCTTCGTCTTCTTTCCTTCGAGAATGCGGATGTCTGTCCCGCAGATCGCGGCGCGCTCCATCTTCAGAAGCATCTCGCCGTCGGTGATCTCCGGCTTCGGATAGTCGGAAACTGCATGAAACTTGTTCGGTCCCTCCAGAACCACTGCTCTCATGTTCATATTCAAATTTCCTTTCCTTTACTTGATACCTGCATTATACTCTTTCTGAAATAATATTTCAACACATAATTCTATTTTTGTAAATAGCTTACAATTATTTCTTTTGATTTTGTACATATTGCCCAGTATTCTATTCTAAGTTTTGAATTTGTGGTAATTTTACTTCATATGTCGTTTTTGTGAAACAAAATTTCATTCAGGCACAAAAAAAGGACGCCTCTCATGTGCGTCCTTCCAAATCCGTTCAATGGTAAACCGCTCTAAGCCGTTCACTGCGCTGTTTTAATATTTGCCTCCCGAGGTGGCACGACGTGTCTTCTGTATGGCGTCATAAGCCTCGTCATAATTCATACAGGACAGGACTGCCACCAGAGAATCGATCACCGACAGCTGCGCGATACGCGCCGCCACAGACTCTGATTTGAATATCGTCTCCCTGCCGGAGGAGGTTGCCAGAAGATGATCACAGGCCTTCTGCATCGGAGAATCACCCAATGTCGTCAGTCCGATCACCGTCGCGCCGCCTGCGCGCGCATTTTTCAGGCATTCAATGACATGGAGATTATAACCGGAATGTGAAATGCCAAAGGCTACATCCCCTTCTTTCAGAACGGCGGACTGCATACGCTGCACATCGCTGTCCATCTGAATCATACAGCAGATCCCGATCTTCAGAAATTTGTGCATGGCGTCCGCCGCGACCAGCGCGCTGCCGCCGGAACCGAAAAACACAACGCGCTTCGCGTCATGTATCGCCACAGCCACACGTTCCAGCTCCTCCCAGTCCAGAATGCGCAATGTCTCCTCCAGCGTATCAATCTCCGAACGGATCATTTTTACCGCAATCTGTTCCGTCGTATCATCCTTTTCCAGAGAAGTATTCAGCTGTTTATACGGAACGATCGTATCCTGGGCCAGATTAATTTTCAGGTCCTGATACCCTTTATACCCCACGCTCCGGCAAAAGCGAACGACGGTGGCGTCACTGACATCCGCATTTTTTGCAAGTTCAGCCACGGTATAGTTCAGGACTTCCGCAGAGTGCTCCAGGATATATCCCGCCACCTTTTTCTCGGAATCGGTCAGCGAATTTACTTTTCCCTTTATATTGATCAGGCAGAAACCCGTATTCATAAGGGCATCTCATCTCCTTCCACCCGCCGGGCAGCTGCGCCGCAGCGTGTATGTACAGATTTATCATACCGTAACTCCCGGGAAAAATCCAGTATCGGATTTTATTTCTTGCTTTCACTGATTGACTTTGCTATAGTACTTAAGGAAAGTATCAGATTCAGAGCAGACAAAAAAAGCAATTCTGAGAAAACTCTGAACTGCTCTGAATGTGATTCTTTCCTATTGTACCGGGGAGCGGACGTGTAGCCAAAATATATGGGGATTGAATATTTGTCCCTTCCGCATTTTGCAGCTCTGGACAGTAAGGCGATATAGTTACACGTTGTATTTTGCCGATGTGCAAACTGTTTACTGGCGTGCCAACCAGACCCTCTGCTGAGAGTCCGAAAAAAGTATGAAGTTCCCCTGTTTAATTAAGCATGGCAAATGTACGTCCGGCATGGCGCATGGAGCAACAGCCACAGCAGGGACAGGTTCGAATGTCATAGCCCCACACCAGATTCAGAACCTCACCCATGTTTTTGCCGGTGAGGAGGGAAGAGAATCTCAGGTGTCCCTGTATTCTGACAATGACCTTCAGGTTTTCCTTCTTGCAGCGGTTGTTCAGGAAGCCGTAATAACGGATCTTCTGGAAACCATGGGGCAGCACATGCATCATCAGCCGACGGATAAATTCTTTATTTTCGATGGTAACTGTTGTTGTTTCGCCGCTCTTGTAGTCCCTG
>JAJQCG010000208.1:943-6118 GCA_021202815.1 Lachnospiraceae bacterium | reverse complement strand
TCGAAGCGCTCGTCCATCCTGTCAAGACGCTCGTTTATCTTACCGAGCTCGTTCAATATTAATCTGGCTTCTTCTGTCATCATCGTACTCCTCTTTCCCGACGTTTCCCTGCATCAACTATTATACTATCTGAGCAGGCATTTGTCATTGAAAAAGTATAAAAAATTTTGGCTTACAAATTGCTGATTTGTGAGTTGGTGTATCGTAAGTTGGCTTTTGCAAAGCTTCAGATGCGGCGAATGACCGTCCAGATCCCCATCATCAGCTCGGCGGGGATCCACTTTGCGGCGATGCGGTGCACGAGGCAGACCGGGCCGGGTGTCGATACGGCGAGCCCCAGGCGGGAGTCTGCGAGCGCGCGGCGTACGACATTTTTCGATTTCGAAGCGAGCGGAAAATGCCGGATATAAGCGCTGTCCTTCGTCTTTCTGGCGGTGCCGATGAATTCAGTGTCCTTGATCCAGTAGGGACAGACCGCCGTCACACGGATTCCTTCCGCGAAGAGTTCTACGCGCAGGGCGCGGCTGTAGCGGTAGAGGAAGGCCTTGGTGGCGGCATAGATATTGAGATATGGAAAGGGTTGGAAGGCCGAGGTGGAGCAGATCTCCAGGATCCGTGCGCCCTTTTTCATATAAGGAAGCACGAGCTGCGTCATATCCACGGCGGCGCGGCAGTTGAGGTCGATCATATTGTCGCAGTCCGCGGCGGAGATGTCCCGGAAGGAGCCGATCTTTCCGAAGCCCGCCGCGTTCACCAGTACGCGCACGTCCGGTTGCTCGCGTTCGAGCATTTCGCCGAGGACGCGGAAGGAATCGCACTCCGTGAGATCCAGCGGGATGCAGCGAAGCCGCGTCTTCACTTGGCCCTGCAGGGCGCGAAGCCGCTCCTCGCGGCGGGCGATGACCCAGATCTCATCGAGCTGCTCCTGCCCGCTTAACTGTCGCACAAATTCACTTCCGAGGCCGCTGGACGCGCCCGTCACAATCGCTGTTTTCATAGTTATCCCCATTCTGCCGCTTCTTCGGCTGGCGGCACAGGCGGTGATGAGGCTTATCCCCGCGGATGCCGCTGTTCTAACCTGTTATAGCACAGATGGAAAAAAGCTGCAAGGGGTATTCTTGTCTTTACCTTATAAAAATGATATGATAATGCACGAGGTGACGTATGATTCCAAAGACAATGCAGACCATCCTTCACGCGCTCTCTTACGGCGGCATCGAGGTGGAGGCGGCGAGAAGGCTGGCCGATTTAAAAAAGCTGGATCCGATGCGGATCTTTTGCAGAAAACTGGACGGAGAGGTCTACAACGGCGATCACAAGATCCCTCTGCGTCTCTATTTTCCGTCCATAGAAGCGCAGCGGGAAGCGGAGGAGCGCGGGATCAGGGGACCTGTGATTCTGTTCTTTCACGGCGGTGGCTGGGTGACGGAGAGTGTGGAGACCTACAACCGCGTCTGCGCGCAGATGGCGCAGTCCACCGGTCACACGGTGGTTTCCGTCGAGTACCGTCTGGCGCCCGAACACCGTTTTCTGGTGGGATTTGAGGATTGCTACGAGGCCGCGAGGGCGCTTTACCGGGACGCGCTTATTATAGACTTAAATCCGGATGAGATCACGATCATGGGCGACAGCGCAGGAGGCAATCTGGCGGCGGCTGTCTGTCTGAGGGCGCGGGACACAGGCGATTTTCAGGTGAAGCGCCAGGTACTTATTTATCCGGCGCTGAATAACTGCTATACGGAGGCGTCTCCATATCCTTCCGTGCGGGAGAATGGCGAGGGCTATCTGCTGACCGCGAAGAAAATGGAGGACTATCTGAATCTATATGAGAGCAGGCCGGAGGACCGTGAAAATCCGTATTTCGCGCCGCTGCTGGCGGAAAATCTGGAGCATATGCCGCGCACGCTGATTCTGACGGCCCAGTATGACCCGCTTCGCGATGAAGGGGAAGCCTACGGGGAGCGCCTGCGCGCGGCGGGCAACGAGGCGGAAGTGCGCCGCATCGAGTCGGCGCTGCACGGCTATTTCGCGCTCGGCATCAAATTATTGCATGTGCAGGAGAGCTTTGCCTGCATCAATCAATTTCTGGAGATGAGGACTTGCTAGAGTTTGGATATTCCCAGTGGAGGAAGCTGGACAACGCGGCGCTGGCCTTCCCGGTGGCCGCGGGGAAAAATGATACGCGGGTGTTTCGCTTTTACTGCGAGCTGACGGAAAGGGTGGAGCCGGAGCCGCTGCAGCGGGCGCTCGACCTGACGATGGAGAAATACCCGCTTTTTCAGGCAGTCCTGCGCAAAGGACTGTTCTGGTTTTATCTGGAGAGACGGGATATTCGCCCGCTGGTGACGGAGGAACAGAAGGCTCCCTGCAGCAGGCTGTACGTTCCGGATCAGAAGTCGCTGCTCTTTGAGGTGACCTACCATGAAAAGCGGATCAATTTCGAAGTGTTTCATGGGCTGACGGACGGCACCGGGGCGATGCAGTTCCTGCGTGAGCTGGTGCGGCAGTATTTGAGACTGGTGCATCCTGAGCAGAGCTTTCCGGAGACATCGGGGGAGGAAGTTGCGAGTGGCCGCGATCAGGAGGAGGACAGCTTTTCCCAGTATTATTCCGCTACAAAATCGAAGGAGAAGAAAAGGGTGGTTTTTGCGGTGCAGCTGAGGGGAGAGCGGCTTCCGCAGGATGAGATGCGTATCACCGAGGCGGCCGTGCCGGTGGGCGAACTGCTCGCAAAAGCGCGCTCGCGGGGCGTTTCCGTGACGATGTATCTGACGGCCATGCTGCTGTACGCCATTCACGAGGAGATACCCAGGAGCAGGCTGCGCAGGCCGATCGCGCTCATGGTGCCGGTGAATCTCAGAAATTATTTTCCCTCGCAGTCGATGGGAAATTTTTTTGGCTGGCTGGAGGTTGGCTGTTATTTTAAGGAAGACACCGGTTTTGAGGAGGTACTGGAGCGGGTGAAGGAGGAGTTCGAGCGGGGACTCTCAAAGGAGCGCGTAGCGGAGCGCATGAACAGCCTGGTTCGGCTCGAGAAGAATCCCTTCCTGCGGGTGGTGCCGCTGGAAATCAAGCAGCTCTTTCTTATGACGGGAACCAGCCTGGGAGCGAAGTCTGTCACGGCGGTCTACTCCAATATGGGCATCGTGAAGATGGCGCCGGAATACGAGCGCTGGATCTCGCGCTACGGTATCTTTGCCAGCACGGAGTCGCTGCAGCTGTGCTCCTGTTCGAGCGGAGACAGTCTGACGCTCGGCTTCACGTCGAAAATACCGAACGACAACATTCAGCGCAATTTCATGCAGCTCCTGAAAAAAGAAGGAATCTCCGTGACGGAGCTGGAAAATGATTTTCCGGGGCAGAAGGAGCCTGCGCGGAAGTCCACAAGACCGGCGCTAGCGGCATTTTCCTTCATCTGCGTCGCTGTGTCAATCATCTGCTGCATGATCAACTACATGCTGGCAGGATGCCTGGGCTGGGCGTGGTTTGTAGTGGCGGGCGCGCTCTGCGCCTGGCTGCTGGTGGAGGTCGCCCACAAAAAGCGCAGAAACCTCCTGAAAAATGTGACCTGGCAGCTGGTGCTTATCTCAGCGATCGGCGTGCTGTGGGACGTCTTCACGGGCTGGCACGGCTGGTCGGTGAATTATCTTATCCCGATCGGCGTTCTGACTGCGCTCGGGAGCATGCCGATCATCGCCCTGGTTCAGCATCTGGAAAAGCAGGAATATCTCTTCTACCTGATACAGGCCTGCGCGCTCGGCTTCCTTCCCGCGATCCTGATGTTCGCGGGCGTGGTGTCGAGGCCGGTTTTCTCCACCCTCTGCACGGGCGTGAGTTTGCTCGTACTGGCGGGGATGGCAATCTTCCAGGGACGGGACGTGTGGAAGGAGATGCAGAAAAAGTTCCGGCTGTAGAGATAACCAGCATATTTCAGCAGGTAGCCTGTATAACCTTCTGAAATGGCTAAAAGATAACGAACTGAAGATTTTGGAACGGACATGGTTGATTCTCGCATGCATGGATTATGTGAGATTCCGCCGTCTATGATGAAAAGTATCAACTGCATCTTAAAATCGATAGAATCACTTAATGATCTTTGAGCTTCCCCTCAGTCATATAAGAACAGACAGTGGCGCATGGAAAAGTGCACAAAAAAAGACTTCGAATTTTGTTAATTATGTACGGTTGAAAAAAAGTAATAACACTGTTGTATACTAGCTGTATAAATGGTGCGCATAAAGCACAAAAGAAAGGAGAGGAAGCAATGAAAAAAGAGTTCTTGTACTTGTGTTGATGGCGGTTATGGCGTTTGGGCTTACCGCATGTGGCGGTAGTGCGACAAGTCGGGAGGAGGAAGAGACCGCAGTCACAGAGACAACCACAGACGCAGACTCGGCAGTGGATGCCGCAGTTATTGCGACAAAGAAGAATCCGTATGTGGACGAGATCAAGATCGCATATGTGGCGCATGACATCAGTACTCCGAACAACCAGGCGTGGCTCGAGGGTATCGAGCGTGAGTGCGAGTATTATGACAACATTACGGTACAGTCCTTCAATGGTGACAGTTCTGCCGAGGAGCAGGTCAAGATCATGTCAGAGGTGATCAATCAGGAGTACGACGCGATTATCATCCAGTGCAGTGACGGCTCCGCTCTGGCTGACAGTGTAACTCAGGCTGAAGAAGCGGGAATTCCTGTTATCACTTTGAACCTTGACGCAGACTGTGTACACTCTGCTCTGGTGCAGGCCCTTGATTATGATGCAGGCAGATTGATTGCAGATGAGATCGCCGCGGCGACCAATGAGGAAGGCAAAGTGGTGATTATTCAGGGTATTGCCGGCGTTTCCAGAACAGATAATCTGGAGCAGGGCTTCCGTGATACGCTTGAGTCCAAGTATCCGAATATGGAGATTATAGCCAGCCAGGCTGCGAATTTTGAGAAGGAGCAGGCTACCACTGTGATGAACAGTTTCCTCTCGCAGTTTGATGAGATTGACGGCGTATTTGCTATCAATGACGCTATGGCAGAGGGTGCCTCTCTTGCAGTACAGGCAGCCGGTCGGCTTGATGAGATGGTCATCTGGGGAGCAGACGGAGAAAAGGATGCTCTGGCGATGATTGAGGAGGGAACGCTTACCGGGACAATCTACACCAACAGCTGGGATCAGGGT
>JAJQCG010000208.1:0-933 GCA_021202815.1 Lachnospiraceae bacterium | reverse complement strand
GCAAAGATTGCTCTTCTGATGATTGGCTCGGAGTATAATTACAGTGTGCTTTCTGAGACTCCTTCTGTAATGATAGAGCCGGTTGTTGCCACGATTGACACGGTGGGCACGATTGCGGAGGAAGATCGCTGGTAAGGCAGACTGTTTGTCGGTATATAGGACGGAAAAATAGGGACAGGGGAGACTTAGGTCCCCTGCCCTTTGTTCACATAGACAAGTTTGAGGTACTGATATGAACAAAAATTTGATCAGGAAATTGATTTCCGTAGGGCTGTTGTTTGTGTTGATTGTAGTGTTTACGCTGTCAAGCAGCTATTTCCTGACATTGAACAACTTTATGGAAATTTTTCGGGACGCGTCTGTGGTAGGGATTATCGGCATAGGCGTCACCATGGTCATCCTGACGGCTGGAATTGATCTCTCAACAGGTTCCATGATGGCGCTTGTGGGAATGACCATGGCTAATATTTATCGATATACACTCTGGCCGATCTGGCTTATGATCCTCATCGGAATAGCGGTGGGAGTTGTGGCAGGGCTATTTAATGGAATTGTAGTGACCAGACTGCATCTCCCGGAATTCATTGCAACGCTGTCCACAATGAACATGTACAGGGCTCTCACTTACATCATAGCCATCAAACAGAATGGACTGATTACAAGTCAGGCTCTGAAATCTCAGAAATACATTATTCTGGGGAAATCGATCGGAGGCGTTTATTATGTGATTATTGCCTTCCTGGTTCTGGTGGTTATTGGCCAGGTGATATTGAAATACACGCGTTTTGGAACCAACCTGTATGCGGTCGGCTCAAATATAAAGGCGGCGCAGCTTTCCGGTATCAATACTGACAGAACCAGGACTATGGCGTATATGATCACCGGTTTTTGCGTAGGAATCGGAGCAGTATTTACCACTGCCCGACTTCAGAG
>JAJQCG010000112.1 GCA_021202815.1 Lachnospiraceae bacterium | reverse complement strand
TGGGCGTTCCGCCCATCCCGAAATGAAAATACAGCCTTTAGCAGGTAAACCTGCACAGCCTGTTTTTCCATTTCGATGCTGTTCTGAACTGTTATAAATATTATATGTGCCGCGGAAAAAAAGTCAACAAAATTTCCGCTCGGACTGTCAAAAATGCGGTCTTCTGGCGTTATATATATGTAGGGCCTTACAAAAAAAGGAAGGAGATGAAAGGCTGCCAGACAAATACAGGGTATTTATGACAGAAGGAGGGAAGCCTTTTAAGGTCCCTCCTTCTGTTATGCCTGTTCGCTTTTCAGTTGTTTCAGCGCCTGTGCGAGCTGGTCGGGACATGAGGTCGGCTTGTAGCCGCAGGTTGTCCCTTCCAGGAGTTCGATCACATCGTCGACCTTCATGCCGGTGACGAGCTTCGCGATGCCCTTTGTGTTTCCATTGCATCCGCCGACGAATTCAACAAATTTAATCACCCCGTCCTCGGCCTCTACATTGATCGCCTGAGAGCAGGTTCCTTTTGTCCTGTACAGCATTTTCCTACCTCCTGAAGGCGAGTATAGCAGATAATCTGCGTTTTTTCTAGTCAAACGCGCATTTTTTTTGTATACTGGACAAAACGACGTTACGATTCACGGCGCATGCGGTGGAGTGCCGTGAATCATAAAGACAAAAGGAGGACGAAGAACATGAAAACAGGTATTATCGGAGCGATGGAAGAAGAAGTCGAGGCTCTGCGGGAAAAGCTGGAGAATCCGGAGAAATTCACGAGGGCGTCGATGGATTTTTATTCCGGAAAGCTGAACGGGCGCGAGGTGGTCGTCGTGCGCAGCGGCATCGGTAAGGTGAACGCGGGAATCTGCGCACAGATTCTGGTGGACGTCTTCGCGGTGGACGCGGTGATCAACACGGGCGTTGCAGGCTCGCTGAGCGCGCAGATTGATATCGGTGATATTGTTATTTCCACGGATACGGTTCAGCATGATATGGACGCGGTCGGCTTCGGCTATGAGCCGGGCGTGATTCCGCGGATGGAGGAGAGCTTTTTCAAGGCGGACGAGCGCCTGATAAAGGCGGCGCAGGAGGCCTGCGCGGAGGCGGTGCCGGAGATCCATTCCTTTACCGGGCGGGTGGTGAGCGGCGACCAGTTTATCGCGGGCAGGGAAGTGAAGGAGCGGCTCAGCAGTCAGTTTGGCGGGCTCTGTGCGGAGATGGAGGGCGCAGCGATCGCCCGGGCGGCGTATCTCAACAAGATTCCCTTTGTGATTATCCGCGCGATCTCGGATAAGGCGGACGACAGCGCGCATGTGGACTATCTGGCTTTTGAGCGGGAGGCGATTCGCCACAGCGTCGCGCTCGTGGAGAATTTTATCGGAAGACTGTAAGGACGCGGCATTCTGTCGAAACTCTCCGACAGGATTTGCGTGCCGTTTTCCGGGAAACAGGCTATACTGATGCTCACAAATCTGGAGATGGGAGGCATCGGTATGTATCAGTTATGGCTTTACTATGGAGAATTTGCGGCGCTGGGAATCTGGGGGATTCTGCTGGCGGTGCTGCGGAGGATTTTATTTGGAAGACTGTGCCGCGACGCGGCGATCGAGGGAAACGGCGGCAGCCCGATGCGCCGGGCGATGGCGCTGAAATATGAGAAGAGCGCGGAGCTCGACATGGAGATACGGGATATCCCGGCCTTTGTCCGGCGTTATCTCTGCCAGGAGAGAAGGCTGCGGGTGCGTCTGTCGCGCTGGCGGACGCTGCCGGAACGCTGGACAGGCCTGATTCTGGGCGCGGGTTTTCTCGAGGCGGTGACGCTGCATTATCTCGGCAGTGCGGCGCTTTTCTGTGTGGATTGTTTTCTGGCGGCAGCCGCCGCTGCCGTGCTGGTACGGATGGCCTGCCTCTGGTTTGAGAGCGGGAGCCTGTGGGAACAGGCTGAGATTGGCCTTGTGGATTATGTGGCGAACACGCTCGCTCCGCGAAAAAATCACATTCGCGAGACATTTGAAGCGGAGGAAGAACCGCCGGAACCGAAGGCTGCAGAGGAGAGAAAGCGTTTCCGGCCTTCGAAGGAGGAGGAGCAGCTGTTTCAGGAGGTTCTCACCGAACTCTTAAGTTCTTCTACATAGCCCGCGTACGGTTGACTTTTCTATAGTGGAAATGCTACAATGTTGCCAGATGATTCGGGCGGAATTAAGGCCCGTAAAGCAAAGGAGAGGGTAAGAGATGGCGGATCTGGTATTTGATTATACAAAGGCGGCCTCCTTTGTCAGTGAGGACGAGCTAAAGAACATGAAGGTGCAGACGGAGGCGGCGAAGAAGGTGCTGCTGGATCGCAGCGGAGCGGGAAATGATTTCCTCGGCTGGATTGACCTGCCGGTGGATTATGACAAGGAAGAGTTTGCGCGGATTCAGAAGGCGGCGAAGAAAATTCAGGGCGATTCCGAGGTGCTGCTTGTGATCGGTATCGGCGGTTCCTATCTGGGAGCGCGCGCGGCGATTGAGTTCCTGCGCCACAGCTTCTATAATCAGGTGTCTAAAGAGATCCGGAAGACGCCGGAGATTTATTTTGTGGGAAACAGCATTTCCACCCGCTATCTGCAGGGTCTGATCGATGTGATCGGAGATCGTGATTTCTCTGTCAATGTGATTTCCAAATCCGGCACGACGACGGAGCCGGCCATCGCGTTCCGCATTTTCAAGTCGATGCTGGAGAAGAAATACGGCAAGGCGGGCGCGGCGGAGCGCATCTACGCGACCACCGACAAGGCGCAGGGCGCGCTCAAGAATCTGGCGACCGAGGAGGGCTATGAGACCTTTGTCGTGCCGGACGATGTGGGCGGACGTTTCTCTGTGCTGACGGCTGTCGGCCTGCTGCCGATCGCGGCGAGCGGAGCGGATATTGAGAAGCTGATGCAGGGTGCGGCGCTGGAGAGAGAACATGCGCTGAACGCGCCATATGAGGAGAACGCGCCGGTGCTGTACGCGGCGATCCGCAATATCCTTTACAGAAAAGGAAAATCTGTTGAGGTTCTGGCGAACTACGAGCCGAGCCTGCATTATGTTTCCGAGTGGTGGAAGCAGCTTTACGGCGAGTCCGAGGGCAAGGATCAGAAGGGTATTTTCCCGGCGTCGGTAGACCTGACGACAGACCTGCACTCCATGGGGCAGTTCATCCAGGACGGCACGCGTATCCTGATGGAGACGGTGCTCTGCATCGAGGAGAATGACGGTGAAATCCTGATCGGCGAGGAGCCGGTCGATCTGGACGGCCTGAACTATCTGGCGGGTAAGAGTGTTGACTTTGTAAATAAGAGCGCGATGAACGGCACGATTCTGGCGCACACGGACGGCAGCGTGCCGAACCTGATGGTAAAGATTCCGAAGCAGGACGAGCTCTCGCTCGGACAGCTGTTCTATTTCTTCGAGTTTGCCTGCGGCGTCAGCGGCTATCTGCTGGGTGTGAACCCCTTCAACCAGCCGGGCGTCGAGAGTTACAAGAAGAATATGTTCGCCCTGCTCGGCAAGCCGGGCTATGAGGCGGAGAGGGAAGCGCTGCTGAAGAGACTGTAAGGCAGATTTAACAGGATAAGACATACGGACACCCCGCATGCGTGAAAGCCATATGCGGGGGTGTCGTTACTTGCGAAGGAGCGGGGCAGAATCGCGTATGAAAAACTGGGAGTCGCTGGAAGCGCTCTTTACAGAGCTGAATGAGAGCTGTAATTATCTGGTGCTGCGGAATTTCGAGCATCTCTTTGAGGATGGCTTCCTTTCCGAACACCCGGATATTGATTTCCTCTGCGACGCTCCGCGGAAGTTCATCGAGGCGAGCGCTTCCGTACCGCGGGGAAATTCGAAGGAGCTGTTCAGCCGGAAGATTCTGGTCGCGGGCGAGGAGATTCCCGTCGATCTGCGGATTCCTGGCGACGGGTATTACGACGAGCCCTGGGAGAGCGCGATGCTGGCCGGACGCAGGAGGCTGGAGAACGGCGTCTATGTGATGGACGAGACAGAGTATTATTATTCCCTGATTTACCACGCGCTGATTCAGAAACGCACGCTTTCGGAGGAGTACAGAGCCAGGCTGCAGGCGATGGGAGAGAAGCTTGGCGTCTCCGGGGACGAGCCGCTCCTGGCGCAGCTGGAGAGTTACATGCGAAGTCATGGTTATCAGTACAGCTGTACGGCAGGGGATATGAATCTGAAGGGAGTCGACCGCTCTCTGATCAAAAGAGAACCGGCGAAGCGCACCGCGCGTCTGCTGCGCCGGAGCAGGCGGAGGATAAAGGAGAAAATTCGCTCATGGGTGAAAAGATAAGGGATTTGCATCCGATTAAGATTGGCCGCTGCGAACTGATGATCGAACTGAACGAGGCCTATGAAAAATCGAGAGCCGGGCGCCTGATCCATATACAGAATCCGCACTTCCGTTTTCTGATCAGTGAACAGGGTTTTCTCGATCTCGCGGGCACGGTGCTGCGTGCAAAGAGCGAGATGGATTATTTCAAGAAAAAGGGCGCGGCGAAAAGCTTCGAGGAGAGGTCTGCTCATGTGGAGCCGGGAGAGGACACGCGGAAAGCGGAAGAGCACTTTTGCCGTGAGCTGGAAGAACAGGAGATTGATTATCGCCTGCTCGAACGGAATGATCGCCTGCTCACCCTGATCATCCATCCGCAGTCTGTGGAGCGTTACACGGCGTTCAGAGATAAGAATCCGGGGGTGAGACGCTGTGAGCACCCATATGGAGAAATCTTTCAGTACCGCTTTCTGTACCGGATGCGCCCGTTCGAGCTGCTGCGCTATGAGGATGCCTATTTTGAAATATATTTCCAGATTCCCTGTATGTCGCTGGTGCCGAAGACCTGGATACCGCTGGACAAGATGATCCAGCAGCGCGTATGGGAGAGCACGTGCAGCGCAGAGGGACATAAGGAAATCGATCCGATAGCCAGATATATCTACCGGCTCTGCTGGTGTATTTTTACCAAAGAGGGCTTTGCGGAGCATGACGGGGCGTATTTTGACGCGAATCGCGGCCTTCTGGACCGTCAGGAGCTGCGCGACTGTCTGGAGGCCGTGTTTTTCCGGTATACCCCCACGCTGCTGGCCGTCTTGAGGGACGGAGATTACGGCTCGGTCATTCGCAGCTATTATTCATTTGATCAGTATTGATCGGAGGCAGATATGAGCAACCCTGCGGTCGTTACCCTGCAGAACAGATATATAGAAGATCATGCGGTCTGGCTGGATGATAATTTTGGCGAGTCCATTCATATCCATATCGACGATTTCCGGGCGGATCTGACGAACGCGGAACTCAGGCAGATGTGTTCGGATCTCTGCGAGGCGATCAACGCACTGGTGGATGTCCCGGGCTTCGACTGCCACAGCATCGATCCGGTTTTTCTGGAAATGCAGCTGGGCGGGAGGCTGCGGCATCTTACGAAGGTGAGCCTCGATGAGGTCGCTCCGAGGGATATGCAGGTGCTGTGGAATGGCGTGGAGCCGCTCGATCAGTCTATGTGCGTGCGCGCGCTGAACGGAGATACGGAGGAGATTGACCGGACGCGGAATATTTATCATGAGGGGCAGGAAGACCGGGAACGGCTGGACGCACTTTTTGAGAGTGTGCGGAAAAACGGGTATCCCTGCAATGGCGAATACATCATTCTGTACGGAGATGACAATATTATCATGGACGGGCAGCACCGCGCGGCCTGCCTGTGGAAGCTGGATCCGGAGAAGACCGTGCCGGTTCTGCGCTTTTATTTTGACAATTATGTCACGCCGACCGCGATACCGAAATGGAAGCGGAACGCGGCATATCAGTCGGTGAGAAAATGCGGGCTCGCCCTGCGCTCGTGTGTCGGCCTTCTGACCAATCCGAGAAAGCTCTACCGTCAGCTTAAGGAAAATAAGAAAAAGAGGGCGCAGAGGAAGGCGGACCAAAGAGAGGCGGCATATCTGCGGGAGCATCGGGCAGAGCATGAGGAAATCGCGCGGCTGTTCCTCCAGAAGTAGGCATATACGAAAATGATAAAAAAAGGCATTGAAAAATACAAGTCGCTTTCGCAGGAGGTAAAGGCTTCGTTCTGGTTCCTGGTATGCGGTTTTCTGCAGCGCGGAATTTCTCTGATCACGACGCCTATCTTTTCGCGTGTCCTGTCGACGGCGGAATACGGCGATTTCAGCGTGTTCAACACCTGGACGAACGTGATTTCCATTTTCGCGACCTTAAATCTGGCCTCCGGCGGCTATACCCGGGGGCTGATCAAATATG
>JAJQCG010000194.1:39278-40437 GCA_021202815.1 Lachnospiraceae bacterium | reverse complement strand
GAGATGAATATGCCGGTGGAGCGCGTGCGCGAGATCCTGAAGATTTCTCAGGAGCCGGTCTCGCTTGAGACGCCGATCGGCGAGGAGGAGGACAGCCACTTAGGCGACTTCATCCAGGACGATAATGTCCCGGTTCCGGCGGACGCTGCCGCCTTTACCCTGCTCAAGGAACAGCTCGTCGAGGTGCTCAGTACGCTGACGGACCGTGAACAGAAGGTGCTGCGCCTGCGCTTCGGTCTGGACGATGGCCGTGCCCGCACGCTCGAGGAGGTCGGCAAGGAGTTTAATGTGACGCGTGAACGCATCCGGCAGATCGAGGCGAAGGCGCTCAGGAAGCTGCGTCATCCGAGCCGCAGCCGGAAGCTGAAGGATTTTCTGGAATAAAAGGAGCAGGTCTTCGTATGCCCTGCTCTGCATACATAAAAAAGAGAAGAGGATGCAGATCACGCTGTCAAGGAGGCTGGAACGCCTGGCCGCTTATGTGACGGAGGGAAACCGTCTGGCCGATATCGGCACGGATCATGCGTATCTTCCCATCGCGCTCGTGCAGGCAGGGCGGATTCCGTCCGCGATCGCCGCGGATGTGAACGAGGGGCCGCTTCTGCGGGCGGATGAGCACATCCGTACGGCGGGGCTTGACAGGCAGATTGAGACGCGTCTGTCTGACGGTTTGTCGCGGATCCGGCAGGGTGAGGCGGACACGGTCGTGATTGCCGGGATGGGCGGACAGCTGATGAAAAAGATACTGGAGGGCGGCGCGCACTGTCTTACCTCCGTGTCGGAGCTGGTGCTGCAGCCGCAGTCGGAGATTTCTCTGCTGCGCGGCTGGCTTGCGGAGCATGGATTTTGTATCACAGATGAAGATATTGTGCTCGAGGAGGGAAAATATTATCCCCTGTTCCGCGCGGTACACGGAAGTCCGGAGGTGGAGCTGAGTCCGTCGGAGCTTTCTTTCGGCAGAGCCGCGATTCAGCGCTCCCCGCAGGTGATGCTTGACTTTCTGGAAAGAGAATCGCAGAAGAACCGGAGAATTATGGCGGGCTTAAACCCGGCGGAGAGCGGGCAGGCGAAGAGGCTCCGGGAGTTGGAAGAGGTCGAGGCGTGGATCGGGCATATCCGTATGGATTTAACTGATGTGCAGGATAGGTCTCCTTCCGGA
>JAJQCG010000194.1:37473-39268 GCA_021202815.1 Lachnospiraceae bacterium | reverse complement strand
GCGTAAGACAGCTGCGTGGATGGTCTTGAGAGAGGCCAGGATTCTGTTGGCTCTCGCAGGGACAGGAATATTGACGGGAAGATGACATTTTTATGCCGGTGTCTCTGATGACAGGACAAATTGGAGAATATTATGAAATGTAGTGAGATCTGCGCGCTCCTGGAGCGCGAATACGGCACAGAATATGCCTGCGACTGGGACAATGTCGGGCTGCTGGCCGGGCGGCGCGACAAGGAGGTAAAGCGTATCCTGTTGGCGCTGGACGCGAACGACGAAACGGTGGCGCGCGCGGCGGAGGGCGGATATAATATGCTGATCACGCACCATCCGATGATTTTCACGCCGCTTAAGAGTGTGACGGACGCGGATATGAACGGCAGACGACTGCTGAAGCTGATCCGGCATGATATTTCTTATTATGCGATGCACACCAATTATGATACGCGCGGTATGGCGGATCTGGCGGCGAAGATGCTGGGTCTGACCGAGTGCGCGGTGCTGGAGGAGGTAAAGGACGGCGAGGGCATCGGGCGCGTCGGACGACTGCCGCGGAGCATGACGCTCCGGGAGTGCGCACAACATGTAAAAGCGGTTTTCGGCATTCCGAGCGTGCGTCTTTACGGCGATCCGGAGCGGGAGCTCAGCCTTGCGGCAATCTGCCCGGGATCCGGAAAGAGCACGATGAAGGAAGTGCTGAAATTTCACTGCGACGTCTATATCACCGGCGATATCGACCATCACACCGGGCTGGACGCGGTGGACCAGGGACTGTGCATTGTCGATGCGGGGCACTACGGTGTCGAGCATATTTTCATGGAGGACGTGCGCGCGTATCTGGAGAAGGTGCTGACAGGCGTGCATATGGACTGCATGCCGGTCCATCATCCCTTTGAGGTTGTGTGAAAGGAGGCTGCGCTTATGCAGATAACGATAGAGGGAAAGCTGACGGAAGTGCCGGAGGGCATGCGCTATCTGGAGCTTGCGGAGCAATATCAGAAGAATTACAGCAATGATATCGTACTTGCTCTTGAAAATGGCAGCAAGATGCATGAACTGTTCCGCCCGGTGAAGGAAGGGGCGCAGATCGAATTCCTGACGACAGCCAGCGCGGATGGCTTCAAGACTTACCGGCGCAGCGCGACGCTGCTGCTCTTAAAGGCAGTCTATGATGTGGTGGGGCAGGAGGCCGTGAACGGCATCCGGGTCTGCTTTTCTCTCGGCGACGGTTATTACTGTACAAGCAAAAACCGGACTGTGGATGAGGAGTTCCTGCGTGTGGTGCAGGCACGGATGGAGGAGCTGGTGGCACAGCGGCTTCCCTTTGTGAAGAAGAGCATTCCGGTCGAGGAGGCGATCGAGCACTTTACACGTCACGGAATGCTGGATAAGGCGCGCCTGTTCCGCTTCCGCAGAAGCTCGTCGGTGAATGTATATCTGCTGGACGGCTTTGAGGATTACTATTATGGATATATGCTGCCGGATACGGGCTATCTCAAACATTTCCGGCTGCTTGCCTGGGATGAGGGCTTTGTGCTCGATTTTCCTTCAAGAAAGACGCCGGATACCTTTGCCGAATTCCGACCGCAGCGGAAGCTGTTCCAGGTGCTGAAGCGCTCAAACGCATGGAGCGAGATGCTTGATACGCCGACAGTCGGCGCGCTGAACGCGCAGATCGCGGACGGAAATATGACGGATATCATCCTGGCGCAGGAGGCGCTGATGGAGAAGGAGATCGGAAATATTGCGGAACAGATCGCGGAGCGGCAGGACCGGAAGCTGATTATGATCGCGGGTC
>JAJQCG010000194.1:26236-37463 GCA_021202815.1 Lachnospiraceae bacterium | reverse complement strand
AGCTTTTCCCATCGCCTGTCGATTCAGCTGCTCGCGCACGGCCTGAAGCCGCATCCGATCGCGGTGGACAATTATTTTGTAGAGCGTGACGACACGCCGAAGGACGAGAACGGGCAGTTCAATTTCGAATGCCTCGGCGCGATGGATATCGCGCTATTCAACGAGCAGATGAGCGCCCTTCTGCGCGGCGAGGAGGTCTCGATGCCGACCTTCAATTTCGTGACCGGAAAGAAGGAGTACAAGGGCGATTTCCTGCGGCTGCACGCCGACGAGGTGCTGGTGATCGAGGGCATCCACTGTCTGAATGATAAGCTTTCCTGGTCGCTCCCGAAGGAAAGCAAGCTCAAAATTTATGTGAGCGCGCTGACGCAGCTCAATGTCGACGAGCACAACCGGATTGCGACGACGGACGGGCGGATGATCCGCCGGATGGTACGGGACGCGCGCACGCGCGGTACCTCCGCAAAGAAGACGATCGCGATGTGGCCGTCGGTGCGCCGCGGCGAAGACGAAAATATTTTCCCGTATCAGGAGGACGCCGATGTGATCTTCAATTCGGCGCTGATCTATGAGCTGGCCGTGCTCAAGCAGTACGCGGAGCCGCTGCTCTTCGGCATCCAGCCGGGCGAGCCGGAGTACCCGGAGGCAAAGCGCCTGCTGAAATTCCTGAATTATTTTCAGGGAGTCGACAGCAACCTGGTTCCGAATAACTCGATTCTGCGGGAATTTATAGGAGGAAGTGTGTTCAACGTATGATAGAAAACATAAAGGTATTTATCAAAAGAAGAAAGCTGATTCTGGTCGCGATCTGGTTTGTCGTCTACATGGCGCTGTTTGTGTTTCTGGAGGTGCGGCCGCACAAAAAGGTACATCTCGTGCACAGCAAACTGGACGATAAAATCCCGCATGTGCCTCAGTTTATTTATCCCTATCTGAGCTGGTTTCCCTATATCATCGTGTGTGTGTTCCTCGCTCTGAAGAATCTCTCGGACGAGGATTACAAAAAAGCGCTGACGGTGCTCTCGACGGGTATGAACCTGTTCATCCTGATCGCCTATATCTGGCCGACCGGACTGGATTTCCGCGACAGCATCACCTACAATTCCGAGAAACTGAGCGGACGGCTGATGAAATTCGTACAGACCGTCGATACGCCGCAGAGCGTCTTCCCGAGCATGCACGCCTATGTGACGATGGTGTTCCAGGGGACGCTTGAGATGCAGGCTGGGCAGCTGCCGCGTGCCGGCATCCTGTTTGGCCGCGTGCTTTCTGTGTCGATCACTGCCTCGACCGTTTTCACGAAGCAGCATTCGATCCTGGATGTAATCGCTTCGGTCGCGCTGTACGGCACGCTGGAGACGGCCTACAGTTTCTCGCAGAAGAAGGAGAAATAGACCTATGATGAAACGACTCTATTCCTGGAATGTCAATGGGCTGCGCGCCTGCATGAATAAGGGCTTTATGGAATTCCTCGAGAGGGAGCAGCCGGATGTGTTGTGCCTGCAGGAGACGAAGATGCAGCCGGAGCAGGCGGATTTTGATTTCCCCGACTATGAGCTGTACTGGAACAGCGCGGTAAAGAAGGGCTACTCCGGCACCGCGGTGCTGACGAAGGAGAAGCCGCTCTCAGTTTCGTACGATCTCGGCATGGAGGGAAAGCACGACGACGAGGGGCGCGCAATCACGCTTGAATATGAGGAGTATTACCTCGTCTGCGTTTATGTGCCGAACGCGCAGGACGGCCTGCGCCGGATCGTCTACCGGATGGAGTGGGAGGACGATTTTCGCGCATATCTTGGCGCGCTGAAGGAGAGAAAGCCGGTCATTGTGACCGGGGACTTCAACGTGGCGAAGGAGGAGATCGACCTCAAGAACCCGAAGACGAACCGCGGCAATGCAGGATTTTCCGATGAGGAGCGGGGCAAGATGCGCGAGCTTCTCGCATCCGGTTTTGTCGACTCCTTCCGCTACCTTTACCCCGATAAAGCGGAGGCCTACAGCTGGTGGTCGTACCGGGCGAGAGCCCGTGAGCGGAACGCGGGGTGGCGCATCGACTATTTCCTGGTCTCGGAGGGCTTTGAAGAACATATTGAGGACAGTCGTATTCTGGCGGAGCAGCTGGGGAGCGACCATTGTCCGGTGGAACTGATCCTGAGATAAACAGGCATGGACAAACGGGCCTTTTTCGGTTAAAATGGACGGTGCAGCAAGTAGGACAGGCAATCGCGGTCCACGTGAGTGGAGTGAGGAAAGTCCGGGCTTCACAGGGCAGGATGCCGGATAACGTCCGGTGGAGGTGACTCCAAGGCCAGTGCAACAGAAATGAACCGCCGGCTGCATGGCCGGTAAGGGTGGAAAGGCAGTGTAAGAGACTACCGCCCGCCTGGTAACAGGCGGGGCACATGTAAACCCCATCCGAAGCAAGACCAAGCAGAAGCATATGGCGGCCCGTCAGCTTCAGGTAGGTCGCTCGAGCGCGCCGGTGACGGCGCGCCTGGATAGATGATTGTCCACGACAGAACCCGGCTTATCGTCCTGCTTGCTGCGTTAAAAAGAAAGGAATTTCGTCATGAGTAAGAAGAAAGTTGTCGTTGCCCTCGGGCATAAGGCGCTCGGCACGACGCTGCCGGAGCAGAAGATCGCAACAAAGGCCGCCGCGAAGGCTATCGCGGATCTGGTCGAGGCGGGCTGTCAGGTCGTCATTTCCCACAGCAACGCGCCGCAGGTGGGTATGATCCATACGGCCATGAATGAGTTCGGAAAACAGCACCCGGACTACACCTTTGCGCCGATGTCGGTCTGTTCGGCCATGAGTCAGGGCTATATCGGCTACGATCTGCAGAATGCGATCCGCGAGGAGCTCCTGAACCGCGGCATTGGTCGCCCGGTTTCCACGATTCTGACACAGGTCGTTGTAAATCCCTACGACGATTCCTTCTATAAGCCGGTCAAGGTCGTGGGTCGTGTCATGAGCCGCGAGGAGGCGGACACCGAGGAGGAGAAGGGTAATTATGTGACGAAAGTGGAGGGCGGCTATCGCAGGATTGTCTCCGCACCGAAGCCGGAGGACATTGTTGAGATCGAGTCGATCCGCGTTCTCTCGGACGCGGGCCATGTCGTCATCGCCTGCGGAGGCGGCGGAATCCCGGTGCTCCGGCAGTCTCATCATCTGAAGGGCGCCAGCGCCGTCATTGAAAAGGATCTTGCGAGCGGCAAGCTTGCCGAGCTTCTGGACGCCGATATGCTGCTGCTCCTGACGAGCGAGAAAAAGCTCTATCTGAATTATGGAAAAGAGAATGCGGAGCCGATCGACGCGATCAGTGTGGAGAAAGCGCGCGCCTACATTGCGGAGGGACAGTTCGATGAGACGAGCGTGCTGCCAAAGGTCGTGGCGGCGGTCTCCTTTGTCTCCGGCAAGCCGGGGCGAGTGACGGTCATCGCCGATCTCGACAACGCGAAGGAAGCGCTGGAGGAGAGAGCGGGGACGATCATTCGATAAGAATACAGAGATTTCAGTGGGCAGGAATGCGCAGGCTGCGGTTCCTGCCCACTTTGTGAGAGCGCAGTATGCGCGACAAGTTTTGGACGTGGCATTGATTTTTCCAGTATGCTGATTTACAATATTTTGGAGAGCATTTTGCCCGTCTTGCTGACATTATCCGTCGTGTGTTATACTGTCATTCGGGCGATGAAAGTTCAGCAATTCTGAAAACTTTTGGAACACAAGGCTTAGAATAATGTAAAGCGTTTTGTATAAGGAGACACGTTATGAAAGAACTATCCGCACTGCTCGCGGAGCTTGACTACCGGCTGATAAAGGGAATGGCGAAGGGCGAGGTCAGCGCACTCGTCTATGATACGAGAAAGGTCACGGAAGGCTGCCTTTTTGTCTGTATTAAAGGTCTCGCCTATGACAGCCACGAGCATGTGGCTGAGATTGTGGCCGCGGGTGCGAGCTGCATCGTGACGGAGCGTCCGGTGGAGGTGCCAGAGGGCGTGACGCTGATCGAGGTGGAGGATACGCGCTATGCGCTGGCGATCCTGTCATCGGCCTGGTTTGACTGGCCGGCACGCAGGATTAAGGTGATCGGCGTCACTGGTACAAAGGGGAAGACGACGACGACCTTTATGATCAAGGGGATTCTGGAGCATGCGGGCTACCGCGTGGGGCTCATCGGCACGATCGAGGCGATTATCGGAGACGAGCGCATCCCGGCGGACAATACGACGCCGGAGTCCTACCTGATTCAGGAATATTTCTCCCGGATGGTGGAGGCCGGCTGTGAGATCTGCGTGATGGAGGTATCCTCGCAGGGGCTCATGATGCACCGGACGGCGGGCATCCCTTTTGAAATCGGAATTTTTACGAATCTCGTGCCAGATCACATCGGCCCGAATGAGCACGCGAGCTTTGAGGAGTACGCGGCCTGTAAGGGTCTTCTGTTCCGGCAGTGCCGGTACGGCATCGCGAATATTGACGATGAGAATTTTGATCTGGTGCTGGACGGTCATACCTGTGATCTCGAAACCATCGGATTCTCAGAGAAGGCGGACTATCGTGCCTCGGATATGGAGCTGCTGGGCGGCGAGGGCTATCTGGGCGTGCGATACCATATTTCCGGAAAGCTGGATATGGATGTGGAGATCGACGTACCGGGCCGCTTCAGCGTCTACAATTCCCTTGTTGCGATCGCCGTATGTGAGCACTTCCGGGTGTCGAAGGACGATCTGAAGGAGGCGCTGCGCGTCGTGAAGACGAAGGGGCGCATCGAGATGATTCCGATGCCGGGCAACTTTACGCTGATGATCGATTATGCGCACAATGCGATGGCGCTCGAGAGTCTTCTGAACACCCTGCGGGAGTATCACCCGAAGCGGCTTGTCTGCGTCTTCGGCTGCGGCGGGAACCGCTCGAAGCTCCGCCGCTACGAGATGGGCGAGGTGTCGGGGCGGCTTGCCGACCTTTCGATCATCACCTCGGACAATCCGCGCTACGAGGAGCCGCAGGCTATCATCGACGATATCAAGATCGGCATGGCGAAGACAGACGGTGATTTCGTGGAGATCTGCGACCGGAAGGAAGCGATCCGCTATGCCATCGGGAACGCGCTGGATGGCGATGTGATCGTACTGGCGGGAAAGGGTCACGAGGATTATCAGGAGATCAAAGGTGTAAAATACCCGATGGATGAGCGCGTGCTGATCCAGGAGGTTTTAAAAGAGCTGGCGGAGAGATAGATGGAGTATGTTGATGTCATTGTTGACATTTCACATGAAAAGCTGGATCGTGTGTTCCAGTACCGCGTGCCGGAGGCACTGAGCGGGAAGATTCAGATCGGCATGCAGGTAAGCTTTCCCTTTGGCCGGGGAAACCGCCCGATGAAGGGTTATGTGACCGGCATTACGGAGGAGCCGGACTATCCGCCGGAGAAGATCAAGGAGCTTGGCGGAATTGTCGAAGGCTCTGTGTGTGCGGAATCGCAGCTCATCGCGCTCGCAGCCTGGATGCGCGAACAGTATGGCTCGACGATGAACCAGGCGCTAAAGACAGTACTCCCGGTGAAGCAGGAGGTCGCACGGCAGTGCGACGTCACGCTGCGGCTTATCATCTCGCGCGAAGAGGCGGAGGAGCAGCTCCGGAAGGAGCTGAAAAAAAATAACCGTGCGCGGGCCAGACTGCTTGCGGCGCTTCTCGACGCGGATGGGACCATCACAAAGCGGGAGGCGGCGGAGCGCTATCGGATTACCGCTCCGGTAATCCGCGGACTTGAGCGTGACGGCGTTCTGAAGAGCGAGACGCAGACGCGTTACCGGAATCCCTTTGAGGGACATTTTAAGAAAAGGGCAGAAGTACCGGAGCTGAGCGCGCAGCAGCGCGCGGCGGTGGACGGAATCTGGGCGGATTACGAGCGGGGCGTGCGTCGGACTTACCTGCTGCAGGGCGTCACCGACAGCGGCAAGACCGAGGTCTACATGGCACTCATCGAGCGCGTGATCCGGCAGGGAAAGCAGGCGATCGTACTGATTCCGGAGATTGCCCTGACCTATCAGACGGTGCGGCGCTTTTACGAACGCTTTGGCGCCCGGGTGTCGGTGCTGCATTCGCGCCTGTCGGACGGCGAGCGCTATGACCAGTTCGTGCGGGCAAAGGAAGGACAGCTCGACGTGATGATCGGGCCGCGCTCCGCGTTGTTTACACCTTTTTCCGATCTGGGAATGATCATCATCGACGAGGAACATGAGGGAGCCTACAAGAGCGAGACGGTTCCGCGCTATGACGCGCGGGAGGCGGCAATTTACCGTGCGTCCCTCTGTGGCGCTTCCGTCGTGCTCGGCAGCGCGACGCCTTCGCTCGAATCGAGCTACCGCGCGCGGGAGGGCGTCTACGGCTGGTATCGGCTGGACAGCCGGATCGGGATCGCCGTGCTGCCGCAGGTGGAGATTATCGATCTGAGAGAGGAACTGCGCGAGGGAAATCGGGGCATTTTCAGCAGAAAGCTCACAGACGCCCTCAGCGAACGGCTCCGCCGGGGAGAGCAGGTGATGCTCTTTCTCAATCGCAGGGGCTTTTCGGGCTTCGTCTCCTGTCGCTCCTGCGGCGAGGCGCTGCGCTGCCCGCACTGTGACGTGTCGCTTTCCCTTCACACGGACGGTTATCTCAAGTGCCATTATTGCGGCTATGAGACGCGGATGCCGAAGAAATGTCCGTCCTGCGGCTCGCCTTATATCTCCGGCTTCCGCGCCGGGACGCAGCAGATCGAGCGCGAGGTGAAGCGCCTGTTTCCCGCGGCGCGTGTGCTCCGGATGGATTATGATACGACGCGCGCGAAGGAGAGCTATGAGACGATTCTCTCCGCCTTTGGACGCGGCGAGGCTGACGTGCTTGTCGGAACGCAGATGATCGTGAAGGGGCATGATTTCCCGAATGTGACGCTGGTCGGCGTTGTGGCGGCGGATATCTCCCTGCACGCGCCGGATTACCGCGCGGCGGAGCGAACCTTCACGCTGCTGACGCAGGCGGTCGGGCGCGCCGGGCGTGCCGAAAAGCCGGGCGAGGCGCTGATCCAGACCTACCGGCCGGAGCACTACAGCATCCGGGCTGCAGCGCGGCAGGACTATGACGCCTTCTATGAACAGGAGCTTTCCTATCGTCGGCTCATGGCTTATCCGCCGGTGCAGGAGATGCTGGGAATTTATCTTTCCTGCGAGGAGCAGGAGCTTTTGAAGCAGAGAGCAGAGGGGTTGGGCGCGTATATCCGTGCGCAGGATCCGGCTCTGCAGGTGATCGGCCCGGCAGTCGCGGCGCTCTCAAAGAAAAATGATATCTATCGCAGGGTAATTTATATAAAATATGAAAGAAAAGAACGGCTGCTTGAGATCAAGCGTCGGCTGGAATGCAGGATAAAGGAAGAACCGCAGTGGGACCGGGTGCGCGTACAGTTTGACTACAATCCGCAGCAGTCGTATTAGTGCAGGAGGAAGAGATGGCAACCAGAAATATCAGATATGACGGAGATCCGATCTTAAGGAAGATCAGCAGGGAGGTTCCGACGGTGACGCCGCGGGTCCGCATGCTGATCGAGGATATGCTGGAGACGATGTACGGGGCGAACGGCGTGGGGCTTGCCGCGCCGCAGGTCGGGATTTTAAAGCGTATTGTCGTGATCGACATCGGCGAGGGGCCGATCGTCATGATCAACCCGAAGATCACCAGGACGGAAGGGGAGCAGACCGGGGATGAGGGCTGCTTAAGCCTCCCGGGAAAGGCCGGTACGGTGACCCGTCCCAATGAGGTGACGGTGCAGTTCATGGGGGAGGACGGCGACTACTACGAGCTCGAGGGAACGGAGCTTCTGGCACGCGCGATCTGCCATGAGTGCGACCATCTGGACGGAAAGCTTTACAAGGATTTCGTGGAGGGAGAGCTCCGCGACGTCACCGCAGAGGATGAGGAAGAAGAGGAGGAGCAGTCTTAATATGCGGGTTATCTTTATGGGAACGCCGGACTTCGCGGTCGACACTCTGGAAGCGTTGGCGGGATCAGAGCATGAGGTCGTGCTCGCTCTGAGTCAGCCGGACCGTCCGAAGGGGCGCGGGCACAGCCTGCAGCCGACGCCGGTGAAGGCGGCGGCGGAACGCCTTGGCATCCCGGTCATCCAGCCGCTGAAAATACGCGAGGCGATGGAAACGCTGGAGCAGACGGAGGCCGATGTGATCGTGGTGGCCGCCTTTGGCCAGATCATCCCGAAGGAAATTCTTAAGATGAAGAAATACGGCTGCGTCAATGTCCACGCGTCTCTCCTGCCGAAATACCGGGGCGCTGCGCCGATCCAGTGGGCATTGCTGAACGGAGAGAAGGAGTCGGGCGTCACGATCATGCAGATGGACGAGGGGCTCGACACGGGAGATATGCTCGCGAAGGTTGTCGTGCCGCTGGATGAGGACGAGACGGGCGGCAGCCTCTTTGACAGGCTTAGCGCCGCGGGGGCGAAGCTCTGCGTGGAGACGCTTGGCAGGCTGGAGCGGGGCGAAATTGTCCCGGAGAAGCAGGGGGAGTCCCCGACCGCCTACGCGTCAATGCTGAAAAAGAGCATGGGAAAGATCGACTGGACAAAGGACGCTGTGAGCATTGAGCGGCTTGTGCGGGCCTTAAATCCCTGGCCGAGCGCCTATACGCGGCTCTTTGGAAAGACGCTGAAGATATGGAAATGCCATGTATTGCCGGAGGGCGTGCGAAAGGGCGCCTGCGGCGAGGTCATCGAGCTGAGAAGGGACGCGATCCTGGTGCAGACCGAGGAGGGGATCCTTTCGATCACGGAACTGCAGCTCGAGGGGAAGGCGAGGATGGAGACCTCCGCCTTCCTGCGCGGATATAAGATCGAGCCGGGGCTGCTGCTCCCGGCGGAAAAGGAGGCCTGACATGCTGTTCTATGATCCCACCTATATTCTAGTGCTGATCGGAGCGATTCTGTCCATGTGTGCGTCGGCGCGGGTAAATTCCACCTACCGGAAATATTCGCGGATACGCAGTTATTCCGGGCTTACGGGGGCGGAGGCCGCGCAGCGCATCCTGCGGGGCGCCGGTATCTATGATGTGCAGGTGGAGTACATTCATGGAAATCTGACCGATCACTATGACCCGCGGGATAAGGTGCTGCGCCTGTCCGACGGCGTTTATGGTTCGACCTCCGTGGCGGCGATCGGCATCGCGGCGCACGAGTGCGGGCACGCGATCCAGGATGACCGCGCCTACGTGCCGCTCCAGATCCGCAATACCTTCGTGCCGGTCGCAAATTTCGGGACGAAGGCCGCACTGCCAATCATTCTCGTCGGAATCCTGTTTGGCAGCTCCTATGTGTTGATTGAGATTGGCCTGCTTTGCTTCTTCTTTGGCGTCGCCTTCCAGCTCATCACGCTGCCGGTGGAGTTCAATGCCTCGAAGCGTGCGGTGCGCATCCTCGGGGATACCGGGATTCTCACGGAGGAGGAGCTCCATGGCACGAGAAAGGTGCTGTCCGCTGCGGCGATGACCTATGTGGCGGCGGCCGCGGCGTCGATTCTGTCCATGTTCCGCCTGCTGATCCTCTTTGGCGGCGGCAGAAAGCGCAGATGAGGGACGAAACGTGGCGGAACAGATCAATGTAAGAATGCTCGCGCTCGAGTACCTTCTGGAGGTGACGGAGCGCGGGGCGATGGCGCACACGACCCTTCGCGGCATGCTGGAGCGCTATCAGTATCTGGAAAAGCGGGAACGGGCCTTTCTCACGAGGCTCTGCGAGGGCACGATCGAGCGTCTGATCGAGCTCGACTGGATCATCGATCAGGTCTCCAAAGTGCCGTCGAAAAAACAGAAGCCGGTGATCCGCGGCATTCTGCGGCTGTCGGTCTATCAGTTGAAATACATGGATCAGGTGCCGGACGCCGCGGTCTGTTCCGAGGCGGTCCGGCTTGCGAGGGCAAAGGGCTTTTCCGGTCTGACGGGTTTTGTCAATGGCGTTCTGCGGAATATTGCGCGCAGAAGACCGGAGCCTGCGCCGAATGATCTTTCGGTCCGCTATTCTACGCCGGAGTGGATCGTGGAGCAGTGGACGCGGGAATATGGGGCGGAGTGTACTCTTCGGATGCTGGAGGATCAGTACCGTAAGAAGCCGACGACGATTCGCGTCAATCTCTCAAAAATCACCAGGGAAAAGCTTAAAAGACGCCTGAAGGCGGAGGGCGCGACGGTATGCGAGATTGAGGGAACGAACTGCGCGCTCGCGCTTTCCGATTATGATTATCTGCGTGCACTGCCGTCCTTCCGGGAAGGGCTTTTCCAGGTGCAGGATGTCAGTTCGATGCAGGCGGCGCTCCTAGCAGCGCCGCGCCTCGGAGACTACTGCATTGATCTCTGCGCCGCACCGGGCGGAAAGAGCCTGCACCTGGCGGAGCTGCTCGGCGGCAGCGGCATGGTCGAAGCGCGTGACCTGACGGAGGAAAAGGTGGAGATGATCCGTGAAAATATTGCGCGCTCACAGCTTTCGAATATCCGCACCGTCTGCCGGGATGCGAGGCAGCCGGACGAGGAGTCCTTTGAGAAGGCGGACGTTGTACTGGCAGATCTTCCCTGTTCGGGACTCGGCGTTCTGAATAAAAAGCATGATCTGAAGTACCGGATGTCGCCCGCGCAGCAGGACGAACTGGTGCTGCTGCAAAGACAGATCCTGGACGCTTCCTGGCGCTATGTGAAGCCGGGCGGGACGCTGCTCTACAGCACCTGTACCGTGCACTGGGAGGAGAATGAGGGGAATGTGGAATGGCTGCTCGCCCACTATCCTTTTGTCCTGGAAACGCAGAAGAAGACGCTGCCGGGTATCGATCCCTGGGACGGTTTCTTCATGGCGAAATTAAAGAGGAAAGTCTGATGACGGATATCAAATCTCTGACGCTTGCCGAGCTGCAGGATCAGATGGAAAAAATGGGGGAGAAAAAGTTTCGCGCAGGGCAGATCTACAGCTGGCTCCATGAAAAGCTGGCGGACGATTTCGATGAGATGAGCAATCTCTCAAAAGCGCTGCGGGAGCGGCTGCGTGCGGAGTACGAGCTGGTTTCCCTGGAACTTCTGGAAGTACAGACCTCGAAGCTGGACGGCACCAGCAAATTTCTGTTTCGTCTCTGCGACGGCAATGTGATCGAGAGCGTGCTGATGCGTTATCATTACGGAAATTCGGCCTGTGTCTCCTCGCAG
>JAJQCG010000194.1:16817-26226 GCA_021202815.1 Lachnospiraceae bacterium | reverse complement strand
TGCGCGCTCCCTGCGGCCGTCCGAGATCCTTGACAAGGTTTATCAGATACAGAAATGGTCGAAAGAGCGCATTCACAGCGTCGTTGTCATGGGCAGCGGGGAGCCGCTCGACAACTATGACGCGCTGCTGTGCTTTATCGGGCTTCTGACCGCTGAGGGCGGGCTGCATATCAGCCAGCGGAATGTGACGGTGTCGACCTGCGGTATCGTGCCGATGATGCGCAGACTGGCGGACGAGGAGCTGCAGATCACACTGGCGCTTTCGCTGCACGCCCCGTCACAGGAGAAGCGCCTCTCTCTGATGCCGATCGCGAAGCGTTATGAGCTCTCCGAGGTGCTGGACGCCTGCAGCTATTATTTCGAAAAAACGGGACGGCGGGTTACCTTTGAGTACAGCCTGGTCAGCGGCGTGAACGACGCGCCGGAGGACGCCCGGGCGCTGTCGGAGCTGCTTGGGAACAGGAACTGCCATATTAATCTGATCCCTGTCAATCCGGTTGCGGAGCGCGGCCTTAGAGGACCGGAACATCAAAAAGTCCTGAATTTCAAAGAAATTCTTGAAAAATCGGGGAAACATGTTACTATAAGAAGAGAAATGGGTCGGGATATCGACGGCGCCTGCGGTCAGCTCAGAAGGCGATATCTTGAAAAGTGAGGTGAAGGAAGCGTGCATGCATCAGTTGCAATGACAGACGTGGGAAGGACAAGAAAGATCAATCAGGATTGCGTATACGCCTCGGATGCCCCGGTGGGGAACCTTCCGAATCTATATATCGTGGCGGACGGCATGGGCGGTCACAGAGCGGGGGAGATCGCGTCTTCCCTGGCGGTGGAGAGCGTCATCGAAGCTGCGCAGAAGAGCATGGACACCCGTCCGGCGCTGATTCTTCAGAAGGCGGTGCGCTACGCGAACCACCGGATTTTCGAGAAGGCCTGCGAGTGCGAGGACTATGAAGGCATGGGCACGACGCTCGTGATGCTGACGGTCTCGGGGGAGGAGGCGATCGCGGCAAATGTCGGCGACAGCCGGATCTATGAGATCGCCGACGGCACTATCCGCCAGATATCAGAGGATCACTCCTATGTGGCGGAGCTTGTGCGAAAAGGCGAACTCAGCCCGGAGAAAGCACGGAAGCATCCCGACAAAAATATTATTACAAAAGCGCTTGGCATACAGGGAGATATACAGCCGGATCTTTATTTCCTGGAAGCGGCGCACGGAAATAAATATCTGCTTTGTTCCGACGGCCTGAGCAATATGGTGGAGGATACGGAGCTTGGCCGGATCATCAGCCGGGACCGTCCTCTGTCTGAGATTGGCAGCGAGCTGATTCTGCAGGCAAACAGAAACGGCGGTCTGGACAATATTGCGGTAGTGCTGGCAGAAGTAGAATAGCAGTGAGGTAGGATTATGATTAAAATCGGTACGATTGTGGGAGACCGCTACGAGATTCTGGAAAAAATTGGAGTCGGCGGCATGGCGGAGGTCTACAAGGGCAAGGACCACAAACTCAATCGCTATATCGCAGTCAAAATTCTGAAGGAGGAATTCCGCGGAAACGACGCCTTTGTGAGAAAGTTCAAAGAGGAAGCGCAGTCTGCGGCGCGGCTCGCGCATCCGAATATCGTGAATGTCTATGACGTTGGCGATGAAAACGGTATTTACTATATCGTCATGGAACTGGTCGAGGGCATCACGCTCAAAAATTACATCGAGCGGAAGGGGAGCCTTACGATCAAGGAGGCCACGAGCATTGCGATCCAGGTATCCGCGGGGCTCGAGGTCGCACATAATAATCAGATTGTACATCGCGACATCAAGCCGCAGAATATTATCATCTCCCGGGAGGGCAAGGTGAAGGTGACCGACTTCGGCATTGCCAAGGCGACCACCTCCCAGACGACGACCTCGAATGCGATGGGTTCTGTCCACTATTCCTCCCCGGAGCAGGCGAGGGGCGGATATGTCGACCACAGGAGCGATATCTATTCCCTGGGCATTGTGCTCTACGAGATGGTGACGGGCCGGGTTCCCTTTGACGGGGATTCCGCGGTGACGATCGCAGTCAAGCACCTGCAGGAGGAGATGGTTCCGCCGGAGACCTATTGTAAGAATCTTCCCTACAGCCTCTCACAGATTATCAAAAAGGCGACAGAGAAGAGCCCGGATCGCAGATATCAGGATATCGGCGACCTGATCGCGGATCTGAAGCAGTCCCTGATGGATCCGGACGACGATTTTGTAAAGATCATTGATCCGGATAGCCAGGCAAGGACCGTGATCGTGACGAAAGACACGACGGAGCAGGTGAAGGATGTAAGAAGAGTCGCGCGTCATGAGGACCCGGAGGAGGAAGACGACGAGGACGAAGAGGATGATGACGAGGATGAGGACGACGATGATGATGAAAGCCTGAGTCCGACCGTTGAGAAAGCCATGACCGTGGCAGGCATTGTGCTCGCCGTTATCATTGTGATTATCGTGATTCTCCTGGTGTCAAGGCTCTTCGGCCTGGGCTCCGGCAGCAGTTCGAATTCAGACGATACGCAGACGGAGGAGAGCGTTGATGATGAGGACAGCGCATCCGCCAACACGGTAGAAATGCCCAGTCTTCTCGGAATGACGGTGACGGAGGCGAAGATCGAGCTGGAAGAGCTGGGATTGAGCATTACCCTGAAGGGCTCGGAGGCATCCTCTGAGTACGCGTCGGGGCAGATCATCCGCCAGAGCGTGGAGGAAGGCAGCCGTGTAGAAGTGGGAAGCTCCGTGGAGGTGGTGACATCGAGCGGTGAGGATTCTTCCACCACGACGGCGGAGGAAGAAGAGACGACCGTGACGGTGCCGAGCGTGGTGGGGAAGGATGAGTCGACCGCGCGCAGCGCGTTGACGGCAGCCGGCCTGACCGTCGGTTCGGTGACGGAGAGCACGAGTGATTCTGTGGAGGAGGGGCTGGTCATCAGCCAGAGTGTGGACGCCAATTCCACGGTGGAAAAGAACACCTCCGTTGATCTGGTCCTCAGCAGCGGCCCGAAGAAGGCGACTGTGACGGACGTGATCGGACATGAGCAGTCGAGAGCGACTTCAGAGCTTCAGGCGGATGGTTTCACGGTCGCTGTGAAGGAGGCCTATTCGGACAGTATTCGCAGCGGTCTGGTCATCAGCACCGATCCGGACAGGGGAACGAGCGTAACTGCCGGGAGCACGGTCACGATCACGGTCAGTCTCGGAAAGCAGAAGGTCACCATTCCGTCTGTCGTGGTCAATATGACTTACGACTCGGCGGTGACGGCGCTGCGCAACGCCGGATTTACGGGTACGGTTTCCCAGGCGACGGAGTACAGCAGCTCTGTGGGGGCGAGCTATGTGACGCGTTTCAGCCCCAGCAGCACGGTGGACTATGATGGTGAGGTGACGATCTACGTCAGTCTGGGACCGGTGTCGTCGAGCGAATGAGAGGAAGGATTATCAAGGGCATCGCGGGTTTCTACTATGTTTACGTGGAGGACCGGGGTGTATATGAGTGTAAGGCAAAGGGTATCTTTCGAAACCGGGGCTTAAAACCCCTGGTCGGAGATTTTGTGGAGATACAGGCGCTGAAGGAGGAAGACCACAGCGGCAATATTGAGGAGATTCTGCCGCGCAGCAGCGAGCTGGTGAGACCCGCGGTCGCGAATCTTACGCAGGCGCTGATCGTCTTCGCACTGTCGAAGCCGAAGCCGAATCTGGGGCTTCTGGACCGTTTTCTGGTCATGATGCGGCAGAAGGGACTTCCCTCGATTATCTGCTTCAATAAGCTGGATGAGGCGGAGGAGGATCAGGAGGAGCTGCGTCGGATCTATGCGGGAAGCGGCAGCGCGCTTGTCTTTGTCAGCGCGAAGACGGGAGCGGGTTCGGAGGAGCTGAAAGGAATGCTTCTGGAGCAGACGACCGCGCTGGCGGGTCCTTCCGGTGTGGGAAAGTCGACGCTGACCAATCTGCTGATTCCGGAGGCGGAGAGCGAGACCGGACAGATCAGCGAGAAGCTGGAGCGTGGAAAGCACACGACGCGGCACAGCGAGTTATTCCGGATTCAGAAGGACAGCTATCTTTTTGATACGCCCGGCTTCAGCTCTCTCGATCTGATGGAGACGAAGAAGGAGGAGCTCCGTTATGATTTTCCGGAATTTGCTCCCTATGAAAATAAATGCCGTTTTCCCGGCTGCGCACATGCGCGTGAGCCGGACTGTGCGGTAAAAGCGGCTGTGGAGGCCGGGAATATTCACAGAAGACGATACGACAGCTATCTTGATTTTTACGAAGAATTGTGTGAACGGGAAAAGAGGAGGTATCATTAAATTATGAAGAATTATTTATCACCCTCGATTTTATCAGCGGATTTCGCGCATCTGGGCGACGATATCTGGCGGGCGCAGGAGGCGGGCACGCAGTACCTGCACTATGACGTGATGGACGGACTGTTTGTTCCCAGCATTTCTTTTGGCATGCCGGTGCTGGAATCGGTGCGGAAGATCACGGATCTCGTGCTGGACGTTCATCTGATGATCGTGGATCCGGAGCGTTATATTGATGAATTCGCGCGCTGCGGCGCGGACATCATCACTGTGCACTATGAGGCCTGCAAGGATATAAAGAAGACCCTGCGCGCGATCCGGGAAAAAGGAATCAAAGCCGGTGTGACGATCAAGCCGAAGACGCCGAACAGCGTGCTCGCGGATCTTCTCGACGAGGCGGATATGATCCTTCTCATGACGGTGGAGCCGGGCTTTGGCGGGCAGGCTTATATTCCGGAGTCCACGCAGAAGATCAGAGAGCTGCGCGCCATGCTTGACGTGCATGGGCTTGACACCGATATCGAGGTGGACGGCGGCATCAAGAAGGAAAATCTTCAGATGGTGCTCGACGCCGGGGCGAATGTGATCGTGGCCGGTTCCGCCATTTTCAAGGGCGATATCGGACAGAATGTGCGCGACTTCCTGGAGATCATGGAGAAATGAAAACTCTGATTATCAGCGGGGGCAGGATCGAAACGAATTTTGCCCTCGGCGTTTTGAAGCAGCCCTTTGACCACATCATCTGTGCGGATAAAGGGCTTGCCTTTTGCTATGAGCAGGGAATCCGGCCGACGCGCATCGTGGGCGATTTTGACAGTCTGCCGCCGGGCATTCTGGAAGCGTATCGGCACACGGATATCGAAGTCCGGAAATTCCGGCCGGAGAAGGACGCTACGGACACGCAGATCGCCGTCGAACTTGCGCTGGAGCTGGGCAGCACGGATATCACGCTTCTCGGCGCAACCGGCACGCGGCTCGATCATGTGCTCGGAAATATCCATACACTGTATCTGCCCTTTGAGAAAGGCGTTTCCTGCCGCATTCTGGACGAGTACAACCGTATTCGGCTGATCAGCGGCGACATTTCGCTGAAACGCGAAGAGCAGTACGGTAATTTCTTTTCGTTAATCCCGTTTACGGGAGATGTGAGCGGCGTGACGTTGCGGGGGGTGAAATATCCGCTCAGCGATTACTCCTTTACCGTTCGCGGAAGCGCAGGGCGAGGCGTCTCGAATGAAATCACGGAGGACGCGGCCCGGATCACGATCGGGGAAGGCATTATGATTCTGGTCGAGTCGTGGGACTCATAGTAATGCATCCTCGAAAAGGCAGATTCTTTTTTGCCGGGCATTTCTCCGACAACACATGGTCGGAATCATCTGCACAGCCCGGTTCGGAAGCACACGTTGAAGCAAATTGGGATGAGGGTTTATATGCGAATACTTCTTGCGGAGGATGAGCGGGATCTGAACCGCATCATCAGCAAAAAACTGAGCTCGGACGGCTACAGTGTGGACAGCTGCCACGATGGAAGAGAGGCGATCGGGATGCTGACCTGCGCGGATTACGACGCCGTGATTCTGGATATCATGATGCCCGGGGCGGACGGCTTTGCCGTGCTTGCGGCTCTGCGAAATGCCGGAAAGACGACGCCGGTGCTTTTCCTGACGGCGCGCGATTCTGTCGCTGACCGCGTGAAGGGCCTGGACAGCGGAGCAAATGACTATCTGGTGAAGCCATTTTCCTTTGAAGAACTGAGCGCGCGCATCCGGGCGATGATCCGGACGAGCCATGGCAGTGCGAAGAGCAAGCTCGTGGTCGGCGATCTTGTCATGGACTGCGCTGCAAAGCGGGTCATGCGCGGCGGGCGCGAGATCACGCTCTCCGCGCGGGAATACGCGCTGCTCGAATACCTGATGCACAATCCGGGCATTACGCTCTCCCGGGAACAGATCGAGGATCACATCTGGAACTATGATTATGAGGGCGGCACGAATGTCGTGGACGTGTATATCAGCTACCTGCGCCGCAAGATTGACAGCGGGCAGGAGCGGAAGCTGATCCATACGGCGCGCGGCAGGGGCTATGTACTGAAGGAGGACGTATAGGCTTTGAAACGACTATCCATCCGCGCGAAGATCACGCTCTGGTTTTCGGCTGTGCTGATCGTGGTTGTCGCGCTCACCTATTTTGTGATTCTCTCGGCCAGCCGCCAGATCATCCAGAAGACGATCCGCGACGAACTGATCCAGACTGTGGAGAATAACGTGGACGAGGTCGAGTATTACAGCTCGATCGACGATCTCTACGCGGATAACGACGTGGACTATTACGCGCATTTTGACGGTGGTTACATTGAGATCGACGACGACTTCCTCGACGCAGTCAATGATATTTACACGTCTCTTTGCAGGACGGACGGGACGCTGGTCTACGGGGAAAACCCGATCGCGAGGGAGAGCGCCTCGGTCGCATTCCTCGACTCCGAGGTGCAGCACGTGACGGTGGATGGGACGCTCTACTATATTTTTGACCGAAAGCTGGATATGGAAGGACTCGAGGATCTGTGGCTGCGCGGGATCGTCGCTGAGACGCAGGGAGAGGTTGAGCTGTCTGCCATTTCGCGAACATCCCTTATCCTCCTGCCGAGTCTTGTTGTGCTGGCGATCATCGGCGGTTTTCTGATTGCGGGGCGGACGCTGCGCCCGATCCGGCAGATCGCGGATACGGCGGCACAGATCCGCGAGGGAAACGACCTGGGAAAGCGGATTGAGCTGAGCGAGGGGCAGGATGAGCTGCACCAGCTTGCGGGGCAGTTCAACGAGATGTTCACGCGGCTGGACGAATCCTTCCAGGCGCAGCAGCGCTTCGTCTCCGACGCCTCCCACGAGCTGCGGACGCCGGCCGCCGTGATCAGCGCGCAGTGCGAGCTCTCCCTGGAGTCTCCGCAGACACAGGAGGAATATGAGGAAGCGCTTCAGGTCATTCAGCGGCAGAGCCGCAAGATGAATCGTCTGATCGGAAATCTTCTGGACTTCACCAGGCTGGAGCTGCAGCCGGAGCGCTACGCAAAAGAAGAGCTTAATTTAAGCGAGCTGACGGAGAGTGTCTGTACTGACCTGGCATTGCTGCGGGAGAAGAATATCGAGCTGTGCTGCGAGGCGGAGCCGGACATCCATTTCTGCGGAAACCGGGAGCTGCTGACGCGCCTTTTGACGAATCTCATCGGCAATGCATACCGCTATGGGAATGCCGACGGTCATATATGGGTGACTTTGCGCTCCGATGAGAGCGGGATCGTGCTTCTTGTGAAGGACGACGACGTCGGCATCGATGCGGAGAGCCTGCCGCACATCTTCGAGCGCTTTTACCAGGCTGACGTCTCGCGCAGCGGTGAGGGCAGCGGACTGGGTCTCGCGATGGTGAAGGAGATTGTCGAGTTTCACGGCGGTGAGGTCAGGGCGGAGAGCGAAGCGGGGCGCGGAACCACTTTTAAAATATTTTTGAAAAATTTTTCGCTCTAATGTTCTTCTAATTTTTCTGTTTTATACTGTGCTTACAGAAAACAAAAGGAGGACAAAATAGATGAAACAGAATATCATTCAGAAATTCTTTGGAACCAGGAAAAAAACAGTTATGTCGATCGCGGGGATCGCGTCGGCAGTGGCGCTCTTAGGAGCTGGGACAGCCTATGCAGCGTCGGGAGCGAGGACAGCCGCCGCATAGAAATCGGCCATCGGCGAGGAGGCGGCGCAGAACTATGCATTTGCCGACGCGGGTGTGGATCCGGCCTCGGCGCTGTATGTCAGAACGGAATTTGACCATGAGGACGGGCAGTTCATCTATGAGGTGGATTTCACCGCGGATGATACGGAATATGAGTACTGGATTCTCGCGTCAGATGGAACCGTGATCAAGAAATCGGCTGAGATCGTTGCCCTGGCCAGCACGGCGGCGGAGGTCACGGAGATCACGCTGGAGGAGGCGAAGGAAATCGCCCTGGCAGACGCGGGGCTTACCGCATCTGAGGTCACCTTTACCAAGGCGGATCTCGACCACGATGATAATCAGTCGGTCTACGATATTGAGTTCTACGCCGAAAATGTCGAATATGAGTACGAGATCAAGATGAATGGCGGGGAGATCTACAGCAGATCCAAAGAGACGCATGTGGTCGTAGCGGAAGCCGAGGCGGTCACCGAGGCGGCGGTTGTAGAGACTGTGGAGACGACTCCTGTGCAGGTGACTTCCGGAACGTCCTCGGGCAGCGGCAGCGGTTCCTCCGGCACGACCACCACGAGTACGGCGATCGATCTGGAAAGTGCAAAAAGTATCGCGCTCGCTGACGCGGGAGTTTCCGCCTCCGATGTGACTTTCATAAAAGCGCATCAGGATACTGATGACGGTGTCACCATATACGATATCGAGTTCTACAGCTCGACCACAGAGTATGAGTATGAGATCCGTGTCTCGGACGGCGCAATTGTGGATAAGAGCGTCGAAGCCCTGAAGACAGCTTCTGTTTCTTCCGGGAACACCGCTTCTTCCGGCAGCACGGACAGCGGTTCCTACATCAGTGTGGACGAGGCCAAGGCAATCGCCCTGAACCGGGCGGGGCTCTCTGCATCAGACGTGGTCTTCGAGAAGGCGAAGCTGGAGAAAGACGACGGAATCATGGAATATGAGATCGAGTTCTATCAGGGAAATATGAAATACGAGTGCACGATCAATGCCGTCACCGGCGCGATCCTCGAGTACGAGGCGGACTGGGATGACTGATCAGCAGGTAAGAAAAGTAACTATCCAGAACAGCAGGCCACAGACCGCCTTCTTCAAAGGCTATATGCCGCTTGCGCGTCATATGTCTGAGGCTTGATGGGTGTTCCGCCCATCCTGAAATGTAAATACAGCCTTTAGCAGGTAAACCTGCACAGTCTGTCTTTCCATTTCAATGCTGTTCTGAACTGTTACAAAAAAAGTACCCCCCCCCGGAGCAATCCGGGGGGGGGGGGGGGGTTTATTTTTTTGCAAGGTGTTAATATCACAAATCAGTTTAAAACCCACGACATCAGCATCA
>JAJQCG010000194.1:0-16807 GCA_021202815.1 Lachnospiraceae bacterium | reverse complement strand
CACAATATAAAAAAAAATAAACACCCTTCCCCCCTACACTCCACTTCCTTTTTCATAAAATTTTTTTTTTTCTTCAAAAAAAAAAAAAAACCCCCCCCCCCCCCCCCCCCCCGGGGGGGGGGGGGGGTTACTGTTTTGGGAAGGGGATTAAAGTCCCATCTGCTTTGCAACCTCTGCTGCGAAGTCCTCGTTCTTCTTCTCAAGTCCTTCGCCGGTCTCGAAGCGGACGAAGCCTTTGATCGCGATATTCGCGCTGTTGGCCTTTGCAACCTGCGCCACGTAGGCGGAGACGAGCTGCTTGCCGTCCTCGGCTTTCACATAGACCTGATCGAGCAGGCAGATCTCCTTGAGCTGCTTGTTCAGACGGCCCATCACCGCGCCGTTAATCACCTTCTCCGGCTTCCCGGCCATCTTCGGGTCATTCTCGATCTGCGCCTTGATAATCTCAAGCTCATGTGCCTTATAGGTCTCATCAACCTCGCTGTTGTTCGTGTAGATCGGTTTGAGCGCGGCGACCTGCATCGCAAGGTTCTTTGCCATCTCACGGATCTCATCGTTGATCACATCGGTCTCCACGTCCACGAGTACGCCGATCTTGCCGCCCATATGGATGTAGGAGGCGACGAAGCCGTTCTGCTCCTCCATCTGCTGAAAACGGCGGATCTTCATGTTCTCGCCGATCACGGCGATCTGTGCCGCCAGAGCTTCGCTCACGGTCTTGCCAGGCTCGGCTGCCCACTCCTCCGCGAGGAAGGCTTCGACATCCGCGGCCTTCGTCGTCAGAGCCTGCGCTGCGACCTGCGCCACATAGCCCTGGAACTTCTCGTTCTTTGCCACGAAGTCGGTCTCCGCATTCACCTCTACGGCGACGGCTTTCTTCGCATCCTCGGAGAGAGCGGTCGCAACGATGCCCTCGGCGGCGATGCGGCTGGCCTTTTTCTGCGCGGTGGCAAGTCCCTTTTCACGCAGGAAATCGACGGCCTCATCCATATTTCCCTCGGTGGCGGTCAGGGCCTTCTTGCAGTCCATCATACCCGCACCGGTCATCTCTCTTAATTCTTTTACCATTGCAGCTGTAATAGCCATATCATGAACCCTCCTTCAAAAAGCTTATTCCTGCTCCTCGTAAGCGGCGTCCTCGTCGTACTCCGCCTGCTCGTCATACTCCTCGGCCTCGCCCTGTCTCGCCTCGACGACAGCGTCTGCCATTCTGGAGACAATCAGCTTGACCGCACGGATCGCGTCGTCATTGCCCGGAATCACATAGTCCAGCTCTTCCGGATCGCAGTTGGTATCGCAGATGCCGATCAGCGGGATGCCAAGAGAATGGGCTTCCTGCACACAGATGTGCTCCTTCTTCGGGTCGACCACGAAGATCGCGTCCGGGAGGCGCTTCATATCGCGGATGCCGTTCAGATTTCTCTGCAGCTTTTCGAGCTCTTTTCTGAGGGCGATGACTTCCTTCTTCGGCAGTACATCGAAGGTGCCGTCCTGCTCCATGGCTTCGATCTGCTTCATGCGCACGATACGGCTCTGGATCGTCTTGAAATTGGTAAGCATGCCGCCCAGCCATCTCTCGTTCACATAGAACATGCCGCAGCGCTCAGCTTCCGCCTGAATCGCGTCCTGCGCCTGCTTCTTCGTGCCGACGAAGAGAATCGTGCCGCCATTGGCTACGATATCCGCGACAGCGCGGTAGGCCTCGTCTACCTTCACCACGGACTTCTGCAGGTCGATGATGTAGATGCTGTTACGCTCCGTGTAGATGTACTCCGCCATTTTGGGGTTCCATCTGCGGGTCTGGTGTCCGAAGTGGACGCCGGCTTCCAACAACTGTTTCATGGAAATTACGCTCATTTTTTTCTTCCTCCATTTTGGTTTTTCTTCCGTGGGGCCATCGCTCCCGGGAGAATCCATTTGCATGGACACCGCCCCCGAAATAGCCTCACGTGATTTTTCGCGCAACTTTTGGCCGCCCGATACCAGACAGCCTTAGATACTATAGCATAAGCAGCCCGGTGCGTCAAGGATTTTCTGCTCTTTTCGGGGCATTTTCCGGCGGTTTTTACCTGTTCTTTTTGCACGGTCTGTGGTAGGATAGAGATAAAGTGATGGAATAAGGGACAGAAGTTCAGAAATCATGCGCGCGGAGTAAATCGGATACCGGACAGGAGGACAGAAAATGGACAGAAATACAGACAAGGGACTTCTTGTGGTCAGTTTTGGCACGAGTGTCAACGAGACCAGGGAGAAGAATATCGACGCGATTGAACGGGAGCTGGCGTCAGACTTTCCGGACAGGCGTCTGTACCGGGCGTGGACGAGCGGCGTGATCATCCGGAAGCTGAAAAGGCGGGACGGCCTGGAGATTGACACTGTGCGGGAGGCGATGGAGCAGATGCTGTCGGAGGGAATTACCGACCTGCTTGTACAGCCGTCGCATGTAATCTGCGGGATCGAGAACGATCATATGACAGAGGAAATTATGGCTTACGCAGAGCGTTTCGCGCGCATATGCATCGGTTTGCCGCTCCTTAGCGAGGAGGAGGATTCCCGCGCGATCGTCGCCGCGCTTATGGAAGAGTGCGGGCCGCTCGCGGCAGATGAGGCACTTGTTTTCATGGGTCATGGGACGCCGCACGATGTCAATCCGGTCTACGAGGCGCTTGATCGGCGCTTCAAGGATATGGGGCATTCAAACGTCTTCGTCGGGACGGTTGAGGCATATCCGTCTTTCGAGTCTCTGGTGGAGTCTGTGAGAGCCTGCGGGGCAAAGCGGGTGATTCTGACGCCTTTTATGGTTGTGGCAGGGGATCATGTGCTGAACGATATGGCGGGTTCGGAGGATTCCTGGCGGGAGCGCTTCCGCGCCGCGGGCTTTGAGGTGGAATGCGTGCTGAAGGGGCTTGGGGAATATGAGAGTATCCGGCAGCTCTATGTGAAACATGCGGAGGAGGCGCTTAACAAAGAACAGGTGGGATGACAGGCGGATTCTGCACATAAAGTCTGGAATTTAATACCGTGCCGGAAAACAAAGCGAGGAACAACAGATTTGAAAGGTGCCGGAACAGATGGAAAATGCCGCGGGACAGTTGCAGACTGTCAGCGGCATTTTCACGCGGGCATGTTTCAATATGAGGGAGTTCATGATTTTTTAAACTGGCTGCCCGCAAGGCCTGAACCTTCAATGATACTTCTGTATATCCCGTTTGCAGGCGACCATGACCTGAACGGCCGCATGCAGACAGAACAGCGCTATCTCCGCGCGGGCATCGCCACATGCAGGATTCTCTGGAAAGCCTCCAGAAATACGTAGATGATCACAATATTCACAAAGAAGTTCACCGTGCACTTGATCAGTCGGCTCGTCAGCAGGACACGCAGCGGCGTCCCGTACATGAGGTAGAGCCAGGCCGAAGACAGCGTGACGCTGATGAAATACTCGACGAAAGCGCAGGCTGCGGCGCGTGCCTTTGAAATTCTGGAGCGGTAGAGTACCAGGCCGCAGAGCGCGCCGACGAGCGCGTAGCTCAGGGAAAAGCCCGGGAAATAGGCGAATCCGCGGATGAAGCAGTTCAGCACGTCGCCGAGGAACCCAACCGTAAAGCCCATGACCGGTCCGCCGATCATGCCGGCGGCGATGAAGGCCAGGAAGCCGATGCGGATCTCGATGATCTCCGAGATCGGGATGTTGAAGAGGGACAGCACCACATAAAGGGCGATGAGAAAGCCGCAGACACACAGATTCTGGACTTTGCACAGGTTTTGTACCTGACTCCTGAAATTCAGGGCTTCTTTGGAAATCTGCATAAAAAATACACCTCCACGATGAATGCAGGGTACGGGGAATGCTGCTGTGCAGGGGATTCCTCCGCAATGATTAGGGAACCTGTCATAAATAATACTGGCACCACATCTGAGATGTACTCATATGTAGCAACGGGCGCGAATCAAACACCGCAAGCCTTCCGGCTTTTCGTTCCGCGGCAACTCCCCATCCACGGATACTTAACGCGTAAGATTCTACTTCGCTATTATTTACTTGCCAAAATCATAGCACAGCCTTGTGAATAATGCAACAGGTTTGTTGAACTTTTCACAAATATATTTGCAAATATTGCATGAGAAGTTATTTTTTGCTATACTGAACCCATATTTTTGGGATTTGCAACCGTTACTTTGACTTTTTATTGAGCTGGAAGGAGATTACTGACACGATGAAAATACTGGTATGCAACGCGGGGAGCACCTCCCTGAAGTTCAAGCTTTTTAATATGCCGGGCGATCAGGTGCTCGTGGAGGGGAGAGTCGAACGCGTCGGAAGTACGGACTGCGCGATTTTCCATTTTCGCAGGCCGGACGGATTTCGAATCGACCGGGAGGGGCTGTCGATCCCGACCTACACGGAGGGGATTCAGATGTTTCTGGAGTGCCTGCTGGATCCGGAATATGGTAGCCTGAAAGATCTGAAGGAGCTCGAACGGGTCGGATTTAAGACGGTGCTCTCGAAGAACTACTACGGTATCCACGAGCTGACGGAGGAGGTGCTGCGGGGCATGGAGGAGTATCTCGTCGTCGCACCTGCGCACAATATTCCCTATCTTGAGGCGATCCGGCAGTTCCAGAAGCTCACGCCCGATGCGATGCTGATTGGCGCCTTCGAGACGGCCTTTCACCAGACGATTCCCCGGGAACGCAAGATTTATGGGATCCCTTGGGAGTGGTATGAGAAATACGGTATCGAGCGCATGGGTTATCACGGCGCGTCCCACAGCTATGTCTCGGAGACGCTGACGGAGCTCTACGGCTCCACCGGGAAGACGATCTCCTGCCACCTGGGTGGCAGCGGTTCGCTCTGCGCGATTGATGAGGGAAAAAGCGTGGATACCAGCTTCGGCCTTTCCCTGCAGGCTGGACTGATCCAGTCGAGTCGCAGCGGCGATATGGATCCTTTCCTTATTCCATTCCTTCTGAAGGAGGGGGTGGAGCTGGACGAGATTCTGGAGGGTCTGACGAAGCATGGCGGCCTGCTGGGTATCTCGGGCGTCAGCGGCGATCTGCGCGATATTACCGCGGCGGCCGAGCAGGGCAATGAGCGGGCACAGCTCGCGATCGACGTATACTGCAACGGCATTGTCCGCTATATCGGCGCCTACTATGCGGAGCTCGGCGGGCTTGATCACCTGGTCTTCACCGGCGGCATCGGGGAGCACGGTACGAACGTGCGCCGGATTGTATGCGACCAGCTTCGTCACATGGGTATTCTGCTAGATCCGGAGAAAAATGTCTCCTGCACACAGAACGCGGTGATCTCGACGGCGGACTCTCCGGTGAAGATTCACGTGATTCCCGCAAATGAGGAGCTGGGCGTAGCGCGGAAAACTTATGCATATAAAAAAGAAGGGATTTCATAGGGAGAGCAGCGCATGGTGACAGTGCAGTGCCGGGATTTGTGGAAGAGCTATGGCAGGACGCCCGCCCTGCGCGGCGTGAATCTCGAGCTTGAGAGCGGGCGGATCATCGGTCTGCTCGGGCCAAACGGCTCCGGCAAGACAACGCTGATCAAAATTTTGAACGGTTTGTTAAAACCGGAGGACGGCGCGCTGCGGATCTGCGGGCAGGAGCCGGGCGTCTACACGAAATCTGTCGTCAGTTATCTGCCGGATAAGCCTTATTTCTCCGACTGGATGCGGGTGAGCGATCTGATCGGGCTGTTCCGCGATTTCTATGAGGATTTCGAAGAGGGGCGTGCGGCCGGAATGTGCGCAGCGCTTGACATCGACCCGCGGCTTCGGATGAAGTCGCTCTCGAAGGGCACGCAGGAGAAGGTGCAGCTGATTCTGGTCATGAGCCGCCGCGCGAAGCTCTATCTACTCGACGAGCCGATCGCGGGCGTCGATCCGGCTGCACGGGATTTTATTCTGACGACGATTCTGAACAATTACAATCCGGAGGCGACGGTGCTGATTTCCACACACCTGATTGCGGATGTGGAGAAGGTGCTGGATGAGGTGATTTTCCTGCAGAATGGGCAGGTTCTCTGCCATGAAAACGCGGATGACCTGCGTGAAAAGGAAGGAAAATCTGTGGATGAGATCTTCCGGGAACGGTTTCGGATGATGGTGTATGAAGGCGGTGAGCGATAGATGCTGGGAAAACTGATCAAATATGATATGCGGTCGATTTCCAGAGGGTTTATCCCGCTGTGGATCCTCGCGCCGATCGTCTCGCTGTTATTCGGACTTTCAGCGGGGGCGACCTTTTCTGATGATGACTCGATGCTCTATGGGCTGTTTCTGAGTCTGGGCGGAGATGTCCTGACGACGGTGGTGAGCGTCCTTTTCTTTGGCATCCTGATCGCTCTGGGCATCCTGACGCTGCTCTTTATCATTCAGCGTTTCTGGAAAGGACTTCTGAAGGAGGAGGGTTATCTCGCCTTCACGCTGCCGGTCGAGACCTGGCAGCTCATCATGGGCAAGGCGGTCTCGGCGCTGCTGGTCAGTGTGGTCAGCGCAGTGGTGGCTTTTCTCTCCTTTGTGATTCTGGTTCTCTGTATGAAGGAGCTGCGCTGGCTCTTTTCCTGGGTTGCGGAGGCGTTCCGGGGCCTGTTTCTTGAAAATCCGGCCTGGTGGTGCGTGATGGCGGTGCTGGCGGTCGTACTTTTCCTCTTTGCGACGGTGAGCAATATTTACCGCCTTTATGCGGCGATGGCGCTCGGGCAGCTCTTCGAGAATCATCGCGTGATCGGCGCATTCGCCAGCTATCTGGGGATCAGCGTGGCGCTCAGTGTGCTGACGGGAACGCTGGGGGCGATCTTCGCCATGATTCTCGCGGCTTTTGATCTCGAGTGGCTGGAAGCGCTGCTGGAGCAGGGTGAGATCTTCGGTATTGTCGCAATGCTTGCGCTCATCCTCTGGTCAGCCATCGAGACTGCAGTCTACCATATCCTGACGGAGTAGATTCTATCGACAAAGTTAAATTTGGAGTAACAATTCAGAGCAGCAGGCGGTCCAGGATCCGGTGCGCTGCCTCGTCCTTACTCATGAGCGGCAGCTCCTCGGCGCCGTCCTTCGTGATCAGCGTGATCACGTTCGTATCGGTGCCGAAGCCTGCGCCGTCCGTCTTTAAGTTGTTCGCGGCGATCAGGTCCACATGCTTTTTCTCAAGCTTTGCGCGGGAATTTTCCAGCATATGCTCTGTCTCCATTGAGAAGCCGCACAGGCGTTGTCCTTCGCGGCGGTGCTCGCCGAGATACTGAAGGATATCGGAGGTTCTTTTAAGAGGGATGCTCATGTCGCCCTCTTTTTTCTTGACCTTTTCGCTGCTGACGGTTGCCGGCGCGTAGTCTGCGACGGCGGCGGCCTTGACGACGGCGTCCTGCTCAGGGAAACGCGCCGTCACCTCACGGAACATGTCCTCTGCGGAGACGACCGGGACGACATCCACAAAGGGCGGCGGCGTAAGCGCCGTCGGCCCGGTGACGAGCGTCACCCTGGCGCCCCGCAGCATCGCGGCGCGCGCGATGGCATAGCCCATCTTTCCTCTGGAATGATTGGTGATGTAGCGCACCGGGTCGATCGCCTCCTGCGTGGGCCCGGCGGTGACGAGTATTTTCTTGCCGCTTAAATCCTTTTCGTAAGCGAGTTCCTTTATAATATAAGAAAGCAGAGTCTCCGGTTCCGGCATCTTCCCGGCTCCGGTGTCGCCGCAGGCCAGATGCCCGCTCGTGGGCTCGATGATCTGCCAGCCATAGCGCTGTAAGGTGGTGAGATTGTCCTGCACAACCGGATTCTCATACATGGCGGTGTTCATCGCCGGGGAGAGCAGCAGCGGGCAGCGGCAGGCCAGCACTGTGGTCGAGAGCATGTCGTCCGCGACGCCGTGCGCGAGTTTGCCGATGATATTGGCGGTGGCAGGGGCCACGAGCACAAGATCTGCCCGCTTTGCGACGGCGATATGCTCCACCTCAAAGGTGAAATTCCGGTCGAAGGTGTCGGTCAGGCATTTGTGGCTGGTCAGCGTCTCGAAGGTGAGCGGCGTGATGAACTGCGTCGCATTTTTCGTCATGATGACCTGCACGTCGCAGTGCTGCTTTTTCAGCGCGCTCGCGAGGGATGCGATCTTATAAGCGGCGATGCTCCCGGTGACGCCGAGGACAACGCATTTATTTTTCAGCATGGGGAAATCCTCCTTTTTAACTGCAATTCATGAAGTAGTCTCTATGACTGAAGAGCCTGCCTGCTTCGCAGCTACTCTGAAAATTGCAGGCTTTCTCCAAATAGTTTGACATAAAAAGATAGAAAAGTAAAGGGAAACATGCTACACTGGAGTTACGTAAATTACAACACAATGAAACGACAGGAGAACAGAATATGATACTTGCAGTAGATATTGGAAATACAAACATTGTAGTGGGCTGCGTCCGCGGGGACGAGATCTGTTTTGTGGAGCGGCTCTCGACGGTCTCGACCAGGACCGAGCTCGAGTACGCGATCAGCTTTAAGAGCATCATGGAGCTGCACGATGTCTCGATCGCGGAGCTGGACGGGGGCATTATCTCTTCGGTCGTACCGCCGGTGACGAATGTTGTCCGACGTTCGATGGAGAAGATTCTGAACCGGGAGGTCATGGTCATCGGGCCAGGCGTGAAGACCGGACTCAATATTCTGATGGACGATCCGCGGCAGGTCGGCAGCGACCGCATCGTGAACGCGGTCGCGGTGATCAACGAGTATCCTGTGCCAGCGGCGATCATCGACATGGGGACGGCCACGACGATCTGCGTGGTCGACGCGAAGAAAAACTACATCGGCGGTGCGATCATCCCGGGCATGCGCATCTCCGCGGACACGCTGACCGCCCGCACCGCGCAGCTGCCGAAGATCAGTCTCGAGGCTCCGACCCGGCTTATCGGGAAAAATACCGTCGACTGCATGAAGAGCGGCGTCTTCTACGGGAACGTGGCGCTGATCGACGGGATGCTCGACCGCATGGAGGAGGAGCTCGGGGAAAAGTTGACCGTCGTCGCGACGGGCGGCCTCGCGAGAACACTGATCCCTTATTGCAGGCGGGAGATCATCCTTGACGACGCGCTGCTGCTCAAGGGACTGAAGATTATTTATGAGAAGAATCAGAGCACCCCGGACGGCAGCGTGGGCAGATGAATTAGGATCTGGTAGATGATCCGCCACATTCCGTTCAGGACTGCATTGTCGAGGTATGACAGCGGGCGGCTCAGGGCTCCGGATACAAGCAGCACGACCAGGATCAGACTGCCGTACAGCCGGTAGCGCTGAAAGAAGCGCGCGACGGCAGGAATAAGCTCCTCGAGTACATGCGAGCCGTCGAGCGGCGGGAACGGGATCAGGTTGAAGACGCCGAGACCGATATTGATGATCGCGCTGTAATAGACAACCAGAAGGATCGTATACCACAGCGAGGAGTCGGTCGGGGCGTAGAGCAGGGTCAGGCCGTAGATCAGCAGGGAGAGGAAGGCCAGAATGAAATTCGTCACCGGCCCGGCGAGCGATACGAGGATGACGCCCTTCTTCTGGTCGCGGTAATAGCCCGGGTTGATTGGAACGGGCTTCGCCCAGCCCATGTGAAAGATGAGCAGACAGATCGTTCCCATGAGGTCAAAGTGTTTTATGGGATTTAGGGAAAGACGCCCCGATGCGCGCGGCGTCGGATCGCCGAGCTGGTCCGAGACCCAGCCGTGGGCGCACTCGTGGAGAATGATGGCGACCATCGCGCCCGGGATTACGTACAGAATAGATTGAAGCTGGGAAAGGTAGTAGCTGAGCATGGTGCATATCTCCTTCGGACTGATCCGCCTAATGTGTGCATCTTCTTATTTCAGCATATCGAAGTATTTTTGTTGTTCTTCTTCAGGGATCTTCAGAGCAGCCATCGCCTGCTCGGCGGACAGCTTCAACGTTTCCATAAGATTGCGGATGCTTTCCATGGTGTTTGTTTCACGACCCTCTTCGCGGCCTTCTTCACGACCCTTTTTGCGACCCTCTTCGCGGCCTTCTTCACGAGCCTCTTCACGTTCGTAATATTTTTCTTCCCACGCCAGCATGTATTTCACCCCTGCTTTCTCATTTTGGCGAACTTCCTGCACACGTCTGTGGATTCGATGAACCCGTTCGCTGCTCGAACGCTGCGCCGTCTGATCTGTGCTGTTTTCTACATAGTGGAGGAATTCCACCAGCTCCGCAGATACCTCGTCATCATTTTTCCCGTGTGTATTCAGGAAAATGCGGGTCGCGCCGTCCCGCAGAACATATCCCGGGACTTCCTGACAGACCGGCTTAAAGGTATAACAGTATTTTTCATAGCCGAACGGATCAAAAGTCATGATGAGGATAATGTACGTATTGTTCAATAATTTGTAGTTCGGAATTCCGGGGGTTAAGATACCGGTATCAATGATCCCCTGGTAATAGCGGCTTCGCTTCGCCAGATCGGGCTTCCGCACCTTCTGCATTTCTGTATCATAGACATCCTGATTTTCGTCGATCGCGAATACATCTAGACGAATAGAGCGTGCCAGTGACGAGATGCGGACTTCTTTTTCCGTTTCGGAATCATCCAGAAGAGAGATATCTCTCCCAAGGATAATGCTCAGGACATCCCGGTGTGCGTCGGTGTCCTCCATGACCTCATCGAACAGGAAACGGTCGGCAAGGTTCAGTTCCTGTAACGGCGGCGCGTTCTTTTTGCTTTTTTCCATGTGTGATCTCCTTTATTTTAGCATAGTATTTCATAAATGAACAGGCAAAAATGTCACGGTAGGCATTCTTTTTGTTCACAATGATCGTTGGAATCGACGGGCGACAGCCCGGGAATGGATGAGTTTTCAGCAGTGAGTGGATAAAACAGTAAAAGCCTGGACAGTTGCTTTTTGTGGTTACCAGTATACACTAAAAATACGTAGAAATCATCCGTGTTTACAAAACGTTCACAATATTTGTGAAAGATGCACAACAATCGAATGCAATACAAACAAGCACATTTGGGACGACTGTCTATGTAGTATGCAGTCGATGCGGGCGTAACAATTTTAAAGCTGAATGCCACAACTTGGAAATCAGAATCACTTGAGAAATACGTGTGTCTGTGCCATAATTGGAATATTCAAAGAGATGAGGAGAACGGCTATGAAGAATAAATATCGCCTGTTGCTGATCGCTGTGCTCTCGTCCGCACTGCTGTTCGGCTGCGCACAGAATGAAGACAGTCAGGAGGAAGGTATGCAGACAGAAGCAGAAACAGAAGTTGAGACAGAGGCTGATGATGGAGACACGCCGGAGACGGACGCGGAAGAAACCGGAATAGAGATTGAGGCAGAGGCAGGAGAAGCAGTGCCGGAGGAAACGACCGCGGCGTCGGAACTAGCGACACCGATCCGTATCTGGGGCGTTGTGACGGATACTTATGACGGCGTGATTGTTGTCGACAACCAGTCAGATGTGTCCTCTGCAGGGGAAATCGAGCTGACCATCGGCGAGGAGACTTATGTGCTGGACGCCTCCACAGGTCTGCCGGTATCGTTGGATGAGGTGGAGACCGGCAGCTTTGAGGCTTACCTGGGGCCGGAGATGATGATGTCTCTGCCGCCGCAGACGACGCCCTATGTGGTGATTGTAAATATTCCCGAGGACAGCCGTACACCGCAGTATGCGATCGCGGCGGAGCTTACGGAGGAGAACGACGGCAACCTGAGCCTGATCGCTACCGATGGGCGCATTTACCGGATTCCGCACAGCGCGCGAATCACGCCTTATCTCACGAAGAATATCGTCACCAGAGATGATATTCGGGTGGGAACAGCCTGTCTGATCTGGGCGGACGATGATGACGAGGCGCAGACCGTGATGATTTTCCCGGAGTGAAGCGTGGACGGGTAAGCGCGGATGATGGAAATATTTGCAGAACGGTCAGGAGTATGATATAGTCGAACTATGACAGATACAGGGGAAGGGAGACTGGGAAAAGCGATGAATCAGGCACAGAAGGAAGCCTATTTTGAGCGAATGAAGCTGGCAGTCTTCGACACAACAGGAGAGGAAGAGCTGTCGGCATTGATTCGCGCGCATCTGGAGCATATCCCGTTTGAAAATCTGACGGTGTTTGACTTTCACCAGGTGCCGGACCTCACGGAGGAGGTGTTGTTTGAAAAGATTATCCTGCAGAAGAGAGGCGGCTATTGCTTCGAGCTGAACAGTCTGCTTCTCGCGCTTTTAAGGGAGCTCGGCTACGATGCTTATCCGATTGCGGTGCGCATCATCCGAAACCGTTCTTTCCTGCCGCCGGTCTCCCATATGGGAGTGATAGTACGAGAGAGAGGAGAAAAGTATTACTGTGATGTCGGTTACGGCGGCCCGGGGCCGAAAGGACTCGTGTGCCTGCATGAGGGGGTGCAGGAGATATACGGCGATTCCTTCCGTGTCACGACGGCGGATGGAGACTATCGGATCGAGCGCCTTCACCAGGGAGAATGGGAGGGGATTCTGCAGTTTGAAGACCATCTGTTCCGGCAGGTTGATTTCACACCGCTGAATTTTACCTCCGCAAACAATCCGGACGGTCTCTTTACTCAGAAAAGAGTTCTGTATATTTACACGCCGGACGGCAGCAAGTCGATGCTTGATATGGAATTTACCCTGCGGAAAAACGGAGAGATCCGGAAGACCACCTGCCAGAATAAGGAACAGCTTGAAAGCTGTCTGCTGGAAGAGTTCGGTATTCCCGTCACGCTTCCGGCGTTTTGCTGATATCGGAGCTTCCAGACAGATAAAAACTGTAATTTAAAAGAAGGCCTCCCGCCCATCACGGCAGGAGGCTTTGCTTATTTATGAATCAGGAAAATACCAGTTCGCGGAACACTTCTCCGCGTTCCTCGAAATCTCGGAAAATACCGTAGCTCGCAGCGGCGGGAGAGAGGACGCAGGCTTCCCCGGGGCGCGTCAGCACCCTGGCCTGCGCGACAGCTTCGGCGAGCGTATCCACATAGAGCAGGCGCTCCGGCCCTGAAAAGTCCGGATAATGCGTGCGAATTTCATCGAGAATACGCCTCCCGGTCGCGTACATCAGGATGATGTGCGGAACCGGATGGCCCGAGAGGAACTCGATCAGGTCATCATAGTCGATGCCGCGGTCCATGCCGCCGATCAGAATGCTGCCGACGGCGGGAACGCTCTTCAGCGCCTGGATTGCCGTGTCGCCGATCGTCGAGATGGAATCATCATAGTAGCGGACGCCGTCCCGTTCGCCGATAAAGCGCAGACGGTGCGGCAACGGCTCGTAGGAGCGTAAGGCCCGGTCAAATTCCTCATTTTTAAGACCCATAATACAGCAAATGGCATAGGCGAAAGCAATGTCCAGATGGTTATGGTGCCCGAGCATGTGCAGATCATTGACAGGAATCGGAAACAAATTCTGGCCAAAGGAGATCTGCGTCCCATCAAGGCGCACGTCAGCGTCCGCGGTGTGGTCGGAGACGCTGTAAACATGTGCCTGACAGCGCCCCTTTTCCGGCAGAACGTCGGCGCCGCAGAAGAGCAGGTCGCTCGGCTTCTGATGCAGGTAAATCTGATATTTGGACGCGGCGTAGCGCTCGAAGCTGCCGTAATGGTCGAGATGCTCCTCGTGGATATTGAGCAGGACGGCGATGTGCGGCGAGACGTGAATGTACTCGAGCTGGTGGCAGGAAAATTCGCAGACCGGCGTCGTCTCCGGACCGATTTTCTCGAGAATATCGAAGGCGGGAATGCCGATATTGCCGGCGAGCACCACGTCGCGCCCGGCCTCCTGCAAAATATGATAGAGCAGCGTCGTCGTCGTGCTCTTTCCCTTGGTACCGGTGACGCCGATCGTCCGCGCGCCGTATTCTTCGAGAAACAGCTCCATCTGAGAAGTCACGCGGCAGCGGTATGAGGAAGGATCTTCTGGAAGGACGATGCCCGGGCTTTTGAAGACCAGATCATAGTCATCCAGCGTATCCATGTAGTGCTCCCCGTACAGGAAGGGGATGGAAAGATCTGCCTCCGCGGCACGCTGGTCGGCGATCGCGAGAGAACCGAAGCCTCCGACCTCCAGAATCCTGCGCAGGGTGGAGCGTCCCTCACGGCCGAAGCCAAGGATCAGTACCTTTTTTCCTTTGATCTGTTCTTTCAGTCGGCGCAGCATGGCAGTTCTCCTCCATAGCATTCATCGGTTAATATTTTAAGAAAAGCGGGCGGCAGCAGATGTGCCGGATCATAACGGCGCTCGAAGGCATGGCGCTGCGGGAATGAGGCGGCGTAGAGCGGCTGCTCCCGATACCAGGCGAGCAGACGGGGAAGGCGCTCGCCCGAGTCCTCCATCTGTTCGATCGTCAGGCAGATCGCGGCGTTCACCTCATCGCGGCTGCCGACGCATTCGAAGGGTTTCTCGCTCGCCAGCCCGGTCAGCTTCCGGAAATCCGTGAGCATGGATTCATCTTCCAGCATATCTGTTCCGAAGATTTCCGTCAGGCGCGTGTGGGACAGGAAGGGGGAAAGAATCAGGAAGACGAACAGGCACTTCGGGCAGTGGCCGCACCAGACATCCGTCTTGCTGCCCGCATTGCAGCTGCGGAAAATATCGTGGTAGGAGCCAAGGCCGGAGAAATACTTCGCGATCTGGAATTCGGACAGCGGGCGCAGCATGCTGAAATAGTAGACGCCGCTGCCGATGTAACGCTCCTTGTATTCATGAAAATCCCGCTCAAACTCGAAACTTTTGGAGTACTGGTGGTTGACGCTGCTCCCGGCCACGGTGCTCTCGTTGGCGCTCGACTCATTCGACAGCGCGATATATTCCAGCCCATGTAGATACGCAGTGATCAGCGAGGAGAAGGCGACCAGGGCGGAGAAGGGTGTGTGCCCGTTCAGATAGCCCTCGCGGTTCAGCTCGAGCATGCGCTGATCGAGCGTGCGGGAGGCGTTAAGAGAGTCCGCGGAATTCAGCCCGGCGGCTTCGACGGTTTTCCGGGTCGCGCCCCTGGGGTTGATGATATAGCTTTTCAGCGGAAGTCCGGATTTCTTCAGCAGCTCGAGCGTGCAGGCAGAGTCTTTGCCGCCGCCGACGGGAACCAGACAGCCGTGCAGGTTTTTTGATGGCTGTGACGAGCGGAAGAGCCGATTGCTATCGGAAGCCTGTTCTGCACCGGAGAACTGCGCATCCACGAAAGACGGATATGAAAGCCCACTGCCCTCTGAGACGATTTCCATGAAGGAGTCGGGATCCGCCTCAATGCCGTTTGTGTAGAAGAATTCGCCGAGCCCAAGGAAATAGAGCTTCTTCCACCAGAGAATCTGCTCCCGGTCGAGCGCGCCCGCGCGGATGATGACCTTCGGTGGACAGGCGATCTTCCAGTAGCTGATGAGCTCCACCATGCCCAGTGAAAACAGCATGGTCTGCAGGCGGGCGTCACGCTCCGGCTGCAGAGGATCTTCATCCGGCTTCGGAAAAGCCCAGACGGGGGAGAAGGAGGCGAGCCCGGGGATCTCAAAATGATAGGTCACCTGAAGCGCTTCCGGGGTCTCCGTATATGCATAATTATGATAGAAGAAGGAAGGAAAGTCCTTCCGGCATGTCTCGTAAGTTTTCATAAGAGCAACCTCACTTTTTGTTTCGGATTGTCACCTGACAATCACCACTGCTTTACAGTAAAACATGACGCTGCAGTATAAGCAGCGTCATGTGATCTTTTGTATCTCGTGAACTGTCTCGCCCGCATTTTCGCATTTTACAGTTCCTTCTGCAACATGACGCTGTACGTGAACCGGACAGTGTATTGGGCTAATATAATTTCTTCGCGTGAACCACGAAGCGTGTCGCGCCGCTTCCGGTGCCCGTGGTGGAGAGCGTAATCACCGAGTCTTCCGTGCTGACGCTCACCCCGGTGTCATAGAGGGACGCAGCTGTAATTTCATCGAGAAATGCCTGATAGGTGTCATTCTGCGCATAACCGATCGTGTAGGAGATATCCGTAGTCTCCGCCTCGTGGCAGGAGAAAATCTGATAGCAGTGCGTGCCGTCCGCGAGGTCGATAAAGATATACGGATGATTTTCGTAATAGCTCTGCTTTTTATACTTTTTCAGCGTGCCGAACATCGAGCCGTTATTCATGTTGTGGCCGTAGATGATCGTGTGCAGATCCGTAAAATCGGCGGAGTTCGCCGTCTCGACAAAAATACTGCCGGAGGCATTCTCATCCCCGCTGAAGGTGTGCGTCAGATACCAGGAATTATCCGTGGTGTGCATCAGCGGATAGCTGATCTTCGTGCCCGTGATCTCGATCCAGCCGATGGCTTCATTGTTAATTTCCTGCAGGGAAGCAAGGTCGATGCGCTGCTGAAGCTCATCATCCGCCTCCTCTGGGTCCAGGGGCTCACTCAGCACGTATTGCTCAAGCTGGTTGTATTCTTTTGATCCGGAGCCGTATTCGGTAATGATCGAGACAAGCTTCCAGGCGCAGAAAATTACGAGGCAGACGCAGAGCCCGAGAGCCACGCCCTCGCCGAGTGCGATCAGACGCCGCTTCTGCCTGCGGTCAAGGGGAAAAGAGTTCGATTTTCTGGCTTTTCTTCTGTTTTTTTTCATATTCATAACCTCACCGTGCTCATTCTACCAGATTTCCCGGATAAATACCAGAGAAATCTTTGCTTTCGGTGGACAAAATGGAAAAGCGGTTATAAAATGGTAGCGGAATTATTCAGTACACGAGTGGTCTCGGAAACTCAACGTACAATTGAAACAATTCTGAAAAATTAAGGTA
>JAJQCG010000031.1 GCA_021202815.1 Lachnospiraceae bacterium | reverse complement strand
GGATTCAATCGCTATGGATTTTTTAGGTGTTCAACTTCATTTTACAATCGACCAGGAATATATTTAAAATGATAATTAATAAATCACCAAACGGAAAGGCGAAAATTTCCATGAACGAAAAAATCCAGATCACTGTACTGATCGAAAACACATCGGACGGCTCTCTTGCCTGTGAACACGGCTCAGCCTTCTGATCGAACACGCCGGGCGGCGGATACTGCTGGACGCGGGAAGCAGCGAGGCCTTCTGCGACAATGCGGACGCGCTGGGGATTTCCCTGACCGGACTCGACGCCTGTGTCCTGTCACACGGACACTATGACCACTCCGCCGGTTTTGAGAGAGTTTTTCTCCGGGATCCCTCCGCAAAGGTATATGCGCGGAAAGATGCACTTAACGTCTATATCTCCATGAACGGCGGAATGCATGAAATCAGCGTGCCGCGGAATGTGGCGGCGCACCGGGATAACTTCCTCCTGGTAAGCGGCGTCAGAGAAATTTTCCCGGACACCTTCCTTGTGCCGCATAATACCGGCGGCCTTGCGCGGATCGGGGAAAAGAAGGGGCTGTATAAGAGCCGGAACGGGCAGAACGTTCCCGATGATTTTGCGCACGAGCAGAGCCTGGTCATTGACACGGAAAATGGCCTCATAGTTTTCAACAGCTGCTCTCACGCGGGCGCCGCCAACATCATCCGGGAAGCCAGAGAAGCCTGCGGCCGGAAACAGGTCTTTGCCTATGTCGGAGGCCTGCATATGAAAGGGAAAGAAAACGGCAGAGAGATCTGCGCCTTCTCAGAATCGGAAATCGACGCGCTCTGCGATGCCTTCCTGCGGGAGGGCATCGCAGAGATTTATACCGGCCACTGCACCGGCGCGCCCGGCTTTGAGGCGCTGCAGAGGCGGCTTGGCGACCGCGTGCACAGGCTCACCACCGGGCTGCGATTTGAAATATAAGCCGGAGCACTAAAAACCAGACTTGAGTTTCCATCGTTTACAATCTTCCAAAGATGTTTTATACTGATTAGAACAGGTGAGGAAAAGAACTGCATTCTCGTAGTCTTAAAGGGAGGTTCATGAAAATGGTGCAGGAACTGATAAGACGATTCCAGATCGAGAGAGCGAAATTTGACCGTTCCGGCATCTACGCATACACACAGCGGGCGCTGGCCTACAATTCCAACCGCATTGAAGGCTCCACCCTGACCGAGGAACAGACGGCGAGCCTGTTTGACTCGGGCTCGCTTCCCTCGAATCCCGATTACTACCGGGCGAAGGATGTGGAGGAGACAAACGGTCATTTTCTGATGTTCAACAGGATGATTGACACGCTGGATGAGTCACTGTCCGCGGCGCTGATCAAACAATTTCACTTTGAGCTGAAAAGCGGCGTCTTTGAGGATCGTGCGAACGGCTACGCGATCGGCGATTACAAGAAGCGCCCCAACATCATCGGCATGTATGAAACCACGCCCCCCGCATTGGTCGCGGAAGAAATCGACCGACTCCTGGACTGGTATGAGAATTCCGAAAAAAATCTGGAAACGCTCGCCATATTTCACGCCCGCTATGAAAGCATCCACCCGTTTCAGGACGGAAATGGCAGAACCGGCAGACTGATTCTGTTCCGGGAGTGCTTGAAAGCAGATATCATTCCCCTTATCATCGAGGATCGCCTGCGTGATCAGTATATAGAAGGATTAAAAGAATATCGCTCCTCAGAAAGCGCAGAATCCTTACTGCGGCTTTTCTCCGAGGAGCAGATGAAATATCAGGAAAAGGTAGCTTATTTTCTTGGGGAATCATAAACCAGCATCATGCCAAAGCCTGTCGATTCCCGGCGAATGGTGCAATTAATTGCCTTCTCCCTGTTTGCGTACCGAAAAACCGAAGAACAGCAGCCCAACCGGAAACATCAGCGCCAGCACGCCCACGCCCATATTCTGTGAACCGCTCATCTGCGTGACCAGCCCCACCAGCAGTGTCCCCATGAAGGAAGCTCCCTTGCCAAAGATATCATAAATGCCGAAATATTCCCCGGATTTCTCCTGCAGGATAATTTTTGCGAAATAAGACCGGGACAGGGACTGAATGCTCCCCTGGAACATGCCGACGACAACGGCCAGAATCCAGAACTGATACAGGCGTGTCATGAACGCGGCGTAGACCGTGACGGCAAAATAGGCCAGGATGCAGACCGCGATCAGCCTTTCCGAACGGATTTTCCGCGACAGCCATCCGAACAGAAGCGCCGACGGGAAGGCCACGATCTGCGTGACCAACAGAGCCGCGAGCAGGCCGACCATGTCAAGACCCAGCGATGTCCCATAGGAAGTCGCCATATCGATAATGGTATAGACGCCATCGATAAAGAAGAAAAAGGCCAGCAGGAACCACAGAACCTTTCTGTCTTTCTTCAGTTCTCCCAATATTCCCCGCAGATTCTGAAATCCCCGCAGAATTGACTGCGATCCTTCCGACACGAAATGCTTCTGCTCATAGCTTTTCCACAAAGGAAGCGACCAGCCAAGCCACCAGATCGCCGTGATAAGACAGCACAGCACGGATGCGACTGCCATGGAGAGAATTTCCAGCATCGCGTACAGAACATAAACTGCGACCGCCGCGACAAAGGGCACACAGCTACCAATATAGCCCCAGGCATAGCCCTGGGAAGAGACCTCGTCCATCCGTTCGAGCGTCGTGACATCGCACAGCATGGAATCATAGATCACAAGGCTGAGCTGATACGCCGTCTTCGCCAGGACAAATATAAGGAGGAAGAAGATCCAGTGCGCCGCAAAGCCCAGCACCATACAGGAGAGCGCTCCGATCAGCACGCTGAGGGCAAAGATCCTGATCTTAACCCCGCGAAAGTCCGCAAGCGAGCCCGCGACCGGCCCCAGAACCGCCACAATCACTGTCACCACGCTGGTGGCGTAAGCCCAGCATGCCAGATAGTCTGTTTCCGATATCCCGGCGTCGGCGGCCAGCGTATGAAAGAATATAGGCAGCAGCGTCGCCGCCAGCAGCGTAAAAGTGGAATTCCCCACGTCATACCAAATCCATTTCCGCTCAAGCAAACTGGATTTTGATTTCATCCTGTCTCTCCCTCCTGCTCCGCGCCGATATCAACGCCTTTCCATCTACTGTTCTTTATATTACCACATTTAATCCATGCTACACAGCCCTAAAAAAACAAATATCAGCAGCAAAAATTTTAACATCAGGATTTCCTCCTGAATATCCGGTATAAACGCTCCGCCAGCCCTTTGACCGGCTTCCCGGCACCGTCGCTGCTCTTCGCCTCTGTCTCCGCCCGCAGCATTTCCTGCTGGAATGACTCCTGGCAGCTGACGGAGACCTCTGCATCCTTGATCCGGTGCCAGGTCCCGTCCGGCCTCATGATTCTCGCCTTTACATTGTCCCGCTGTAGCTCGTCAATAATGTGGAGCAGCCGCGCTCTGCTCTCCTGGTCCAGCATCGGGCATGGCACTTCCACCCTGCGCTCCGTATTTCTCGTCATGAAATCGGCGGAGGAAATGTAGAGCTTCGCGCTCTCTCCCCGTCCGAAGCAGTAGATGCGGCTGTGCTCCAGATAGCGTCCCACGATCGAAAATACGCGGATATGCTCCGTCAGCCCCTCGATTCCCGGAAGCAGGCAGCAGATCCCGCGGATATTCATGACGACCTCCACCCCGGCACGGGAAGCCTCCGAGAGCTTGTCGATCAGCTTCCGGTCAGTCAGGGAATTTAATTTCAGGAAAATGTATCCTTTTGCGCCCTTTGCGATCTCGCCGTCGATGCAGGCGATGACCTTCTCCTTGAGGGCAAAGGGCGATACCAGCAGATGCGCGTATTCCCCATTCAGATTTGCGGTCGCCATATTCTGGAACAGCAGAGCCGCGTCCTCCCCGATTTCCTGATTTGCCGTCATCAGGCAGAGATCGGTATACTGCTTTGCGGTTTTTTCATTATAATTTCCGGTTCCAATCTGCGTGATATAGCGAACCCTTCCCCGTTCCCTGCGGATAATCAGGCAAACCTTGGAGTGCGCCTTGATTCCCTCAAATCCATAGAGCAGCGTGCAGCCGGCCTCCTCCAGCCGTTCCGCCCACAGGATATTGTTCTGCTCATCGAAGTGGGCGCGCAGCTCCATCAGAACCGTCACCTGCTTTCCGTTCTCCGCCGCGGCGCAGAGGTATTCCGCCAGTCTGGCGCGGGCAGTCAGGCGATAAATCGTGATCTTAATCGAAAGAACGTCGGGGTCGGAGGCCGCCTCCGAAATCATCCGCAGAAAGGGATCCATCGATTCATACGGATAAAACAGCAGCACATCCTTTCGTTCGATCTGTGGAATGATTTTCTCGTTCCGGTTCAGAAAAGGCGAATAGACCGGCGTATAGGGCGGATCACAGAGCGCGGCGGCGCTTTCCTTTGGCAGCATATCTCCCAGCGTGAAAAGATAGCTCAGGTGAATGGGATATTTCATATGAAATACCTGCTCGCTGTCCAATGAAAGGCTGGAGCAGAGAATTTCGACCAGCTTCCCGTCCTTTCCTCCCTGCACTTCCAGACGCACCGGCGCCAGACGGGTGCGCTTTTTCATGATTTTGCGCATATGCTGGCGGAAATCCATATCCACGTCGTAGGCCTCGTCCTCCGGACTGATATCGGCGTTGCGGGTGACGCAGATCACCGCCTGATCCGTGATCACAAACTGTCCGAAAATCTGGTCGGTAAATTCGAGGAGAATATCCTCGGTCAGGATATAATGGACACCCCGCTCCTCCAGACGAAGAAATAACGGAAGCGAGGACGGAATTTGCAGAATGCCGAGCAGTTCCTTTCCGTCCGCCTGCAGGTTCATGACAATGCTCAACCCCTTATTGGGCAGATGGGGAAAGGGATGATGCAGATCAACGATCTGCGGCGAAAGGATCGGACGCAGCTCATTCTCGAACCAGACGGCAGCCTGCTTTTTCGCCCTACTGTCCAGCTCCTCGTAGCGCAGTCGACAGATATTGCAGGCGCGACACCTCGTCTCCAGCTCCTCCAGAATCCGGTCGCGCTGTTTATAGAGCGGAACGACCGCCCGGAAAATATCCTGCAGCTGCTCCTGCGGCGTTTTTCCTGTCCTGCTGTCGATATGCGGTTCCTTCACCAGACTCATATCGTGGAGCGATCCCACCCGCACCATGAAAAATTCGTCCAGATTGCTGGCAAAGATCGCGGCAAACTTCAGCCGCTCCATCAGTGGCACGCTCTCATCCTTCGCCTCCGCCAGCACTCTCTCGTTGAAGCGCAGCCAGGAAAGCTCCCTGTCCTGTGTATACCTTGTGTCAATTCCGTTGTTCATGTCTGCTCCCTCACTTTCGTTTTTCATCAGTTCCGTACATCCTTGCCCCTCGCGGCTTCCGGATGATTTCTATGGCGCCAGCCCCAGCAAAATAACCGTCGCTGCCGCCAGCACCCAGGGCAGTCCCGATACCAGAAACCCCGGCAGAAATCTCAGGCCGTCGCCCAGGTGACTCTCATCTACGGAAAACATGCGGTTCGGATTGTTTATGTAGTAGAGCGCGAGGGTCTTTGGCGGATACTCGCAGCCCTGAAAGCCGGCATGGTATCGCTTTGTCTCCCCATTCAGCATATATTCATAGATCCCTGACGGGTGACAGTCCGCAAGCGATCCTCCCGCACTGTAATCAATGTGATCATTATGCCCTTTGATCAGCTTCGCCATAATCTCATGCCCCTGTGAAAGAGCCATATCCCTTTTTCTTTCCCAGCCGCAGTAATAATACACTTTCCCGGCAAGCTTCAGGCAGGGTATGTGACTCAGTACCAGAACTGCCAGTACCGCCACGTATTTCAGCATTTTTACCGGGCCAACCTTGCTCGCCTCAAGAAGCAATTGTCTCATGTCATCCCAGACAGTCACGCTCTGATTCCCTTTCCTTTCGCAGAATAATCCGTTCGGTCAAGGAGGCATTATAGCAGGCATTTCTTCGTTTATCGTGAGTTTGTCGTGAAATTCAGGTAAAATTACGGTAAAGGTGCAATTAACTTATTAATTAAATTGAAATTTGGTGCAAATTATGGTATAGAAAGCCATTGATCATCTGATTAACCTGATTTTACCCCACGTAAAAACCGCCCTGTTATAACAGGACGGCTCTGCACTTCCCTTATTCAATTTTTGCCATGGCAAGATAACTGCCTATCCTTAACCTTTATCCGACAAAACAGATATTGCAAGGCAGGCAAGGCCAATCCCTAACCCGGATAAACCGGAATAGTTTTGCATTTCCCCAGCTTTTTGATATACT
>JAJQCG010000041.1 GCA_021202815.1 Lachnospiraceae bacterium | reverse complement strand
GAACTGCACGCAGAACAGAATTGCCAGGAGCGGGGTCGCGTACTGACCTGAATACTCCGACCAGTGGATGTAGACGGGGCAGAAGCGCCCCAGCACTTCAGAGCCCAGAAGGATTCCGACGAAACCGGCGATGACCGCGTTGGGAATGTACAGCTTCTGGAGAATCTTCACATGAGCTCTCAGCCAGGTACCGATCAGCAGGAGAAGTCCCACCCACGCAAAATCTTTGATAACTGATTCAAACATAATGTAAAATCCTTTCCCTCAAAAATAGATTGTTGTTTTTTGGTATACGTTTATAAACATGCTTCCTGATCGGCCGTTTCAGGAAACAGATTAAAACCTTTTGTCTTTTACTGTAAATATTTACCCGCCTGGCGGACCATCATGTCGATGGACTCCTGTGAGGCCGGGAGATCATAGTTGAGGTTGAACGCGTGCGATAGCCCGACATAGCGGCGCAGAGTGACTTCCACCCTGAGCCTTGCAAGACGCAGACCGAACTGCTCGGCTTCATCCCGCAGAGAGTCGATTTCACAGGGAAGGATCGTGACGGGCGGCAGGCAGCGGAGCAGCTCGTCCGGCGCGAAGGCTGGCGAACAGAAGGGCTCCCCCGCCTGTTCCGGCAGGCAGTAGCAGGCATTGAACAGATCCGAGAGCTCCATGGGTATGCAGCCCTCCGTGTAGAATTTATCCTTTGTCGGAGTCACCATGTCGAGCGGCGGATAGTCCAGAATGATCCCGCGAAGGGAGAAAGCATGCTCCTCACATGCTCTCATGGCGGAGGGCAGCGCATAGTTCGCACCCGCGCTGTGTCCGATCGTTATCATCTGGTCAGCCCGGATCTGAAACGCGTCCTCGTGAACGGCGAAATAGCGAATCGTCTCATAGACGTCGAGCTGGCCTTCCGGGTAGGGAAACTCCGGCGCGAGCCGATAGTCAATGCTGAATACCCGCGCCTGCAGTCTGTCGCACATCTGCCTGCACATGAGGTCGTCCTCCTCCGGGTAACCGTTCGTGAATCCGCCGCCGTGCATGTCGAAGATGACCGGAAGCTTCTGACCATTTTCGCGGGGAGCATACTCCAGACAGCGGATCTGCGCGCCTCTGACCGGAATCCGGATCTCCCTGTCGTAGATGGCTTCCTTTCTGATCGCGGCAAACTTCTTTTCCTGCCGCTCGTCCAGGCATTTTCTCATCTCATCTGAAATCGCAATTGACATTATTTCTGCCTTTCTGTAGATTATTTTGACTGATTTTGTTATACTGTCATGCAGGAGGTGCGCCGCCCTGGCGTTTCATTTGCATGAAGGATCAAAATATCGCGTTGTTATTCTGCTCAAAACTGAAAGAGGCCTACGCATCCATGTCCGCGTCCGAGAAAAAAATTGCGGACTATATCCTGAAGCATCTGGATGAAGTGTCGGAGTCCACCTCGGCCTCGCTGGGAGAAAAGACAGGCACCAGCAGCGCTACGATCATCCGTTTCAGCAAAACCTGCGGTTTTTCGGGTTTCTCGGATTTGAAGAACTCACTGCATAAGGAGCTTCACAATCAGGAGAGAAACAGGATTCCCGTGGACGAGGTCTCCGGTGACGCCGGTATCTCCATCATCAAACAGAAGGTGCTGGGATATCACAACGCGGTGATCAACAGCATGCTGTCCTCCTGGAATGAATCCGCCTACGGCATGGCGGTCGACGCCATCTTTTCCGCCGGACAGATTCTGATCATCGGGGAAGGCGGGGGACGTTCCAGTGCGTCCTGCCTCTATGATGTGCTTATGCAGCTGGAGCTGCCCTGTATTTTCTATACGGACTTCGTCTATGGCGCCATGCAGATCGGAAGGATGCAGCCGAACGATGTGGTGGTTGTGATCAGCTATACCGGCCGGGCGTCGAATACGATCCAATGCCTGAAGCTGGCCAAATCCAGAAAGCTGATCACAATCGGACTGATCGGCACGCACGAGTCGCCGTCGCTTCCCTATGTGGATATCGTGCTGTCTACCAGCATTTCCCGTGACAACTACGCGTCGTCGGCGCTGGGGGTGCGCATTTCTGAACTGGCGGTGATCGAGATCCTGTACGCCATGTACACCGCGCAGCACGGCGGGACCATGGAAGATGAGTGGTACAAAAATCCCTATGTAGAGTACTGCAGGGTGCCTGGCGAATTGGAGTAATTGTTAAAAACTATCCGCTTTCTGCAACTGATTATAGCAATTATTTTTGTAGTGTCAAATGAAGCAGATTTCACGGGTGAAGCAGATTTCATAAAAATGTGAGCTGGGACAGTATTTTTTGTGTAATTGATTTCAAACCCTGACCAGATATGAAATAAATTTCACCTCGAAAATGAACTTTGTAAAAAATGACGGTTTTCACGAGGGGCATTGTGTGGAAAGCCGCTGGAAAAGAGGAAGGACAATATGAGTGCATATCGCAAGGTGCTGGCGCTGGACAGCTCCGGTCTCGTGGCGAGCGCGGCGGTCGTGGAGGGCGATGAGTCCGGCAGCACGCTGCTCGCGGAATATACGGTGAACTATAAAAAGACGCATTCGCAGACCCTGTTGCCGATGCTGGACGAGATCGTGCGCATGATCGAACTCGATCTTCATGAGATCGACGCGATCGCGGTGGCCGCGGGGCCTGGATCCTTTACGGGACTTCGGATTGGCTCGGCGACGGCGAAGGGGCTGGGTCTGGTGTTGGAGAAGCCGCTGGTTGCGGTGCCGACGGTGGACGCGCTGGCCTACAATCTGTTCGGTGCGGGGGATCTGATCTGCCCGCTGATGGACGCCAGGAGAAATCAGGTCTATACGAGTATCTACGAGTTCGAGGGCAGCCGCCTTGCGGTGCTCGAACCGCAGATGGCGGTGGATATCGCGGAAATTGCAGAGAAGATCCGTGCGCGGGAGCGGGACGTGATTTTCCTCGGCGACGCGGTGCCGCTGCACCGGAAGACGCTCGAAGAGCTGCTCGCGGGTCAAAACATCCGCTTTGCGCCCGCGCATCTGAACCGGCAGAGAGCCGGGGCGGTCGGCGCGCTCGCGCTGGAATATATAAAGGAAGGAAAGTGGGAGAGCGCCGATGAGCACCGACCGGAGTATCTGCGCATGTCGCAGGCGGAGCGTGTGCGGGCGGAGAAGATGAAGGCCGGGGAGCAGGCAACATGATTCGCCGGATGACGGAGGCGGACATCTCCGAGGTGGCGGAGCTTGAGCGAAGTACCTTCACCACGCCCTGGTCGGAGCGGAGCCTGCGGGAAAGCCTTGCAAAACCGGACTATCTCTTCCTGGTCTGCGAGGAGCGGGGCATGGTCGTCGGTTATGGCGGACTGCTGAAGGTGGGCGACGAGGCGGATATCCTCGATATCGCGGTGACGGAGGAATTCCGCGGGCGCGGCATCGGGACGGCGATTGTGGAAGGACTTCTCACAGGGGGACGGGCGCTGGGAATACGGGCCTTCACGCTGGAGGTGCGTGTGGGCAACCGCGCGGCGTTACACGTCTACGAGAAGCTGGGCTTCGCGCGCGAGGGCCTGCGGAAGGATTTCTATGAGAAGCCGCGGGAGGATGCGGCCATCCTGTGGCTGCGGATGGACTGACCATAGATTCCCTGTTTGCAATCGGACGATCGTATATTATACTGATGATGCCGGTACATGACGATAAGCTCACAAACAGGAGGAGATTCGATGCGTCAATATACAAATGAAGATAAGAAACTGTTGAACAAACTTGTCTGTAACCGCTGCGGACGGGAGCTGAAGCTGGAGAATGGCATCCCGCGCGAGGGCGTGTTCCACGGGGAGGTTCTCTGGGGCTATTTCTCCGAAAAGGACGGCGAGCGCCATGCCTTCGATCTGTGCGAGGACTGCTACGGACAGATCACTGAGAGCTTCACGATTCCGGTTCAGGCGGAGGCGGAGACAGAGCTTTTATAGGAGAGACTATGCTGGATGTATGTTTGCTGGGGAGCGGCGGCATGATGCCGCTTCCCTATCGTTTTCTGACATCGCTGATGCTGCGCTACAACGGGAGCAGCCTGCTGATCGACTGCGGGGAGGGGACGCAGGTCACGATCCGCGAGAAGGGCTGGAGTTTCAAGCCGATCGACGTGATCTGTTTTACCCATTATCACGGCGACCATATCAGCGGGCTGCCGGGCCTGCTTTTATCGATGGGAAATGCGGAACGCACTGAACCCCTGACGCTGATCGGGCCGAAGGGACTGGAGCGGGTCGTGAGCGCGCTGCGCGTCATCGCGCCGGAGCTGCCCTTTTCGATTATTTATAAGGAAATAAACGGGCAGCAGGAGGAATTTTCCCTGAACGGCTATCGGCTGAGAGCGTTTCGCGTGAACCACAACGTGCTGTGCTACGGCTACACCTTCGAGCTCGACCGTGCCGGAAAGTTCCAGCTTGACAGGGCGCTCGCGCTCGATATTCCGAAGATGTACTGGAACCGGCTGCAGAAGGGCGAGACGATCGAAGCGGACGGACAGACCTATGTCCCGGAGATGGTCCTGGGCGCGCCGCGAAAAGGGCTGAAGCTCACCTACTGCACAGATACGCGCCCGACGCCCTCGATCGTCGAGAACGCGATGCACTCTGATCTTTTTATCTGCGAGGGCATGTACGGGGAGAAGGACAAGGCGGCGAAGGCCAGGGAACACAAGCACATGACCTTCTACGAGGCTGCGAAGCTCGCGCGCGACGCGCAGGTGAAGGAGCTGTGGCTGACCCATTACAGCCCTTCTCTCAACTGGCCGGAGGCCTATATGGACGAGGTGCGCAAAATCTTCCCGGCGGCGCATGCCGGCAAGGACCGCAAGTCCGTGGAACTGTCGTTTGAAGAGGGGACGGGAAATGAGTGAAGGGAAAGACGTTTTGATTCTGGCGATCGAGAGCTCCTGCGACGAGACCGCGGCCGCCGTTGTGAAAAATGGCCGTGAGGTGCTGTCGAATGTAATTTCTTCACAGATCGCGCTGCACACGCTGTACGGGGGTGTGGTGCCGGAGATCGCCTCGCGCAAACATATCGAGAAAATCAATTATGTGATTCGGGAGGCTTTAAGCCAGGCGGGCGTCGGTCTCGACGATCTCGATGCGATCGGCGTGACCTATGGGCCGGGGCTGGTCGGCGCGCTGCTGGTCGGCGTCGCGGAGGCCAAGGCGATCAGCTATGCCGCAGGGCTGCCGCTGGTTGGTGTGCACCATATCGAAGGGCATATTTCTGCGAATTACATAGAGCATAAGGAGCTGGAGCCGCCCTTCCTCTGCCTGGTGGTGTCCGGCGGGCATACGCATCTCGTGATTGTGAAGGGTTATGGGAAATATGAGATCCTCGGGCGCACGCGGGATGACGCGGCGGGCGAGGCTTTCGACAAGGTGGCGCGTGCGATCGGCCTTGGTTATCCGGGCGGACCGAAGATCGACCGCCTTGCGAAGGAGGGCAATCCGGATGCAATCCATTTTCCGCGGGCGAAGGTCGGGGATTCCGGCTACGATTTCAGCTTCAGCGGTGTGAAATCGGCGGTGCTGAATCATCTGAACGCCTGCCGTATGAAGGGCGAGCCGATCGCGGAGGCGGATATCGCTGCCTCCTTCCAGAAAGCGGTCTGCGACGTGCTGGTCGAGCACACGCTCTATGCCGCAAAGGAATATAAAATAGACAAAATCGCGATGGCGGGCGGCGTCGCGTCGAATTCCGCGCTGCGCGCTGCCATGAAGGACGCCTGTGACAAAAGAAAAATTCCGCTCTACTGTCCGTCGCCGATTCTCTGCACGGACAACGCGGCGATGATCGGTGCGGCGGCTTACTATGAATTCATGGCGGGCAACCGGGCAGGGCTTGATTTAAATGCGGTTCCGAACCTGCCGCTGGGGGAACGCTGATGGAGGGAAAGAAGGGAACGGCGATCGTGCTCGCTGCCGGGCAGGGAAAGCGGATGGGCACGAAGAAACCGAAGCAGTACCTGGAGATTCAGGGGAAGCCGGTACTCTGGTACTCGCTGGACGTCTTCCAGCGCTCGGAGCTGATTCAGGAGATCATTCTGGTCACTGGGGCGGGGGAGATCGAATTTTGCAGGGAACTCGCGCGGAGCGCCCATATCGACAAGCTGCGCGCGGTCGTAGCGGGGGGAGTGGAGCGCTATCACTCGGTCTGGAACGGCCTGCAGGCGATGGAGAGCGAGCGGGAGCGCATCGTCTTCATCCACGACGGCGTCCGTCCGTTTATCACGGAGGAAATTCTCCGACGCGCATATGACGAAGCCTGCAGAAGCGGCGCCTGCGAGGTTGGCATGCCGGTGAAGGACACGATCCGCATTCTCGATGAGAACGGCAGGGTTTCGACGACGCCGAAGCGCAGTCTGGTCTGGCAGATTCAGACGCCGCAGGTCTTTGCCTCGGAGCTGATCGTCCCGGCTTACCGGGAGCTGATCGCGCAGGAGCAGGAACTGCTCTCGCAGGGTGTGCAGATCACCGACGACGTGATGGTGGTGGAGCAGATGTGTGGGCGCTCGGCCTGTATGGTACAGGGCTCCTATGAGAACATCAAAATCACAACGCCGGAGGATCTGAAAATCGCGGAGGTTTTGGCTCTTGACACAATCCCTTTGTTTTGCTAAACTGTGTTTAGTTGAAACCGTTGAGGCGGAGATAAAGGCAGTTATGGCCGCACAGAGAGTCCGGGAAGCTGAGAGCCGGATCGAACCCAGATTGTCAAATGGACCGCTGAGGGCGCAGTCAAAGGCCGGCAGGTCAGGAGGCGAGTATTCTGCGACGTGAGGGTATACGTCAGTTGCCGGGATTATGACAGTATTCCGCAGAGGGTGCGGGGCGGAGCTCCGCAAAGCAAGGTGGCACCGCGGGTAGATTATCACTCGTCCTTGACAGACAGCAGTGTTTGTCGAGGGCGGGTTTTTTTGTTCAGAAACAAACGCGGGAAGGAGACCAAAATGAAACTGAAACCGGACTTTCAGGAGGCGAGAGCGCTTGCGGCGGACGGCCGTTACCGCAGTATCCCGGTCAGCTGTGAGCTGTACGCGGATCAGTATACGCCGCTCGTCGTCCTGCAGAAGCTGAAGCGTGTCAGCAGTCACTGCTACATGCTCGAATCGATCGAGGACAGCCAGAAATGGGGGCATTACACCTTCCTGGGCTACGACCTGCAGCTTGAGCTGACCTGCATGAACGGGAAGCTGACGATCTGAAACGGCACTTCCGTCACGGTGGAGACCGCGCATCCAGGCGATTATATCCGGAAGATACTGGAGGAGCATAAGAGTCCGGTGATCGAGGGGCTGCCGACCTTCACGGACGGACCGGTAGGATATTTCTCCTATGATTATATGAAGTACGCGGAGCCGACTCTGAAGCTGGACGCGGAGGACACGGAAGGCTTTAAGGACGTCGACCTGATGCTCTTCGACAAGGTCATCGCCTTCGACAATTTCCGGCAGAAGATCACGCTGATTGTGAATATCAGCTGCGAGAATTTCGAGACAGAATATCATCGCGCGGAGGTCGAACTCGACACGATGCGCCGTCTGCTGATGCAGGGCGAAATGGCGAAGCCGGAGCCGGGGCGCTTTACCTCGGAATACCGGGCGCTGTTCAGTGAGGAACAGTACTGCAGCATGGTGGAGCGTGCGAAGGAGTACATCCGCGAGGGCGATATTTTTCAGGTCGTGCTCTCGAACCGGCTCGAGGCGGATTACGAGGGAAGTCTTCTTGATACCTACAGGGTGCTGCGCACGCTGAACCCCTCCCCCTATATGTTCTATTTTTCCAGCGACGATATCGAGATCGCGGGCGCTTCGCCGGAGACGCTTGTCAAGCTGGAGAACGAAACGCTGCACACCTTCCCGCTCGCGGGCACGAGGCCGCGGGGGGCGACGGAGGAGGAAGACCTGCGGCTCGAGCGGGAGCTGCTCTCCGATGAGAAGGAGTGCTCCGAGCACAATATGCTCGTCGACCTTGGACGCAATGACATCGGGAAGATCAGTGAATTTGGCTCGGTGAAGGTGGAAAAATATATGACGATCGAGCGTTTCTCCCATGTGATGCACATTGGCTCGACCGTGGCGGGGACGATCCGCGCGGATCGCGACGCGCTGGATGCGGTGGACGCGATCCTTCCTGCCGGTACGCTCTCCGGAGCGCCAAAGATCCGGGCCTGCGAGATCATCAATGAGCTCGAGGACAATAAACGCGGCATCTACGGCGGTGCGATCGGCTATATTGATTTTACGGGGAATCTTGACACCTGTATCGCGATCCGCATTGCCTATAAGAAAAATGGCAAGGTGTTCGTCCGCAGTGGAGCGGGCATTGTGGCAGACAGCGTTCCGCAGAAGGAATATCAGGAGTGCATCAACAAGGCGAAGGCCACGATGAACGCGCTGAAAATCGCACAGGAGGGGATTGACGCATGATTTTACTGATTGATAATTATGACAGCTTTTCCTACAACCTGTACCAGCTTGTCGGTATGATCGAGCCGGATATCCGCGTGATCCGCAATGACGCGATGAGCATAGAGGAAATCCGGGCGCTGAAGCCAGAGCGCATCATCCTTTCGCCGGGGCCGGGTTACCCGAAGGACGCGGGCGTCTGCATTGCGGTTGCCCGTGAGCTTGGAAAGGAGATTCCGGTTCTGGGTGTGTGTCTCGGACACCAGGCGATCTGCGAGGCTTTCGGGGCAACAATCGCGCACGCACGGGAGCTGATGCACGGCAAGCAGTCGCAGGTGCGGCTCGACACGGGCTGCCCGCTCTTCCGGGGCATGAAAGAGACGATTCCGGCGGCCCGCTATCACTCGCTTGCCGCGATCCGGGAGACGCTGCCGGATGTGCTGCAAATCACGGCGCAGACGGAGGACGGGGAGGTCATGGCGGTGCAGCACCGCGATTATCCCATTTACGGAGTGCAGTTCCATCCGGAGTCGGTACTGACGCCGGATGGACAGGAGATATTGAGAAATTTTATTCAATGAATGATGCGATTCACAGTTTGCGAGGGATCAGCTTTGCGTTGCTTAGCCTTGTAAGGGGCGGCTTGCGAATGCAGGGATGGCAATTGTGAATCGTGAGTAGTAAGAACACAGCGATTTCAGTGTATGAAATCATACATGACAATATAGAATCATAAACAAAATGAAACAGGAGGAAATGAAAAATGATCAAAGAGATGATCGAGAAAATCGCAAACAAGCAGGATCTGAGCTACGATGAGGCCTACGCCGTGATGAATGAGATCATGAGCGGCACGACCACGCAGACGCAGAATGCGGCCTTCCTCGCGGCGCTCGCGACGAAGAGCACGAAGGCGGAGACCAGCGACGAGATCGCCGGCTGCGCGGCGGCCATGCGCGCGCATGCGGTGAAGGTGGACGCCGACATGGATCTGATGGAGATCGTCGGGACGGGCGGCGACGGCGCGCATACCTTCAATATCTCCACCACGGCGGCCTTCGTGATGGCCGCGGGCGGCGTCAAGGTCGGTAAACACGGCAATCGGGCGGCGTCCTCGAAGAGCGGCGCGGCGGACTGCCTGGAGGCGCTCGGTGCGAATATCAATCAGGAGCCGGAGAAGTGCAAAGAACTCCTTGAGAAGGTAGGCATGTGCTTCTTCTTTGCGCAGAAGTACCACACCTCCATGAAATATGTCGGCGCGATCCGCAAGGAGCTGGGCTTCCGCACGGTCTTCAATATTCTCGGGCCGCTGACGAACCCGGGCTGCCCGAAGCTGCATCTGCTGGGCGTTTATGACGAGTACCTGCTGGAGCCGCTGGCACAGGTGCTGATCAGCCTCGGTGTCGAGCGCGGCATGTCCGTCTATGGGATGGATAAGCTCGACGAGATCTCTCAGAGCGCGCCTACGCGTATATGTGAGTGCAAGGACGGCGGGTTTAAGTCCTACACGATTCAGCCGGAGGATTTCGGCCTCGTGCGCTGTGAGAAATCCGATCTCGTGGGCGGTACGCCCGAGGAGAACGCTGCGATCACCAGAGCGATTCTGGACGGCGAGAAGGGACCGAAGCGGAACGCGGTGCTCCTGAATGCCGGTGCGGCGCTCTACGTGGCGGACAAGGCGCCGACGATGGCGGAAGGCATCGAACTCGCGGCGAGCCTGATCGACAGCGGTGCGGCGAAGCGCACGATGGAGGAGTTTGTGAGAATTTCCAATCTGTAACTCCGCAATTTTTCCTTGACGGATCAGGAGGAAGGGAATGATATTAGATGAATTAGCCGAGCACGCTGCCCGGCGTGTGGAGCAGGCGAAGAAAAAGATTTCCTTTGAGGAACTGAGGCACACGGCAGAGTCGCTTCCCAGAGGGAATTTCCGCTTTGAAAAGGCGCTGAAAAGGCCGGGACTTTCTTTTATCTGTGAGGTGAAGAAGGCCTCTCCCTCGAAGGGGCTGATCGCACCGGATTTTCCTTATGTGGAGATCGCGCGGGAGTATGAGCAGGCCGGGGCGGACTGTGTGTCGGTGCTGACAGAGCCGAAATGGTTTCTCGGATCGGACGATATTTTCCGGGAAATACGCGCGGCGATCTCTCTGCCGATGATCCGGAAGGATTTCACGGTGGACGCCTATCAGATCTACGAGGCGAAGGCGATGGGAGCGGACGCGGTGCTGCTGATCTGTGCGCTGCTCTCCACCGAACGTGTGCGGGAATACCTGGCGATCTGCGATGCGCTGGGTCTTAGCGCCCTTGTCGAGACGCATGATGAGAAGGAGATCGAGTCCGCGGTGCGGGCCGGCGCGCGGGTAATCGGCGTCAACAACCGGAATCTCAAAAACTTTACCGTGGATTTCTCAAACGCCTCGCGCCTGCGGGAGCAGATCCCGCCGGACGCCGTGTACGTGGCGGAGTCCGGTGTGAAGGACGCGCGGGACGTCGCGTCGCTCTCGAAGATCGGCGCGGACGCGGTGCTCGTCGGGGAGGCGCTGATGCGCGCGGAGGATAAGCGCGCGCGGCTTGCGGAGTTTCGCGGCGCTGTGAGGTAGGGTGATTTGGCACCAGGTAAAGGAAAGAGCAGGAGACCGCAGAACCGGAAACGCGGGAGAAGAACAGGAGGAAGCGCAGATGGCAGATACCGGAAAGGGAAATTCTATAAAGATAAAAATCTGCGGCCTGTACCGCGGCGGGGACATCGAGGCGGTCAACCGGTATCAGCCCGATTACGCGGGCTTCGTGTTCTATCCGCCCAGCCATCGGTATGTGTCGAAGTCTCAGATGCAGGTCTGGCGGGAGCGGCTGGACAGCAGGATTCCCGCGGTGGGCGTATTCGTGGATCTGCTGGAGCAGGAAGTGGCGGATTACTGGAAGGAAGGCCTGGTTCAGGTCCTGCAGCTTCACGGACATGAGAACGAGGAGTATATCAGAAACCTGCGAAAACTTGCGCCCGGCTGCGAGATCTGGAAGGCGTTCCGGATACGCACAGCAGCGGACCTTGCGGCGGCGCAGCAGAGCAGCGCGGACCGCATCCTGCTTGACAATGGCTACGGGACCGGACAATGCTTCGACTGGAAGCTGATGGAGGACAACCGGATCGAGAGATCGTTCCTGCTGGCCGGAGGTCTGCGAGCGGAGAATATCCAGGAGGCGATACAGAGTTTTCAGCCCTGGGGTCTGGATGTGAGCTCCGGCGCGGAGACGGACAGGAAGAAGGATCCGGAGAAAATCCGGAGAATCATCGGGATAGCAAGAAGCTTACAGAGCAAATTTTGAGCTCATTCATTCTGGTGGTATTCGCAGCTGCGTTCCGGTGAGAACCGGTATTCTTTAGATATAAACTAAGTGAATGTCGTCGATGAAACGGCGGCGGAATGGAGAGAAAGATGGCAGAGACAGGATCCAGAGGACGCTTCGGGGTGCATGGCGGACAGTATATCCCCGAGACGCTCATGAACGTGGTGATTGAGCTCGAGGAGGCCTACAATCACTATAAGGACGATCCACAGTTCCAGGCGGAGCTGACGGAGCTGTTCAATAACTATGCGGGCAGGCCCTCGCGCCTGTATTTCGCGAAGAAGATGACGGAGGATCTCGGCGGCGCGAAGATTTATCTGAAGCGTGAGGATTTAAACCACACAGGCGCGCACAAGATCAACAATGTACTTGGGCAGACGCTGCTCGCGAAGAAGATGGGAAAGACGAGAGTGATCGCGGAGACCGGTGCGGGACAGCACGGTGTCGCGGCGGCGACCGCGGCGGCGCTGATGGGCATGGAGTGCGAAGTGTTCATGGGCGAGGAGGATACGAAGCGGCAGGCGCTGAACGTCTATAAGATGCGGCTACTCGGCGCGACGGTGCATCCGGTCTCCTCGGGCACCGGCACGCTCAAGGACGCGGTGTCCGAGACGATGCGCGAGTGGACGAACCGTATCGCGGACACGCATTATGTGCTCGGCTCGGTCATGGGACCGCATCCTTTCCCGACGATTGTGCGTGATTTTCAGGCAGTGATTTCGAAAGAAATCAAGGAGCAGTGTCTGGCGGCGGAGGGAAAGCTTCCCGATGCGGTGCTGGCCTGTGTGGGCGGCGGCTCAAACGCGATCGGCGCATTTTATCACTTTATTGAGGACGAGGGCGTAAGGCTGATCGGCTGTGAGGCCGCGGGACGCGGCGTTGACACCTTCGAGACGGCGGCAACGATCGCGACCGGACGGCTTGGCATTTTCCACGGCATGAAGTCCTATTTCTGCCAGGATGAGTACGGGCAGATCGTGCCGGTCTACTCGATCTCGGCAGGGCTCGACTATCCGGGCATCGGGCCGGAGCACGCCTGGCTCCACGACACCGGCAGGGCGGAATATGTCACGATCACCGACGACGAGGCGGTGGACGCCTTCGAGTACCTCAGCCGCATGGAGGGCATTATTCCGGCGATCGAGAGTGCGCACGCGGTGGCCTATGCGAGAAAGCTCGCCCCGCAGATGGGGAAGGACCAGGTCATGGTCATCAATATTTCCGGGCGCGGCGACAAGGACTGCGCGGCGATCGCGCGCTACAGAGGGGAGGATCTCCATGAGTAATATCAGAAAAGCATTTGAAAACGGAAAAGCCTTTATCCCCTTCATCACCTGTGGCGATCCGGATCTGGATACAACCGGAGCGATTGTGCGGGCCATGGCGGAAAATGGGGCGGATCTCATCGAGCTCGGTATCCCCTTCTCCGACCCGACAGCGGAGGGGCCGGTGATCCAGGGGGCAAACTTAAGGGCCTTAAGCGGTGGCGTCACGACGGACAAAATTTTCGATATGGTCGCGGAGCTGCGAAAAGATGTGAAGCTTCCAATGGTATTTATGACCTACGCGAATGTGGTTTATTCCTACGGCACGGAGCGTTTCCTCGACCGCGCGGCGGCGATCGGCATGGACGGCCTGATTCTGCCGGACGTACCTTATGAGGAGAAGGCGGATTTCTCGGGCGCGTGTAAGGAGCGTGGCCTCGACCTCATATCCCTGATTGCGCCGACTTCCCATGAGCGCATCACGATGATCGCGAAGGAGGCGGACGGCTTCATTTACTGCGTCTCATCCCTCGGCGTGACCGGCATGCGCAGCGAGATCACGACCGACGTGGGCGCGATGGTAGAACTTGTGAAAAGCGTTTCCGACATTCCGGCGGCGATCGGCTTCGGTATCTCGAACCCGGAGACGGCCGCGAAGATGGCCGCAAAGTCCGACGGTGTGATCGTCGGCTCGGCGATCGTAAAACTTATCGAGAAATATGGGCGCGACGCCGTGCCGTATGTGACAGAGTTCGTGCGGGAGATGAAAGCGGCGATTTCATCAGACTGAAGGGCTAAAATCCGGGTAAATGATGTATGAACTTCAATATTCAATAAAATGATGGAGAAAACCGAAACATGGATGATTATCAGAAATTGCTCGATAAGGCGCAGAAAGAGGAAAATTTCTATCGATTTCCGACGTTTACGCAGGATAATGTCCTGGAGCTGGCGCTGGATCTGATCGAATCCTGCAAGGATTTTGACGGTCCCCTGGCGATTGAGATTGATCTGGCAGGCGTGATGGTATTTCGCTATTATCCGACCGGAACGGGAGCTTATCATGAGATGTGGCTTAAAAGAAAGCGGCGGACCGTTACCCTGCTGCAGAAGAGCTCCCTGCGCGTCCGCGCAGAGCTGGGAGCGAAGGGAGAGGATCTGGAAAAAGACATGTGTCTGGATCCGAAAGAATATGTGGCTTGCGGCGGAGGCTTTCCGATCCGGCTGCAAAGCGGGAGTCTGGTGGGCTTCATCGGAGCCTCCGGTCTGACCGATATCGAGGATCATAATGCCATTATCGGTGGCCTGGACAGGTATTTTCGCAGGAATTTCGGGGAGCTTTACGAGACATAAACATATGGCGTTCCGTGAGAAGTATCAGAAATGTCCCGTTGTACCCTCTTTTATGATTTCTTACTGAGCATCGCCCGCTTCCGCAACGTCGGGTCGAGGATCCGTTTGCGGATGCGCAGGCTCTTCGGCGTGACCTCGAGGAGCTCGTCCGTGTCGATGAAGTCGAGACACTGTTCGAGGCTTAAGATGCGCGGCGGCGTCAGCTTCAGCGCCTCGTCCGCGCTGGAGGAACGCGTGTTGGTCAGCTTCTTTGTCTTGCAGATATTGATCTCGATGTCCTCGGCCTTGCCGGTCTGGCCGACGACCATGCCGGCATAGACTTTGACGCCGGGCCCGATGAACAGCGTGCCGCGGTCCTGGGCGTTGAAGAGGCCGTAGGTGATGGACTCGCCGCTCTTATAGGCGATGAGAGAGCCCTGCCTGCGGTACTGGATGTCGCCCTTGTAGGGCTCGTAGCCGTTGAAGATCGTGTTCAGCACGCCGGTGCCTCTGGTATCGGTCATGAACTCGCCGCGGTAGCCGATCAGGCCGCGCGCCGGGATCGAGAACTCGAGGCGGGTCGTGCCGCTCGCGTTCGTCTGCATGTTCAGCAGCTCGCCTTTTCGCTGCCCGAGCTTCTGGATAACGTTTCCGGAGAATTCTTCATCCACGTCGATATAGGCCAGCTCCATCGGTTCGAGCTTCTTCCCCTTCTCATCATAGCGGTAGAGAACTTCCGCCTTGCTGACGGAGAATTCATAGCCCTCGCGGCGCATATTTTCGATCAGGACGGACAGATGCAGCTCGCCGCGGCCGGACACCTTGAAGCTGTCGGTGCTGTCGGTCTCCTCAACGCGCAGGCTCACGTCTGTATTCAGCTCGCGGAACAGGCGGTCGCGCAGATGGTGGGAGGTCACATACTTTCCCTCCGTGCCGGCAAGCGGGCTGTCGTTGACATTGAACTGCATCGCGATGGTCGGCTCGGAGATCTTCTGGAAGGGGAGCGCCTGCGGATGCTCGGGGGAGCAGATCGTGTCGCCGATGTGCAGATCCGAGACACCGGAGATCGCCACGATGGAGCCTACGGTCGCGGACTGTACGTCCACCTTATTCAGACCGTCGAACTCGTAGAGCTTGCTGATGCGGACCTTGCGCAGCTTGTCCGGATCGTGGTGGTTGACGATCACCACCTCCTGGTTCACGCTGACGCTGCCGTTGTCCACTTTGCCGATGCCGATGCGGCCAACATATTCATTGTAGTCGATCGTGCTGATCAGCACCTGGGTCGGCGCCTCCGGGTCGCCCTCCGGTGCGGGAATGTAGTCGAGAATGGTGTCAAAGAGCGGCACCATATTTTCGCCCGGCGTATCCGCGTCGAGGGAGGCGTAGCCGCCCTTCGCGGAAGCGAAGACAAAGGGGCAGTCGAGCTGCTCGTCGGAGGCGTCTAGATCCATCAGAAGCTCCAGCACCTCGTCGATGACCTCCTTCGGGCGTGCCTCCGGGCGGTCGATCTTGTTGACGCAGACGATGACCGGCAGGTCGAGGTCGAGTGCCTTCTGCAGCACGAAGCGGGTCTGCGGCATCGGCCCCTCGAAGGCGTCCACGACGAGGATCACGCCGTTCACCATCTTCAGCACGCGCTCCACCTCGCCGCCGAAATCGGCGTGCCCCGGTGTGTCGACAATGTTGATTTTCACATCCTTATAAAAGACAGCGGTATTTTTGGAGAGAATCGTGATTCCCCGCTCCCGCTCAATATCATTTGAGTCCATGACTCGTTCCGCGACCTCCTGATTTGCCCGGAACACGCCGCTCTGCTTGAGCAGCTCGTCGACCAGCGTCGTCTTGCCGTGGTCTACATGGGCGATGATCGCAATATTTCTTACATCTTCACGTTTCATATTTATCAAACCTCACTTCCACAAACGACTCTACTTTACCATATTTTCAAGGAAAAACAAGCCCCCATGCATATTTTTTCAAAAATTTGGAATATTTGAAAACAGCTTTACATATACTTTACAGACAAAGTACGAAAAGAGACGCTTCGTCAAACAGAAGGGAGAACAAAATGATGTCAGATAAGATGATTGAAAACAACCAGGTATCCATTGTAGGAGAGGTCGTGTCGGACTTTTCCTTCAGCCATGAGGTCTTTGGGGAGGGCTTCTACATGCTGAGTGTCTCGGTGAAACGCCTGAGCGACTCCTGTGATGTGATACCGCTGATGATCTCCGAGAGGCTGATCGACGTGAACGAGGATTATCGCGGCTCCTACATTCGCGCCGCGGGACAGTTCCGCTCCTACAATCGCCACGAGGAGAAGAAGAACCGGCTGGTGCTGTCGGTGTTCGTCCGTGAGCTGGAGTTCACGGATGAGGAGGTGGAGAATGCAAAAACCAACCAGATTTTCCTGGACGGCTATATCTGCAAGCCGCCGGTTTACCGTCGGACGCCGCTCGGGCGTGAGATTGCGGATATTCTGCTGGCGGTGAATCGTCCCTATGGGAAATCGGATTATATTCCCTGCATCTGCTGGGGACGGAACGCCCGTTTTGCCTCCGGTTTTGAAGTGGGCGGCCACACGCAGATCTGGGGCCGTATTCAGAGCAGAGAGTACATGAAAAAGATCGACGAGGAGGAGTCTGAGCGCAGGATCGCCTATGAGATTTCCGTGAGCAAGCTGGAGTATCTCGACGCCTGAGCGCGAAATACTTGCTTTTTTTCCTCGTGCGGTGTATGATAAAAAAAATTTGTTAGTTCTGTATCCAAACGTGTGAGGTACCCATGATGGAAGGAAAACTGCAGATCTACTGTGGAACCGGAAAAGGAAAGACGACGGCTGCGCTCGGTCAGGCGATCAAAGAGGCGAGCCGCGGGAAATCCGTTTTTGTCGTACAGTTTCTGAAGGGCAGGCAGCCGGAGGAGATCGGTTTTATTCAGCGGCTGGAGCCGGAGATTAAGTTGTTCCGCTTTCAGCGCCGGGAAGTCGCCTATGAGGACTTAAGTCCGCAGGAGCGCGAGGAGGAGGATCCGAATATGAAGAATGGACTCGCCTTCGCCCGCAAGGTTCTGGCGACCGGCGAGTGCGACGTGCTGATTCTGGATGAAATCCTTGGTCTGATCGAATACGGGGTTGCTTCACATGAGGATATCCGCGCCCTGCTGGATGTCGCGAACGGGACGGAGCTGATTTTTACAGGAATTCATCTGTGTCCGGAGGTGATGGACTGGGCGGACAGCGTGTATCAGATCACCACGCTGAAGGAGAGCTGAGTTTCCATCTTTTGGGTTGACGACAGGGACGGACAGGTGCTATAGTGTAAGCGTTACGGAGATAGAGGTCGCGCGAGTCAGGAGTAGGCTGAGGGATGTGTACAGGCACAGCAGAAGTCAGCCAAAAGGGGTGAGCGCCGAAAGGCCGGGCAGCCTGTGGGTTCGGTTCTTGGGCATAGGGTGAAGAACTCTATGACTGTCATCGTTTACAGATGGAGCGCTATCCGGATGAAAGAATGCAGGATTTCAGAGAGGCGCTGTCTATGACGCGCCTCTTTTATTATATTCATGGTGAAAGCCACGGATGATGACTTTCCCATACTTACACCTGGAAATGATAGAAGGAGGAGATTGTATATGTCAATTTTTACAGGAGCCGGCGTGGCGATTATCACTCCCATGACCGCGACGGGAGAGGTGAATTATCCGAAGCTTGGAGAGATCCTGGAGTACCAGATTGCGAATGGTACGGACGCCATTATCATCTGCGGGACGACCGGTGAGGCGTCCACGCTGAGCCATGAGGAGCATCTCGAGGCGATCCGCTATACGGTGGAGAAGGTGGCGGGGCGGATTCCGGTCATCGCGGGCACCGGCTCCAACTGCACGGAGACGGCGGTCTATCTCTCCCAGGAGGCGGAGAAGTTCGGCGCGGATGGTCTTCTGCTGGTGAGCCCGTATTACAATAAGGCGACGCAGAAGGGCCTGATCGCGCACTTCCAGACGGTCGCGGAGTCGGTGGACATCCCGGTTATTCTCTACAATATCCAGGGGCGTACCGGCGTGAATATCGCGCCGGAGACGATCGCTTACCTGGCGAAAAACGTGAAAAATATTGTGGCGGTGAAGGAGGCCAGCGGAAATATTTCTCAGGTCGCGAAGATTGCGAAGCTTACGGAAGGGCTGGATTTCGATATCTATTCCGGGAATGACGACCAGATCGTGCCGCTTCTGTCGCTCGGCAGCAAGGGCGTGATCTCGGTGCTCTCGAACATCGCGCCGCGCGAGACGCATGATATCGTCGCGAAATATCTGGAGGGTGATGTGAAGGGAAGCCTTGAGCTGCAGCTGAAGGCGCTTCCGCTGATCGACAGTCTGTTCTGCGAGGTGAACCCGATCCCGGTGAAGGCTGCCATGAATCTGCTCGGCTGGGAGGTCGGCCCCTTACGCCTGCCGCTGACGGAGATGGAGGAGGCGCATCAGGAGCGTCTGAAGGCGGAGATGGAGGCCTTCGGCATCAAGGCTAAAGGAGAACAGTGATGATAAGAGTAATCATGCATGGCTGCAACGGCTATATGGGGCAGGTGATTACCGGCCTTGCCCGGGATGAGGAAGATCTTGAGATTGTCACGGGTATTGACGTTGTCGATAATCGGGATAACGGATATCCGGTCTACACATGCCCTGCGGACTGCTGGGAAGAAGCGGACGTCCTGATCGACTTTTCCAATGCAAAGGCGGCGGACTCGCTGCTCGCCTACTGCGCGGACAGAAAGCTTCCGGTTGTGCTCTGCACGACAGGACTTTCTCCGGAGCAGCTCGAGAAGGTGAAGCAGACGAGCGAGAAGATCGCGGTGCTGCGCTCCGCGAATATGTCGCTCGGCGTCAATATTCTGCTGAAGCTTGTGAAGGAGGCGGCGGAGACGCTCGCACAGGCCGGTTTTGATATGGAGATTGTCGAGAAGCATCACAATCGCAAGCTGGACGCGCCGAGCGGCACGGCTCTCGCGCTGGCGGACGCCGCGGCGGAGGGGGCCTCGAACGGGGAATACAGCTATACCTATGACCGCAGTGCGCTGCATCGGAAGCGCGATCCGAAGGAGATCGGCATCTCGTCCGTGCGCGGCGGCACGATCGTCGGAGATCACGATGTAATCTTCGCGGGGACGGATGAGGTCATCACGCTCAGTCATAGTGCGTACTCCCGCGCGGTCTTCGGAAAAGGCGCTCTCGCTGCCGCACGTTTCCTGGCCGGAAATCCCGCGGGGCTTTACAGCATGAGCGACGTGATTGCATAATAAGACGAATAATTTTTAAAAAACTGTCCATACTGAGTACCAACAGGTCAACGACTGTGTAAATCTTTACATGAAAAGGAGAGACATTATGAAACAGTGGAAGAAGTATCTGACTGCGGTACTGGTGGTGATGACGGTGTTCGCGCTGACTGCCTGCGGCAGAAATGCGACAACGGATGGCACGGACGACAACAATGCGACGGCTGCTGACGACGCGGCGACCGATGATGGCGGAACTTCCGTCGACGACATTCTCTTTGACACGGATGGCGATGGGGTCTACGACCACACGGATGTGGATGGCGACGGACTCCTCGAGGAGATCGGAAGAGACGCCGACGATGTGGTGGACGATCTGGTCAATGATGTCACCGGGGCGGGCGACTCGCTTGTAGACGGGGCTGACGACGCCGTGGACGGCACTATGGACGGAGCAGGAGACGCCGCGGACGGCGACGGCACGCTGGCAGAGTAGGAGACAGGACAGGGGCAGCTGCGCAGGCTCATGAAAGGGCGGTCGGCTGTCCCTGTTGATATATGGGGAAGGGATACATAGACATGGAATTTCGGCCATGTATTGACATTCACAATGGAAAAGTAAAGCAGATTGTGGGCGGCAGCCTGCAGGATCAGGGAGACGAAGCCAGGGAAAATTTCGTATCAGAGCAGGATGCGGCTTTTTATGCGCGTTTTTACCGGGACAGCGGCGCGCGCGGCGGTCATGTGATTCTGCTGAATCATGAAGGAAGCGAGCATTACGAGGCCACGCGGGAGCAGGCTTTTTCAGCGCTTCAGGCTTACCCGGGCGGGCTGCAGGTCGGCGGCGGTATCCGCACGGACAATGCGGAAGAGTACCTGGAAGCCGGAGCCAGCCATGTGATCGTGACTTCTTATGTATTTCGCGACGGAAGAGTTGACTGGGAGCGCCTGCGGGAGCTTGCGCGGGCGGTCGGCAGGGAGCGGCTCGTGCTGGACTTGAGCTGCCGCAGGAAGGGCGACGCCTACTATATCGTGACGGACCGCTGGCAGCGTTTCACGGATGTGGCACTGTCTGCGGCTGTGTTTGACGAGCTGGCCGCGTACTGCGCGGAGTTCCTGATCCATGCGGCGGACGTGGAGGGGCTCTCCCGCGGCGTCGAGCGGCCGCTGGTAAAAATGCTCGGGGACTGGGAGGGAATTCCGGTCACCTACGCAGGCGGCGTCGGGAGCTTTGAAGATTTAAGAGAGCTGAAAGAGCTGGGATGGGGCCGTCTGAACGTGACAGTCGGCAGCGCGCTTGACCTCTTCGGCGGGCCGCTGAATTATAAAGAGATTATGAAATTCATTGCACAGTAGCCTTTTAAATGGTATACTTTCCATATCAAAATGAAAAGGGGTGACGTTATGCGTTATATTATCAGCGGTAAAAACCTGGATGTCACAGAGAGCCTCCGCGGGGCGGTGATGGAGAAGCTGGGCAAGCTGGAGCGTTATTTTACTCCTGACACAGAGATTCACGTAACTCTGAGTGTGGAAAAGGAACGTCAGAAAATCGAGGTGACGATTCCGGTCAAGGGAAATATTATCCGTTCGGAGCAGTCCAGCACGGATATGTACGTCTCGATCGATCTGGTTGAGGAAGTGATCGAGCGCCAGCTGCGCAAGTATAAGAACAAGCTTGTGGCACGGCAGCAGGACGGAGGAAATTTCCAGAAGGAATTTCTGGAAAAGGAAGCGGAGGATCAGGAGATTCAGATCATCCGCTCGAAAAAATTTGATATCAAGCCGATGTATCCGGAGGACGCCTGTATCCAGATGGAGCTGCTCGGACACAGCTTCTTTGCGTTTGTGAATGCGGAGACGGATGAGATCAACGTGGTTTATAAGAGAAAGGGCGGCACCTACGGTATCATGGAGCCGGACGTATAAGGGCATAGAAAATGAGTGTTTTCAGTAAATTATTTGGAACGCACAGCGAACGGGAGCTGAAGTTGATTAATCCGACGATCGACCGGATCGAACAGCTGCGTCCGCAGATGCAGGAGCGAAGTGACGAGGAGCTGCGCGATCTGACGCGCCAGTATCGCCAGCGGCTCGCGGACGGCGAGATGCTGGACGATCTGCTGCCGGAGGCCTTCGCGACCGTCCGTGAGGCGGCGAAGCGTGTGCTCGGGATGGAGCACTACCGCGTGCAGCTGATCGGCGGTCTGATTCTCCACCAGGGGCGTATCGCTGAGATGAAGACCGGTGAAGGAAAGACGCTGGTGTCCACGCTTCCCGCCTATCTGAATGCGCTGGAGGGCAAGGGCGTTCACATCGTGACGGTCAACGATTATTTGGCGAACCGCGACGCGAACTGGATGGGAAAGGTGCACGAGTTCCTCGGCCTGACCGTGGGCGTCGTGCTGAACTCCTCGACGAAGGAGGAGCGCCGCGCGGCCTACAACTGCGATATTACTTATATTACAAATAATGAGCTAGGCTTTGATTACCTGCGCGACAACATGGTGATCTATAAGGAGCAGCTTGTACAGCGTGAACTGCACTACGCGATCATCGATGAGATCGACTCGATTCTGATCGACGAGGCGCGCACGCCGCTCATCATTTCCGGGCAGAGCGGCAAGTCGACGAAGCTCTATGAGCTCTGCGACTACGTGGTGCACACGCTGAAGCGCGGCGAGGCCAGCAAGGAATTCTCGAAGATGGATGCCATCATGGGCGAGGAGATCGAGGAGACCGGCGATTTCATTGTCAATGAGAAGGACAAGATCGTCCATCTGACTGCGGACGGCATCAAGAAGGTCGAGCAGTTCTTAAAGATCGAGAATCTCGCCGACGCAGAGAATCTCGAGATCCAGCACAACATGGATCTGGCGCTGCGTGCGAATAATCTGATGTTCCGCGACCAGGACTACGTGGTGAAGGACGACCAGATTTTCATCGTCGACGAGTTCACCGGACGTATCATGTCAGGGCGTCGCTATTCGGACGGTCTGCATCAGGCGATTGAGGCGAAGGAGCATGTGAAGGTGAAGCGTGAGAGCAAGACGCTCGCTACGATCACCTTCCAGAATTTCTTTAATAAATATAAGAAGAAGTGCGGCATGACCGGTACGGCACTGACCGAGGAGCAGGAGTTCCGTGCGATCTACGGCATGGACGTTGTGGAGATTCCCACGAACAAGCCGGTGATCCGTCAGGATCTGCAGGACGCGGTCTATAAGACGAAGAAGGAGAAGCTCTTCGCGGTCTGCAACGCGATTGAGGAGGCGCACGCGAAGGGACAGCCGATCCTGGTTGGCACGATCACGATCGAGGCTTCCGAGGAGCTGAGCAAGCTGCTCACGAAGCGCGGCATCCAGCACGAGGTGCTGAACGCGAAGTTCCACGAGCGTGAGGCGGAGATCGTCGCGCTGGCAGGACAGCATGGGGCGGTGACGATCGCGACGAACATGGCCGGCCGTGGTACCGATATCCAGCTCGACGAGGAGGCGAGAGCCACCGGGGGACTGAAGATCATCGGCACCGAGCGTCATGAAGCGCGGCGTATCGACAATCAGCTGCGCGGACGTTCCGGCAGACAGGGAGACCCGGGCGAGTCCCGTTTCTATATTTCGCTCGAGGACGATCTGATGAGACTGTTCGGCTCCGAGCGACTGATGAGCATGTTCAACGCGCTGGGCGTGCCGGAGAACGAGCAGATCGAGCACAAGATGCTGACCGGCGCGATCGAGAAAGCGCAGACCAAGATTGAGAATAATAACTTCGGAATCCGCAAGAACCTGCTCGAGTACGACCAGGTCATGAACGAGCAGAGAGAGATCATCTACGGCGAGCGCCGCCGGGTGCTTGACGGCGAGAGCATGCGGGATTCCATCTACAAGATGATTTCCGATGTGGTGGAGCGTGCGGTGGACGCCTTTATCGGCGAGGATCAGGAGCCCGAGGAGTGGGATCTGTCCGGACTGAACGAGACGCTGCTCCCGATCATTCCCTTCGAGCCGATCACGGCGGAGCGCTTAAGCTGTGGAAATAAGGCGGAGCTGAAGCATGCCCTGAAGCAGGAAGGGACGAGGCTCTATGAGGCGAAGGAGGCCGAATTTCCGAATCCGGAGATGATCCGCGAGCTGGAGCGTGTGTTCCTGCTGAAGGTGATCGACCGCAAGTGGATGAACCACATCGACGATATGGAGCAGCTGCGCCAGGGCATCGGCCTGCAGGCCTACGGACAGCGCGACCCGCTCGTGGAGTACAAGATGAGCGGTTACGAGATGTTTGACGAGATGACCTCAGGCATCCAGGAGGACACGGTGCGTCTGCTCATGCATGTGAAGATCGAAGAGAAGGCCGAGCGCGAGGAGGTCGCGCAGGTGACCGGCACGAACAAGGACGAGTCCCTCGCGAAGAAGCCGGTGCAGCGGGCGACCGAGAAGGTCTATCCGAACGATCCCTGCCCTTGCGGCAGCGGAAAGAAATACAAGCAGTGCTGTGGAAGAAAGAGAGCATAAAGATACGAAGAGCCCTGTCTCCTGAGGATGGATGTGGGGCTTTTTAAGACAAGGGGGATTCATGTATACGATCGTGATAGCGGACGACGAGGCCAAGCTGCGCGAGGCGCTGGCGCGGCGGATCGACTGGGCGGACTGCGGATTCGAGCTTGTGGGGGAGGCGGAAAATGGCGTGGAAGCGCTGGAGCTGGTCGAGAAGCTCGAACCGGATCTGCTGCTGAGCGATGTGAAGATGCCGTTCATGTCGGGAATCGAGCTCGCGCGGGCAGTCCGGGAAATCCGCCCGGCGATGAATATCGCTTTCTTAAGCGGTTTTGACGATTTCGCCTACGCGCAGCAGGCGATTCAGTACAATATCATCAGCTACATATTGAAGCCGGTTTCTGCGCGGGAGATGACGGAGGAGCTGAAAAAAATCCGGGCGGAGATGAACAGGCGCTTTGAGTTTTTTACGCGGCAGACAGACGCGCGGGAGATGCAGAGCCTGGATCATTTCCTGCTGCCGCTCATTCTGGACGAATTTCAGGAGGGCGGCGGGGAGCGCGAAAAGGAGCTGCGGGCAGAAGCCGTTCGTTGTGGCCTTCTGAACAACGCGGTGGATCAGCTGGCCTGCACGGTAATGGTGACCAGTTTTTTCGATGAGGACGGAGTCAACCGGACGACGGAGGACAGCCTGCACACCGTACACAATATCGCGGAAAAATTTATGCACCACGCGGGATTCTTAAGCGGCGGGCGCGTGATCTCACTGTTGCTGTCGACGCAGAAGGGCATGGATAAATACCTGCACATTATCGTGGATGATCTCTCCCAGAGCGTGAAGCGCGTGCTCTCGCAGACGGTGGCGATCGGTGTGAGCTGTACGAAGCCGGGTCTGACGAGCTGCCATGAGGCCTATGCGGAGGCGGTGAGGGCGCTTGGCCAGACAAACGGTGCGGGCGTGCAGTATCTCTCCGATATCCGGCGTGTGGAGTCGCTGATGGCGGAGCACCGCATCAGCAGCGGTTCGGATCTCTGCGACCGGGCGCTCGAAGTAATCTGGAAAAAATTTGCGGACCCGGATCTGTCGCTGATCGCGGTCAGCTCGGAGATTGCGGTCAGCCCGAACTATCTGAGCGCACTTATCAAGCGCTGCACCGGCAGCAATTTTGTGGAGCTGCTGACGCGGCAGCGGATCGAGACGGCGAAAGAACTGCTGCGGACGAGTTCGCTGAAGATCCGGGAAATCACGGAGCGCTGCGGCTACAGCGATCAGCATTATTTCAGCTATTGTTTCAAGAAATACGAGGGGATATCCCCGAATGTGTACAGGAGACAGCATGAAGAAGGGGAAAACGGGGACTAAAATATCACTTTCCGCACTGATGACAGCAGCGGTCGTCCTGCTGGTGACGCTGATCCTGGTTTTTGTGCTGCTCTTTTTCGTGAGACTGTACGAGAATTCGATTACCAATAATTCGGTCACGAGCAGCGAGCAGGCGGCGCGCCAGGTGGTGAATACGGTGGAGAGCTATGTCGAGGACATGGAGGAGTACATCGGATACATCAGCGATAACATCACGGGCGCGTTCATGCTGGATGAGGAAATGAGGGAGGAATTATTCGATCTCTATATGGCGCTTCGCTCGGAAGCCGTGGTCGTCTCGATCTACGATGAGGAAACCGGACTCTTAAGCTGCTGGTCCGGTGAACAGGAGCAGAAGGAAAAATCGTTGCTTCTGCAGAATTTTGCTTACTGGGACGTCGCGGACGAGGAGGAAATCAGCATTTCAAAGCCTCATGTGGAGGCGCTGCTTGAGAGCTACTACCCCTGGGTCGTCACGATCGGTCGGTCGGTTGTGAGCAGCGACGGGCACGGATACCGGATCTACATGGACATTCGCTTTTCCGGTATTTCCAGCTATGTGGACGACGTGGGAATGGGACAGCACGGCTACTGTTATATTGTGGATATGGACGGAACGCTGGTCTATCATCTGCAGCAGCAGCTGATCTATGCGGGACTCAAGGAGAAGGAGACCGCGGATCTTAAAAATCTGGAAGACGGTTCTTATATCATTTCCAATGTCATTTATACGGTGCGGACGCTCGGTAACTGCAACTGGCGCGTCGTCGGCGTCAGCTATGTGGATGAGATGATCACGGACAAGGTGCAGAGCATGGCGGGTATCTGCATTGTACTGCTGCTGATGGTGCTGCTGACCGCGGCGCTGGTGGGCGGTCTGTTCTCCTGGGTGCTCGGACGACCGGCGAAAAGACTGACAAAGGCGATGGCGGAGTTCGAGGAGGATGCGGAGAATTTTCAGTTTGAACCGATCGAGGGCGCGGCTTCCGAGGTTACGACGCTGTCGGAATCCTTCGGGCATATGGTTGTCCGTGTGCAGGAGCTGATGGAGAAGGTGCGGCAGGAGGAAATCTCCCTGCGGAAGACGGAGCTGAACGCGCTGCAGGCGCAGATCAATCCGCATTTCCTCTATAATACGCTGGATTCCATCGCCTGGATGTGTGAGGAGAACCGCTCGCAGGAGGCGGTGGAGATGGTGAACGCGCTGGCGCGGCTGTTCCGCATCAGCATCAGCAAGGGACATGAGCTGATTCCGCTTGAGAAGGAAGTGCAGCACGCGCAGAGCTATCTGAAGATCCAGAATTACCGCTACAAGAACCAGTTCCATTATGAATTTGACGTGGAGGAGAGCTGCCTGCCCTATCTCTGCAACAAGATTACGCTGCAGCCGATCATCGAGAATGCGATCTATCATGGCATTGACCGCATGGTTGACGAGGGCGAGATCCGGATCGGCGTCCATGAGGAGGAGAACGCAATCCTGATGAGCGTGGAGGACAACGGCGTCGGCATGACAGCGGAGCAGTGCCGGGAGATCCTGCTGCGCGAGCCGGGCGATCACAGCGGCATCGGCATCAAGAATGTGAACGACCGGATCCGAATCTACTTTGGGGAAGAATATGGTCTGCAGATCTTCAGCGAGCCTGATGTGGGGACGCGGGTCGAGATCCGGATACCAAAGCGGAAGGAGGAGGGCGAGTATGAAAATAAGTAAGCGTTTTAAGCAAGTCGCGGTGGTCACTTTCGGAATCGTCCTTCTGGCTGTCTGTTATTATATGGGGATTCGCTACATCATCCGCAGTCTGATGCCGGTTGACGCTGCCTCCGAGGAGAGCAGCAGCCGTTATGTGGTGCTGGTCGCGAAATCGACGGAGCCGAATTACTGGAAAACCGTGTTCGCCGGGGCGAATGTGGCGGCTACCGAGTATAACCTGACGCTCTCCTGTGAGGGACCAGCCAGTGAGGAGGATTACCAGGCGCAGAATGAAATCATTGCAAGAGCGGTGGAGGACGGCGCAGAAGCCCTGATTTTTTCATTGATTGACTACAACGCGAATGCGGAAGCAGTCGACGCCGCGGCAGCCGCCGGTGTGAAGGTCGTGGTCATCGACAGCGACGTGAACAGCGAGGCGGTCTCCTGCCGCATCAGCACGGACAACTACGAGGCGGGCAAGATGATGGCCTCGGCGATTCTGGAAAATGAAGCCGATGAGCTGAATGTGGGGATCATCAATTTCGATGAGAATACCGCGAACGGACAGCGGCGCGAGGAAGGGCTGCGCGACGGCCTCGCGGAAGATACACGCGCGCAGGTCGCAGGCATGGCCACTGTCATCTCCACGGAAGAGGCAGCGAAGGAGGCGACGATCGGGCTTCTGGAAGAGAACCCTGAGATCAATGTGGTCGTCGCATTTAATGAGATCACAAGCCTCGGCGTCTGCTATGCCATGGAGGAGCTTGACGTGGGGGATGAAGTGATGGCGGTCGTCTTTGACAGCAACGTTACCTCGGTGGGTATGCTGGAGAGCGGCGCGGTGGACGCGCTGATCGTGCAGAGCCCCTACGCGATGGGCTATCTCAGCGTCGAGTGCGCCTACGATCTGATTAACGGGATTGCGCTGGAGTCCGACGCGGTGGATACGAAGACGACGGTCGTCACGCGGGAGAATATGTACGATGAGGAGTGCCAGAAGGTGCTGTTTACGTTTGACTGAGGGTAATAATTCATACAAAAAAGTTAAAAATTTCAAAAGCTTTTTGCCTCCTTTTGTGCTATATTGATAAAGGTGGGGTAGACCACGCAAATAGAAAAGGAGGATATAGCAAAATGAAAAAGAAACTTGTGGCTGCATTCTTGTGTGTAGCAATGGCGGCGACGCTTCTCACGGGATGCGGAAGCAGCAGCTCCAGCACCTCGACGGAGACGACCGAGGAGGAGACGACGGACGACGCTGAGAAGACCGCGGAGGAAGTAGTCGAGGAAGCGGCTGACGCCGTGGATCTGAGCGACGCTTATGTGGCGGTGTTCTACTACACCTTCAGCGACACCTACGGCTCTTCCGTGCGTGCGGCTCTGGACGGCTATCTGGACGAGCTCGGCGTAGACTATGAGGACTTCGATGGAAACAACAGTGCGACGACGCAGAACGAGCAGGTTGATACCGCGATCGCGGCGGGCGCAGACCTTCTGATCGTGAACATCGTGACCTCCGGTTCCGTGGATTCTTCACAGCAGATCGTGGACAAGGCTGAGGCGGCTGACCTTCCGATCATCTTCTTCAACAAGCCGATCGAGGGCGACGATGAGGAGAATGTGGTGCTTGGCTCCTATGACAAGCTTGCATTCGTCGGCACGGATGCTCCGGAAGCGGGACATCTGCAGGGTCAGATGATCGGCGAGTACCTGGTCGAGCATTACGACGAGGTTGACCTGAACGGCGACGGCGAGATCTCCTACACCCTGTTCAAGGGCGAGGCGACCAACGTGGAGGCGATCTATCGTTCGCAGTACGCGGTAGAGGATGCGAATGAGGTTCTTACCGAGGCGGGATATCCGGAGCTTGTGTTCTTTGATTCTTCGAACACCGACGGCTTCCAGCTCGACACCACCGGTGCGTGGAGTGCGCAGGCGGCTCTGGACTATATGACCACGAACCTCTCCCAGTACAACGAGGAGAACGGCAACATGATCGAGCTTGTCATCTGCAACAACGACGCCATGGCTGAGGGCGCGGTTTCCGCTCTGAACGCTGCCGGCTATAACACCGGTGAGGACGGCGTTACCACGATCCCGGTCTTCGGCGTGGACGCGACCGACGCGGCGAAGCAGCTGATCGCTGAGGGCAAGATGACCGGTACGGTTATGCAGGATGCTGACGGCATGGCTGCGTGCGTGGCCTTCCTGGCTTCGAATGCCCTGTCCGGAAAGGACATCATGGATGGCACCGACGATTACAATATTGCCGATGGCTTCACGAACAAGATTTATATCGCGTACTCTGCCTACATGGGAGAATGATAGTCCGAAAGTGAAAGCAGAACGGCGGATATAGCTTAGACGGAACATGGCGGCCGTGCGGATGTGCGGTCGCCTTTTCTGAATGAAGGAGGAGGGAAGATATGGAGCAGGAGGTTCTGCTGCAGATGACAGACATCTGCAAGGAGTTTCCCGGCGTTAAGGCGCTGGATCATGTCTCTCTGACCGTGAAGCGGGGAACTGTACACGCTCTGATGGGGGAGAATGGTGCCGGAAAGTCGACCCTGATGAAGTGTCTGTTCGGTATTTACAGCAAGGACAGTGGACAGATTCTTCTGGAAGGGAAAGAGATCAATTTTAAAAATTCGAAGGAAGCCCTGGAAAATGGTGTGGCGATGGTGCACCAGGAGCTGAACCAGGCGCTGAAGCGAAATGTCATGGATAATCTCTGGCTGGGGCGTTTCCCGAAGATCGGCGGCGTCATGGTCAATGAGAAGAAGATTTATGAGGATACCAAAAAGGTATTCGAGGAACTGGATATCGACGTCGATCCGAAGCGGATCATGAGCACGATGCCTGTCGCGCAGCGGCAGATGGTCGAGATTGCGAAGGCGGTATCCTACAACTCTAAGGTTATCGTTTTTGACGAGCCGACCTCATCTCTGACCGAGACGGAGGTGGAGCACTTATTTCAGATTATAAATATGCTGCGTGACAAGGGCTGCGGCATTATCTATATTTCTCACAAGATGGCGGAGATCCTGCGGATTTCTGATGAAGTCACGATCATGCGCGATGGTCGGTATGTCGCGACAAAGGCGGCAAAGGATCTGACGAACGAGGAGATCATCCGTCTGATGGTCGGCCGTGAGCTGACGAACCAGTTCCCGCCGAAGACCAATAAGCCCGGCGATGTCGCACTGGAGGTGGAGCATCTGACGGCGCAGTACTCGCTGCTGAACGACGTCTCCTTCAATGCACGACACGGGGAGATCGTGGGGCTGGCCGGACTGGACGGCAGCGGGCGCACCGAGACGCTGGAAAATATTTTCGGCATCGCGACCCGCAAATCCGGCACGATCAAGCTGAACGGAAAGGTTGTGCGGAACCGCAATTCGCGGGAGTCGATCAAAAACGGCTTCGCAATGCTGACGGAAGAGCGCCGCGCGACCGGTATCTTCGGCATTCTGAATATCCGCGAGAATACGGTCATCGCGAATCTGAAGAAGTACAAGAAATTTGGCTTCTATCTGCAGGAGAGCGGCATGAAGACCGATACACAGTGGTCGATTGACGCCATGAGTACCAAGACGCCGAGCCAGGAGACGAAGATTCGCTCGCTGTCCGGCGGCAATCAGCAGAAGGTTATCATCGGACGCTGGCTCCTGACCGATCCGGAGGTGCTGCTTCTGGACGAGCCGACGCGCGGTATTGACGTCGGCGCGAAGTATGAGATCTATCAGCTTATCATTGACATGGCGAACAAGGGAAAGTGCGTGGTCGTGGTTTCCTCCGAAATGCCGGAGCTTCTGGGCATCTGCGACCGGATTATCGTCATGTCGGGCGGGCGCAAGGCCGGAGAGCTGAACGCAAGCGAAACTACGCAGGAAGAGATTATGACTCATGCTGCGAAATATGTATAAAGGAGGCAGCGTAAAATGAATTTTAAGAACAGAATGGCCGAGCGCCGCGCCAGCTATCAGGCGATGGACAGCAAAGAGAAAAGAAATTTCTGGAAGGAAACGCTGATCAACAACGCGATTTACATCCTGATCATTATCGCCGTTATCTACACGCAGATAAACAACAGCCGTTTCCTGACGACCTCGTCGATCGTGAATATCATTTCCCTGTCGGCGGCCAGCCTCCCGATCGCCTGTGGTATCGCCGGCTGTATCGTGCTGACAGGTACCGACCTTTCCGCGGGCCGCGTTGTGGGTCTGACGGCCTGTATCTCGGCGTCCCTGTTGCAGTCGGTGACCTACGCGACGAAGATTTTCCCGAACCTGCCGGTCATGCCGATCGCGCTGGTCATCCTCGTTGTGATCATCGTCGGCGGTATCGTCGGTTTTGTAAATGGTTTCTTTGTGGCGAGATTTTCGCTGCATCCGTTCATTGTGACCCTGGCTACGCAGCTGATCGTCTACGGCGTGCTGCTGCTGTATCTGATGATCAACGGAAATAATGGCCAGCCGATCTCCGGCCTGGATGATTCCTTCAAGAATTTCGTCACCGGAAATATTGTGAAGGTCGGCGGCGTCGCGATCCCGAACTATGTGTGGTACGCGATCATCATCGCGGCGATCACCTGGTTCATGTGGAATAAGACGACCTTCGGCAAGAATATGTTCGCCGTTGGTTCCAGCCCGGAGGCGGCGAACGTGTCCGGTGTCAACGTGGCGCGCACCACGATTTTGGTACATACCTTTGCGGGCTGCCTGTACGGCCTGACCGGATTCATCGAGTCCGCGCGTATCGGTTCCAATACGTCTACGACGGGTCAGAACTATGAGTGCGACGCCATCGCGGCCTGCGTTATCGGCGGCGTATCCTTCGTCGGCGGCACCGGTAAGGTGAGCGGAATCATCCTGGGCGTGTTCCTGCTGCGCATCATCTTCGTCGCGCTGCAGTTCCTGTCCATCAACTCGAGCCTGCAGTACATTATCAAGGGTATGATTATCCTGATTGCCTGCTCGATCGATATGAGAAAGTATCTGGTGAGAAAGTAAGACTCTATGGCTGACAGCACGGAGAAAAAAGACAGCACAGAAAAAAAAGCATGGTTCGGACGGGGCGTCTATCGGAGCAAGGACGTCCCGATCCGTATTCTCGACGGGATGATCATCGGTGGGATTCTGCTGGTGGTTTTCCTGATGTACTGGTTTGCGACGCACAGCGGCTACCGTGTCACCTTTGAGACGGACGGCGGCACGGAGGTCGAGACGCAGACTCTGAAGTACGGGGAGCTGGCCGAGGAGCCGCAGGACGTCACGAAGCCGGGCTATGTCCTCGTCTGCTGGGTGACCTCGCAGGACGAGTCTTTCGCCAGTGAGTGGGATTTCGACGTCGACGAGGTGACCGGCGACCAGACGCTTTATGCGGTGTGGGAGGCGGCGGAGATTGTCGTCAAATTCGACCTGGACGGCGGGACTTACGAGGGTTCGGCATCTATCGAAGATCAGACCGTAACCTATGGGGAGCCCTATGGGGGGCTTCCGACTCCGGAAAAGGATGGCTGTCGCTTTGACGGCTGGGTTTACAGCGGTGCGGTCATCAGCGCGGACACGCCTGTCACGATGACGGGCGAGCATGTGCTCACAGCGCGCTGGGTAGCGGAGGAGTGACGGATATATGAGTGAAGACAACAGAAACCGTGCACGGTTTGCGATTTACGCTCTCGCAGGCGCCTATCTTCTTTATCTCGCGTGGCAGCTCTTTCAAGGTCTGGAGGATGCCGGTTCGGACAGAACGATTATGATCGTGGCAATCATCGCGTTTACGTTGATCGGCGCCGCCGCGGTTATCTTGGGCGTCTATGTCAGCGGCAAACAGATGAAGGAGCGCTACGACGCCCAGCTGGAGTACGAGACCAAAAAGGCGCAACAGCCGGAGGAAGCAGCAGGAGAGCCTGAGGAAGCGGGCGAAGACGTCCAGAATGCTGGTACGGAAGAAACTGAAAAATAGAAGAAACAGAAAACCAGATGAGAGGGGGCTGCTGAGCAGTTCCCCTTTTTAATGTTGTGCGAGGGTTTGCTCGATAAAAAATTGCTTTGTCAACAAAATGTTGACTTGCGGAGTGAAATATACTATAGTACAGTGAAGAAGATACAGAGTGAGGAAAGAAAAGGCATGATGGATCATATGTTGTTTGAACAGGTGGGCAGTAATATTCGAAGCATTTTATCCGCACAGGGCAGGACGCAGCAGTCTCTGGCGGAGGAGCTTGGTATTTCCAAACAGGTTATGAGTAAAATCATTGCCGGGGCAAAAGCTATCAATGCAGCGGAGATCAGGAGGATCGCAGATGCTCTGCATGTCTCCGCCGACAGTCTTCTGGAAATGCCGGCGACAGACGGTCTTCAGAAGGTGTTTGAAAGGATGCTCCCGGGTTTTCAGGAAATTTTCGGTAAGGAGCTGGAACGCGTTGTTTTGTACGGTTCTTATGCGAGGGGGACGGCGGCGGCGGATTCGGACGTCGATATTGCGCTGATTGTCCGGGGCTATACAGAGAAAATGCATGACAGGATGATTGATTTGACGGTGGATCTTGAGCTGGATTGCGGAAAGGTGCTGTCCGTGCTTCTGATTGAGCGTGGTCATTTCGAAGAGTGGGGTGATGTCCTTCCGTTTTATCGAAATGTGAAGGAAGAAGGGATTACATTATGGAGCGCAGCGTGAAGGATCTGGTGAAATACCGCTACGAGTGCAGTCTGGAAGCGCTGGAGGATGCAAGAGTCCTGTATGCGGCGGGACGCTACAAGAATGTGTTAAATCGTTCTTACTATTCTATTTTCCATGCGCTGCGTTCTGTCTGTGCGTTGGATGGATTTGACAGCAGCAAACATAGCGGCGTGATCGCTTATTTTAATCGGAACTATGTAAAGACGGGCATATTCCCGAGGGAAGCGTCGAAGCTGATCAAGCTGGCGTCCGAGAAAAGGGAAAGTGCGGACTATCTGGATTTCTATGTGGCTTCTGCGAAAGACGCAAAGATGCAGATGGAGCATGCGGAACAGTTTGGCAGTCTGGTCAGAGCGTATCTGGAGTCCAGAGAAGTATTATAAAAGATATTTGTCCTTAAAAATGCGGGGAAAAGTACGGCAGGGGAGGTAACAGATGTCAAAATTCAGATTTTCAGTAGGTCCGTGGAACGTACATACCGGAGCAGATTCCTATGAACCGGCGACCAGAGCAGATATCCCGATGGAGGAAAAGATCAAAAAGTTTTCCGAGATGGGCTTTTCTGCCGTTCAGTTCCACGATGACGACGCAGTTCCGAACATCAACGATTACACTGAGGAGGAGATCAAGGAGAAAGCGCGTGAGCTAAAGAAGGTGCTCGACAAGTACGGGATGGCGGCAGAGTTCGTCGCACCGCGCCTGTGGATGGATCCGCACACGATCGACGGCGGTTATATGAGCACCCGCGAGGAAGACAGAGAGTACGCGATGTGGAGATCCTATCGTTCAATCGATATCGCGAAGGAGCTCGGCTGCAATATGGTTGTCCTGTGGCTTGCCCGCGAGGGCACGCTCTGCGCAGAGCAGAAGTCCCCGGTCTGGGCGACGAAGATGCTGATCGAGGCCATCAACAAGATGCTTGAGTATGATCCGGAGATCCGCGTCTGCATCGAGCCGAAGCCCAATGAGCCGATCGACCGCAGCATCTGTGGTACGATGGGACATGTCATGGCGATATCGGCGGCGACGATCGATCCGTCCCGTGTCGGCGGCAATCTCGAGAGCGCGCACGCGACGCTGGCAGGCCTCGATCCGGCGCATGAGATCGGATTTGCGCTCGCGATGGGCAAGCTGATGACCGTATACCTGAATGATCAGAACGGCTTCAAGTACGACCAGGACAAGAGCTTCGGCGTCGAGAATCTGCATTCCGCGTTCAATCAGGTCAAGGTGCTCAAGGAGAACGGCTACGGCGAGCACGGCGAGTATGTCGGCCTCGATGTCAAGGCAATGCGGACGACGACGGACGCGGACAGCTACAAGCATCTGGAGACGAGCCTGGAGGTATTCAAGGCGCTGGAGGAGAAGGTAGATCGCTTTGACTATGATTTCCAGAAGAAATGTGTCGAGAACCGTGACTTTGAGTCGCTTGAGCTGTATGTGATGAAGCTTCTGATGGGGCTCGTTTAAAGTCGCTGAAGCGGGAGCCTGGGACTTCGGATTTTGCGTTTGACGATGCACTGAAAAACGATTAGAATAGAAAGAAAAACAGAAGGAGTTCTGATGGTATGGGAAAAGGAATCTGCGTAGCTGGGAATCTGATTGTCGATATTACCTATCCGATTGAGCGCTGGCCGCGCGAGGGCGAGCTGACGACGGTCACAGACGGGATCGCGAACTCGACGGGAGGCGCTGTCTGTAACGTGATTGTGGATCTGGCAAAGCTGGACGGGGAGCTGCCGCTGTCCACGCTCGGCGTGATCGGGGAGGACAGCGAGGGCGACTTCATTCTCGAGGAGCTGGGAAAGCATGAGAACATTGATCTGAGCCTGCTGAAGCGCCAGAAGGAAAAGAAGACCTCCTTCACGGCGGTGATGAGCGACAACCAGACAAAGGCGCGCACCTTTTTCCAGTATCGCGGCGCGAATTCCGTGTTTGACGAAAGCTGCATCGACTGGGACAAGATCGATGCGGAGCTGCTGCATGTGGGTTATATCCTGCTGCTGGACGCGCTGGATGAGCCGGATGCGGAGTATGGGACGAAGATGGCGAAGCTTCTGGCCGAGGCTCAGAGACGCGGCCTGAAGACCTCTATCGACGTGGTGACGGAGACGGGTGATCGTTTTCAGACGCTGGTTCCCCCGGCGCTGCGCTACACGGACTACTGTGTGATCAATGAGCTGGAGGCGCAGCAGATTACCAGCGTCCTTCTCCGCGACGAGAAAGAGAAGCTGTATCCGGAAAATATGGAGACGGCGCTTCGGAAGATGAAGGAGCTCGGCGTATCCACCTGGGCGGTGATCCATTGCCCGGAGGGCGGCTGGGGCCTGGATGAGACGGACCGCTTCGTTCAGGTAGACAGTCTTCAACTGCCGAAGGGCTACATAAAGGGAACCGTGGGAGCGGGTGACGCCTTCTGCGCGGGCGTACTCTACGGCGCGCAGAAAAAGCAGAGTCTGGAGGAGAGCATTCTTCTCGGCACCTGTGCGGCGGCGGCCTCACTGGCCTGCCCGGGCGCGACGGAGGGAATGATGTCCGCGGAGCAGGTATTGGAGCTTGCAGGACAATACAAATAAAAGACAGAAAAAAGCGCAGGGGCAGATCATTTCCCCTGCGCTTTTAATCTTGTGTCGGATTCGCGATCAGTTCGCGTTGCTCGCCTCGATCTTGACCTTGCTCCAGAGATTGGCGAGCGTCTTTTTTGTATTCTCATTGTAGACGAAGACTTCGTCGTTCTCGTTATCCGTGCGTGGGAGGTAGGCGTTGATGCCTTCGTAATCGCCGCCCTCGCCGGAGAGATCGGCCATGACTTCCGCGTTCGGGGAAGTGTAGCCCACGTAGCTCGAATTGTCGTAAGCGCCGTCGTAGTCGCAGACATAATTGATGAAGACGTGCGCGAGTTCTACGTTCTGCGCGTTCGCGGGGATGACCATCGCGTCGGTCCAGAGGTTCGTGCCGCTCTCCGGCAGGTAGAAGCCCATATCTTCATTTTCAGCCATGATGTAGGCCGCGTCGCCGGAGTAGACCAGGCCGAGCGCCTTGCGGCCCTGCGCCATGTTGTCGATGATCTCGTCGGTGACGATCTCCGGCTCCATCGTTTGCACGCACTGCACGAGCCATTCGTAGGCTTCCTGGGTTTCGGCTTCATCTTCGGTGTTCATCGAGTAGCCTAGCGCCTTGAGCGCCATCATGAAGGAATCGCGCTCTGAGTCGTAGAGGTAGATATCGCCCTTATATTTCTCATCGAGAAAGATATTGAATCCTTCCGTTTCCAGATCCTCGAGGTCGACGACGGTCGTATCGTACACGATGCCGACCGTGCCCCAGAAGTAGGGGACGGAATACACGTTGCCAGGGTCGTAGGAGAGGTCAAGGCAGTTTTCGTCGAGCTTGTCCCAGCAGTCCAGCAGGGTGTCGTCGAGCTCCTGCAGGTAGCCCTCCTCGATCAGCCGCTGGATCATATAGTCGCTCGGCACGAGGATATCGTAGGACTCGCCGTTCGCGACCTTGATGTACATCTGCTCATTGGAGTCGAAATTTTCCATGATGACGGTCGCTCCGGTTTCCTCCTCAAAATCACTTAAAATGTTTTCGCCGGTGTACTCGCCCCAGTTGTAGATGTGCAGCGTCTGCCCCGCGTAGGGAAGCCCCGTATCCGTCTGCCGGGCTGAGAAGAGCGCGGCGACGGCCACGACGGCGCACAGCACGGCGGCCGCGGGCACAACCATCCAGCGCGGTGTCAGCTCATCCCGTCCCTCCCGTTTCTTCGCGATCAGCGGGAGTACGTTGACCAACACCATGACCAGCGTGATAATCAGGATGACGAGCGTCGAGAGCGCGTTGATACTCGGGTTCACGCGTTTGCTCATCGTGTAGACCAGGATGCTGATATTCCGCACGCCCTGTCCGGTCACGAAGTAGGAGATGACGAAGTCGTCGATCGACATCGTGAAGGCAATCAATGCGCCGGAGATGATGCCGGGCATGATCTGCGGTACGACGACCTTCGTCAGCGCCTGAAAAGGACTCGCGCCCAGGTCCATTGCCGCGTCGGCCAGATTCGGGTCGAGCGTGCGGATCTTTGGCGTGACCGACAGCATCACATAGGGGATGCAGAAGGCGATGTGTGCGAGCAGCATCGTGGTGTAGCCGCGCTCAATCTGGAAGGTGATGAAGAGCAGCATGAGGCCGATCGCCGTCACGATCTCTGGATTCATGATCGGGAGATTGTTGACCTGCTCCATGAGATCGCGGATGATCTTGCGCGAACTGCTGACGCCGATCGCAGCAAGCGTGCCGACGACGGTCGAGATCAGCGTGGCGAGAATCGCGACGCTGAAGGTCGTGTAGAGCGCGCTCATCATGCCGTGTGACTCGAGCATGTGCAGATACCAGCGCAGTGAGAAGCCGGTGAAGTTCGTCAGTGACTTGCTCTCATTGAAAGAGAAGACGACAATATACAGGATGGGAAGGTAGAAAAAGCAGATGGACGCCGCCATCATAAATTTTCCGACCGGGCGTTTCTTCTGTCTCATTGTGGCCGTTCCCCCTTTCCGCCCTCATTTCGTGCCTCGATTCGCCGTACGAGCATCATCAGGCACATCATGATGACCGCCATAATGATGGCGATCGCGCTGCCAAAGTTCCATTCCCCGACGGTGATAAATTGATTTTCGATCATATTTCCGATGAGGAAATACTGTCCGCCGCCCAGCATCTTCGGAATGAAGAAGGAGCTGACCGCGGGCAGAAATACGAGCGTGATGCCGTTCACGACGCCGGGCATGGAGAGCGGCAGCGTGACGAGACGGAAGGTCTGGCGCGGGCTCGCGCCGAGATCCGCGCTGGCGTCCAGAAGGGCATAGTCCATCTTAGAGAGCGAGGTCTGGATCTGCAGGATCATGAAGGGCAGGAAGTTGTAGACCATGCCGAGCAGCACCGCGCCCTCCGTGTACAGCAGCTCTCCGTCGGCGAGGCCGAGCAGGCTGAGCACGCGCTGTACGAGACCGCCCTCACTCAGGAGTCCGATCCAGGCGTAGGTGCGGACCAGCATGTTGATCCACATCGGAAAGGTGATGCAGAGGATCAGGAGGTTCTGCGTTTTTTCCTCACAGCGCGCGATGAAATAGGCGATCGGATAGCCCAGCAGCAGACAGAGCACGGTCGTCTTGAGCGCGATCAGGATCGAGCGCCAGAGAATCAGCAGGAAATCCGGATCGGTGAAAAATTTCACATAATTGTCCAGCGTAAAGGTAAAGGGGATGATGCTGTTGCCCTGATCCGTAAAGGAGTAGACGGCGATCAGCAACATCGGGAGCAGCAGCATCAGCGCTGCCCATGCGATGTAGGGTATCGCGAGCTTCGAAAATCGTTTCATAGTCTAGTACTCCGTGTGCGGCATGACGTGGATGGCTTCCGGTGGGAAGAAGAGGCCGACCTCCTGCCCTTCCTCGTGGTGTGCGGTCGTATAGACCTTGAACTCGTGGCCGGTGGTCTCGAAGGTGACCGGGTAGACGCCCTCCTTCACCTCGTCCGGCTCAAAATCGTAGTCGACGTAGAGTTCGACGCTCGTCTCCTCGTCGCTGAGCTTCCAGCCCTGCGCGCCGGCCCAGGTTTTGAGGTCGGTGTCGAGCGCCTGAGATTCCATGATTTCATCCACAGAGCGCACGAAATTGAAGGCCATGACCGCCTCATTTGCCCGCTCGTTGCGGACGACAGGCTGGTTGACAACATGGATCCTGCGTTCGATGCGTGTGCCGCCGCCCGTCGAGAAGACGACGGGATAAATCCCCTCCTCGGCGCGCAGATCGTATTCCACATGCGCGATGGAGATGAATTCGTCCGTGTGCGGGTTCCAGGCCTGCGCGTTCGAGAGTGCGATGATTTCGCGGTCGTCCATGTGCTCCACATCCTCGATGTCGACATAGAAGTTGTTCGCGGAAATCATTTCGTTGCCATCCTCGCTCGCAACGTCCTGATTGCGGATGAGCTGCATCTGCACGGTGACGCGCGTGCCGGGGACGGTCTCGACCATGATTTCGTGATGCACGCCCTTGAAGAGAGAGCTGAGGACTTCGCCGGTCAGTTTTCCGTCTTCCTTCTTCACGATCTCGATCTGCTCCGGGCGGATCAGCACGTCGACCGGTTCACTTTTCTTAAAGCCAAAGCAGCCGCAGTCAAAATCATGATCGTCGAAGCGCAGATGGTAATCCTCGAGCATAACGCCGGGAAAAATATTGCTCTCGCCGATGAAATTCGCGACGAAGCGGCAGTTCGGCTTGTTGTAAATATCCTGGGGCGCGTCGACCTGCAGGATCTCGCCCTCGTTCATGACGACGATCTTGTCGGACATCGTGAGCGCCTCCTCCTGGTCGTGCGTCACAAAGATGAAAGTAATGCCGACCTCCTCCTGGATGCGCTTCAGCTCATACTGCATCTCCTTGCGCAGCTTCAGGTCGAGCGCGGCGAGCGGCTCGTCGAGCAGCAGCACCTTCGGCTCGTTGACCAGCGCCCGCGCGATCGCGACGCGCTGCTGCTGGCCGCCGGAGAGCAGGGTCGTATTCTTCGACTCGAAGCCCTCCAGGCCGATGAGCTTGAGCATCTTCATGACCTTCTGGTCGATGACATCGGAGCTCATCTTTTTGAGTTTCAGGCCAAAGGCAATATTTTCGTAGACATTGAGGTGCGGGAAGAGGGCGTACTTCTGGAAGACCGTGTTCAGCTCGCGCTGATACGGCGGGACCTCATTGATGACTTTGCCGTCAAAGGTCACGCTGCCCTCGTCCGCGTCCAGAAAGCCGCCGAGAATGCGCAGCAGCGTCGTCTTGCCGCAGCCGCTCGGCCCCAGCAGCGTCACAAATTCATTTTCACAGATATCGAGGCTCACGCCCTTGAGGACGAGCTGTCCGTCAAAGCTTTTCACGATGTTGCGGAGCTCGATCAGCTTCTTCTGTTCCATAATCGCACTTCCTTTCTCAGAACATAGGAGGTGTGGTGATCCACAGTATTTTTGCTTCGGAGTTTCCCTGATTGTAGAGATAATGGCTCTGCGCGCCGTTCACATAGAAGGTCTCGTGCGCCTTCAGCCTGTATTTTTTGCCGCCGCGCAACAGCGTCACGCTGCCCTTCAGCACGTAGCCGAAAGCCTCGCCCTGGAAGGCCTGCTGGATCTGGCTCTTCTTGTGCGGCGCGAGCGTCAGGAGGATTGGTTCCATCTGATTCTTCTGCGCGTTCGGGATGATCCACTCGATCGTGTAGTCCTCGCGCTCGTCGACAAAGAAGTCGTTCGCGCCGAAGACGATCTGCGGCTCCTCCTCCTCGCGGAAAAATTCGGACAGATTGCTGCCCAGAGCCTCCAGGATGTCGTCCAGCGTCGTGATGCTCGGCATCGTGAGGTTGCGTTCCAACTGGGAGAGAAATCCCTTCGTGAGCTCGCAGCGCGAA
>JAJQCG010000021.1 GCA_021202815.1 Lachnospiraceae bacterium | reverse complement strand
TGAATGGAAGAATTTGCTATTCATCTTGTTATACTAACTAAATGACATTGGTTCCTTCGTTAACACCGAAAAATCCTATATCGTCATAATGGGAATTTGATAGCTTAACACCTGATATTGTGTATCCTGCTCCGTCAAATATACCATTAAAGTCAGCTATTCCGTTTCCGCCTATAGGCGTCCAAAGGTCTGTTGTTATGGTTATATCATTTGCAAGCTCATAATATGCTTTAAAGTTAGGGCCTATTTCACCGTTTACAATAGCTATAAGCTGTGTTTCATCTTCGATAATATAGGGATCATCGTCATCACCGCAGCCTTCTATATCAACTCCGTAATAAGTACCTCTAACATTAATATAAGGATAACTGCTGTCAATATTCCATATATTTTCAAAATCCCAGCCGTAATAGCTGTCCGCATTCATAAGCACCGATATTGTATGGCCAAGTCCTATTTTATTTCCCGAATTAGCCGAATTATAATAGCAATATCTTACATAAATATAATTTTTTGAACTTATGCCTCCTATAAGTCCTGCACCGCTGCCTGAATTTACAACACCTGAAGCATAACAGTAATGAATACTTGTTTCAGGATATGGATAACTGCTATGATATCTGCTGGAATTTACATAACCAATAAGACCGCCTGCATATGTACTACCCGTTACGGTTCCCTGTGCATAACAATATTTTACAGTATTTGTTATAGAATCATTAGTATAACCTTGACGATATGTATATAAATAGCCAATAAGTCCTCCGGCATATTTTCCCGATACCGTTCCTGTTGCATAGCTTGTTGTTGTTGATATATAACTTCCGGAATCAACCGAATAATAGGTATAGCCGATAAGTCCTCCGGCATAATTATAGCCTGTTACATTTCCTGTGGCATATGAACTCTCTATTGTTCCCGAACTTCCGTTTGTTCCTACAAGACCTCATGCATAGTAATTTGTTGATGTAACAGCACCGGAAGCATATGAATCTTTAATTGCTCCCTCGTAATTGTAACCTACGAGACCTCCTGTTGTTCCGTATTCTGCTGTTACAGAGGCTGAAGATGAAGAATCGGTTATACTTCCCGAATTGCTTACACCTACAAGACCGCCGCTTGCGTTTCCTTCGCTGTCAACATTCGTAATTGTACCGGTTACAGTACAATTTTCTATTGTTCCGCTGTTCCAGCCAGCAAGACCGCCGACATTATATACACCTTCAAATGTAACATCCAAATTTAAGTTTTTAATTGTACCTGTATTTGAACCGAAAAATCCTATATTTTCGTAGTGTGAATTTGTTAGCTTAATGCCCGATATGATATGTCCCACACCGTCAAACACACCGTTAAAATCGTTTGTGCCATTTCCTCCTATAGGTGTCCAGTGACTTGCCGTAACAGTAATGTCGTTTGCCAACTCATAATATGCTTTTGTTGACGGTCCGATTTCACCGTTTACAATGGCTATAAGCTGTTCTTCGTTTTCAATTATATAGGGATCATCATCATCTCCGAAGCCTTCAATTTCAATTCCCGCATACGTTCCTCTTATATCTATATAGGGGTATACGCTTGATGTTGATATATTCCATATATTGTCAAAATCCCAACCGTAATATGTTGCGGCCTTCTTTAAATTGCTTGCCGTGGCGTTAAAACCTATTTTATTGCCCGAATTGCTTCTTAAATAATAGCTGTATCTTACATATATATAGATTCTGCTGCTTATGTCTCCAATAAGACCGGAGCCGTTTCCCGAATTAACAAGACCGGACGCATAACAGTAAAGTATGTTTAATTCGGGATAAGGATAACTGCTGTGATATCTGCCGGATTTTGTATAACCTATAAGACCGCCGCCGTATGTACTTCCGGTTACAGATCCACGAGCATAACTATATTTAACGGTATTGGTTATAGAATCATTGGTATATCCAGGACGATATGTATACAAATAACCAATAAGACCGCCGGCATATTTCCCTGAAACCGTTCCTGTTGCATAACTTGTTGTAGTTGATGTGATTTTTCCGGAATCTACAGAATAATAGCTGTAACCGATGAGACCGCCGGCATAATTTCCTGCTGTTATACTGCCTGTTGCATATGAAGATTCAATCGTTCCGTTGCTGTTATAACCAACAAGACCACCGGCGTTGCTTTCAGTCGATGTTGTGACAGAAGTCGAGTAAGAATCACTTATTGCTCCCGAATTATAACCGGAAAGACCGCCGGCACTGCCATATTCTGCTGTTACAGTAGCTGTTGAAGAAGAACCTGTTACACTTCCTCCTGAGTTGCTTCCCACAAGACCGCCGCTGTGGTTTCCTTCACTTTCTACATTTGTAATCGTTCCGGAAACAGTACAGTTTTCTATAGTGCCGGTGTTATATGCCGCAAGACCGCCGACTCTGTATACACCCTCAAATGTAACATCTAAATTGAGATTTTTAATTGTACCTGCATTGTATCCGAAAAAGCCTATATTTTCATAATACGAGTTTGAAAGCTTAAGACCGGATATTGTGTATCCGTCACCGTCAAAAGTTCCGGTAAAACTTGTTGTTCCGTTTCCGCCTATAGGAGTCCAGTGTCTTGCTGTAACGGCAATATCGCTCCCCAATTTGTAATTGAGTGTTCTTGAAAGACTGCCGTTTACAAGGGCAATAAGCTGATCTTCATTTTCAATTATATAAGGATTTCCTGTTGTTCCTGCACCGGTAATTTCAACCGAAGCTTCAGTTCCTCTTATATCCAAATAGGGATATACACTGGATGAAGATATGTTCCAATAGTTATCAAAATTCCATCCATAATATAAAGCAGATGTTTTCATTCTGCTGAGACTTGATGAAAAACCCACTTTATTACCTTCGTTTACCTGATTGTAATAGCAATACCTTGTATGTATATAGTCTCTGTCACTTATATAGCCTGCAAGTCCACCACCGGAACCTTCATTTATCACACCGGTAGAATAACAATAAAGTATATTAATTTCCGGATAAGGGTAACTACTGTGATATCTGCCGGCTTTAACATAACCAATAAGACCTCCGACATTTGTTGTTCCCGTTACTACACCCTGCGAATAGCAGTATTTCACAGTGTTTACTATAGAATCATTGGTATAACCAGGACGATATGTATACAAATAACCGATAAGACCACCTGCATATTTTCCCGAAACAGTTCCTGTTGCGTAGCTTGTTGTGGTTGAGGTAATACTCCCGGAATCTGTTGAATAATAGCTGTAGCCTATAAGTCCGCCGGCATACTCACTTGCTGTTACACCACCTGTTGCACACGAACCGGAAACAGCACCGCTTGATCCTAAATAACCTACGAGTCCGCCGGCATTTCCTGTTGATGAAACAGCAGCTGACGAAGAACAGTTTGTAATTGTTCCGTTGTTTTGACCTACAAGACCACCAACATTAACACTTGATGTTGATGTAATACTGCCGGTTGAAGAGCAGCCGCTAATTAATCCGCTGTTTACGCCGACGAGAAGACCGGCTGTTGTGGCGGTTTCACCTATTGTAAGATTTACGTTAAGGTTTTTAATTGTGCCGCTGTTTGTGGCGAAAAGCCCCGACATACCGGTAGATTCAAAAGTTGCACTTCCGGTTATAGTGTATCCGTTACCGTCAAATACACCTGTAAATCCGGATATTGACCCTATGGGATTCAGGGTTTCCGTCGTAATTGTGATGTCGTTTTGAAGCTGATAATATGCGCTTGAAGCGTTTGTGATTGGCTCAGCCGCTATCTGTGAAAGTTCATCTTCCGTATAGATAAGATAAGGCTCATCCTCAGTACCGAGACCGCTTAAGCTATCTGACAAAGAAACAGAACTGTATTCCTCGACAGAGATATCCGCCGATGAGCCTACAACGTTTATGCTGTCCGTACTCGTCACTTCTATTTCTACTGCCGATAAGTCAGCGAATGGCGTTATGTCAGCGTCTTCATAGACGGTCACAACTTCCTCGCCGTCGTCTGCCGCTGTATACTCAGTTTCGCCAAGCTCCGGACCGATATAGCCGTCAAGATAGCCGCTGCCTGTGCCGCTAATCTCTGCATCAGTGCCGCTGCCGATGTCCTCATTTGAATCAGAAGCTTCGCCATCTGTCGAAACTTCTGATTCAATGACTGTTTCTTCTTCCGAATCCGTTCCGGCTTCCGCCGCAAACCCCACATTTAAGCAGGACGCAGCCAACGCCACAGACAAAATAATGCCTGTGATTCTTTTGAATTTCAGAAAATTCCTCCCTTTCTAACATTTTTCTGTACTGCTTCTTCGGCAATACTCTGCCGATTTTCCTACTAAAGTATACTTAAACATACACCTCTTTTCACAGACAAACTTTTGATTTTAATGTTGACTTTTGAACAAAAAGTATCGTATAATAAATGTGTAAAATTGTTAATTGTAACTATGATTACTAAAGTATACCTTGGTAGGAAAATTTGGACAGTCTTCCCAAGTAAGAAAACTGTCCGTTAAAGTTTTAATGTTAAGCTTCTTCAAGCCTTTTTGCCTTTTTAATATCCTTAATCAATCTGTAATATGTAGTCTTGCAGCAGCCTATAATTTCCATAGCCTGCTTTTGGGTTATTTCCTGCCGCCTGAATCTGTCATAAACATCTATATAATCCCTGTAATCGTAAACAGGGCTTCTTCCGAACTTTACACCTTTTGCTTTGGCGGCAGCTATGCCTTCGGTTTGCCGCTGTTTTATATTCACTCTTTCGTTTTCAGCAACATAAGAAAGCAGCTGTAAAACCAAATTACTTATAAGTGTTCCCAACAAATCTTTGTTTTTCGTTGTGTCCAAAATCGGCATATCCAAAACAATTATATCGGCGTTCTTGACCTTTGTAATTCTCCGCCACTGCTCGATTATCTCGTTATAATTTCTCCCCAACCTGTCAATACTCTTTATAACAATAATGTCACCTTTTTTTACAGCCTTAATCATTTTGCGGTATTCAGTCCTGTTAAAATCCTTACCACTCTGCTTTTCTATAAAAATTCTGTCAAAATCATATCCGCTTTCCCTAAAAGCAATAAGCTGTCTATCCTCGTTCTGCTCTTTTGTACTAACTCTTGCATATCCGTAAATCATTTATATAATTCCTCCTTCCGATAATATAATCTATCATCTCCCTTCATTTTCATACATTGTTCAAAACTACCTCGGTTTATAGCTAAATCAGCTAAAAACCGAGGTTTTATATTTATGCTATTAAAAGCTGTGTTTTATGATTTTACCAATTTTTTATGCAGTCATAAACTGCTCTTATAACCATAACCGCCATATCTGCTATCATAAATAATACTATGAGATTTAATTTCAGACTGCCTTTGATGTCTAAAACATCAGCAAAGCATATAAGCAGGCTGAAAATTATGATTGTAACAGCGGTTTGGGTAAAGTTCCAAAACGTCCTGAAAAATAGTATTAGGTTTTTCATCAAGTAAAACAGTATGCCGCCTATGAACCCGATTACCAACAACAGAAAAAGTATTGATGTAATCCAATATAAAGCCCTTGAATTAGAAACTGTTGCTGTCATAATCTGTTCTCCGCAGGAAAAACACATTTCAAAAACACCGCAAACAAATGATACTATGCCATTTTTTGTGGTTTGTACAAATGTAACTATATCGCATTTTAACACACTGTTTTTCATTATTGCAATGAACATCATTATCACCGTATATACCACCAAATATATGCTTTTTCTGCAAAGATTTTTATATTTGCTTGTAATGCTGTTTATTTGACAGTTAACACATTTGTCTTTGTGTATATATTCTGTCTTATATTCAACTCTTGTTTCCACAGGTGCAGAGAAAGGTCTTCTATTTTTCAGGTCCCGAATATTTTTTTCTTTTTTCGACAACTCTGTGTTCAGGTCTTTCATCTGTTTTTGAAGCTGCGCCGTTTTCTCCGACAGCTGCTTGTTGGTTTCGTGCAGAGTTTTGTTTTCGTCGTTCAAGCTCATCATCAATTTGTCTGTTTCGGATTGACCGCTCGATTGATTCTCTGAGGGCTGCGGCTGTTCGGGTATAATTTGACTTAAATTCATTTAACAGCACCTCCTTGTCCAAATTTAATTTAAAGGTTTCGGATAATTTTTTATTTCTGACTTTGTGATTTTCACTGTCAGAAAATGTTATATACTTGCGGTTGCCCTGCCATACAGTTTTTATATTCTGCCGTTCAAGCAAGGAAACAAACTCGCTTTGTGACGTTGCCTTGTCTTTGGCTGATATTACGGCGGTAACTATATTTAACAGCCAGCTGTCATAGGTTCCCTGTGCTGCTTTTTCTATGGCTTTGTATGCCCCAATATTGCTTGTTGTGATTTCATCATTCTTACGGCAAATTTCCTTGCCGTGTTCTGCTATAATTCGGTCTGACAGGTCTTTGAACTGCTGTAACTCTCTCTTAGAATAGTTAAATTTCTTGCCGCTTTCAAAACTGACAGAATTTACTACCATGTGCGTGTGGATATGATTTCTGTCGGTATGGGTGGCGAAGCAAACTTCATAGCCTTTAAACTTGT
>JAJQCG010000039.1 GCA_021202815.1 Lachnospiraceae bacterium | reverse complement strand
TCAGAACATCATTTGATGTGGGAAGTTTGAGTTATTAAGTTATCCTTATAAGAAACAAATGAAAACATTTGATTGCAGTTGTTTGCATTTTGTGTTATTATAAAATAAAAAATGATAAAGGAGGTGCAGACAATGGCAAGTTCATTAGTTCAATTCCGTACAGAGGAAAGCGTCCGAATTAAGGCATCCAATATTTGTGAGAAGCTTGGAATTGATTTGCCGACCTATATGCGGATGTGCATTTCAAGACTTATTCAGGAAAATGGCATTCCGTTCAGCATGAAGTTGGACGACAACAGTGACAGCAGGGCGTTAGAAGCGATGAGGGCAGCCAGTCGTATTGCAGAAGAGAATGGGATCTCGGATATGTCACTTGATGAAATAAATGCCGAAATTGCTGAAGTAAGGAAACAGGCATTATGAAAAAGTATTATGTAGTTATTGATACAAATGTGCTGGTTTCCGCAATGCTTAATTGGAATTCTGTTCCCGGCAATATTATGAAGCTGGTCTTTGATGGCCCGATTATTCCAGTTTTTAATGCGGATATTCTTAAAGAATATCATGAAGTCCTGTTGCGCCCTAAATTTCATCTGACTTGCGAGATCGTGGAAAGCTTACTGAGCGGAATAGAAACCAGGGGAAATTATGTTGAAGCAGAGACACTTGACATCAAGCTGCCTGATCCTGAAGACAGGATGTTCTATGAGGTTGTCATGGAAGAGCGCAAAACAGAAGATGCTCGTTTGGTTACAGGAAACATAAAACATTTCCCTTCTTGTCCATTCATCGTCATACCACGGCAAATGCTGGATATTATTCTCGATGAGGAATCAATGTGAATAACACAGATAAAAATAAAAAAGCCCGGAAATCCGGACTTTTTTAGTGGAGCATACGGGATTCGAACCCGTGGCCTCCACAATGCCATTGTGGCGCGCTCCCAGCTGCGCTAATGCCCCATGGCTAAGAGTATAGCATGATTTTCCGCTAAAAGCAATCAGAAAATCTTATGAAAAATTCACGAAATTTTTATAATCTGCGAAAATATGTTTGGTTTTTTCGTTCATTGACAAATTTAACCTGAAAATCTAAAATATAGACCATAGCGAAGGCGCTGGATTGTATCCGGCACCTTTTTCTTTTTCCATCTTCCGGATGGAGGGCCCAAAAAAGAAATCGCTTGGCTCTATGAAAGAATGAGGAGGAAATTGTTATGACAGAAGAAATCTTAAGCGCGATTAACGGACAGGTATTCAGCGTCTGGTTTCTGATTGGCGCAGCCCTTGTTTTCTGGATGCAGGCCGGTTTTGCGATGGTGGAGGCAGGCTTCACCCGCGCGAAGAATACCGGTAATATCCTGATGAAGAACCTGATGGATTTCTGCATTGGCACGATTATGTTTATCCTGATCGGTTTTGGCCTGCTGCTCGGCGAGGATATGATGGGATTCATCGGCAAGCCGGGCTTTGACATCTTTACAGCTTATGCGGATTTTGACTGGTCCAACTTCGTGTTCAACCTGGTTTTCTGCGCGACGACCGCGACGATCGTCTCCGGAGCCATGGCGGAGCGGACAAAGTTCTTATCCTATTGCATTTATTCCGCTGTGATCTCGGCACTGATCTATCCGATCGAGGCACACTGGATCTGGGGCGGCGGCTGGCTCGCACAGATTGGTTTCCACGATTTTGCCGGTTCCTGCGCGATTCACATGGTCGGCGGCATCAGCGCTCTGATCGGCGCGAAGCTGCTCGGACCCAGGCTTGGAAAATTTGAAAGAGACAAATCCGGCAAGGTCGTGAAGGTCAACGCTTTCCCCGGCCATAACCTCGCGATCGGCTGCCTTGGCTGCTTTATCCTGTGGCTCGGCTGGTACGGCTTCAACGGCGCGGCGGCGACCTCTGTGGAGCAGCTCGGCTCGATCTTCCTGACCACCACAGTGGCCCCGGCTACGGCGACCGTCGTCTGCATGATCTTTACCTGGCTGAAATATGGGAAACCCGACGTCTCGATGTGCCTCAATGCTTCCCTCGCGGGCCTGGTGGCGATCACCGCCCCCTGTGATGTGACGGACTGCTTCGGCGCGCTTGTCATCGGCGCGGTGGCCGGTTTGCTGGTTGTATTTGGCGTATGGCTGCTTGATAATGTATTACATATTGACGACCCGGTTGGCGCGGTGGCGGTGCACTGCCTGAACGGTATCTGGGGAACGATCGCGGTTGGTCTTTTTGCAACCACGAGCGCACCGGGGAATGACATGCTGGTCGGCCTGTTCTATGGCGGCGGATTCTCCCTTCTGGGAATTCAGCTTCTCGGCTTTGTGGCGGTGGCTGCCTGGGCAGCTGTGACGATCACGGTCGCTTTCCTGATCATCCGCGCGCTCTTCGGACTGCGCGTCTCCGAGCAGGAGGAGATCATCGGCCTCGACGCGACCGAGCATGGTCTGCCGTCCGCCTACGCGGGCTTCAGCATCATGGATATCTCGAACACGATGACGATGGAGGTCAACGAGAATACGCTTCTTGGCAGCGACGACTACGTGACGGCTTCCGAGGCGCAGAAGGACGCCGCGGTCAAGGTCGTGCAGGCTCCGGTCTCCGCGAACGGCATTTACAAGGTGTCGATTATCGCGCGCCTGTCCCGCTATGACGTGCTGAGAAAGGCCATGAACGACATCGGCGTGACCGGCATGACGGTGACGCAGGTCATGGGCTGCGGCGTGCAGAAGGGTGCCGGCGAGCGCTACCGCGGCGTTGAGATCGACGCGACGCTGCTGCCGAAGGTGAAGGTCGAGGTTATCGTCGGAAATATCCCGGTCGACACGGTGATCGAGGCTGCCAAGAAGGCACTCTACACCGGCCACATCGGCGACGGCAAGATCTTCGTCTACAGCGTGGACAAGGTCGTCAAGGTCCGCACGGGCGAGGAGGATCTCGCGGCGCTGCAGGATGTAGAATAGGCTTGAACCCCCGTCCGCTTTCTGCTACAATAGTAGCGTTTAAACGATTGGAAAGTGGGTGGACAACCTGGATATTACGGAAACCTTTGGAAAATATATTGAAAAATGGAGCGGCGGCTCGCCTGAGCGGGCACGCCGCCTTCTTACATTTGGCTGGAGCGCGCAGAATCTGAAATTCCGCTATCGGCCGGACAAAAGGCTGTACCCGGCAGATCAGTACCTGGCGCAGCTCATGATGGATACGATGCTTGCGCCGCTGAAGGACCCGGACAATTCCGTTATGGTCAGCGTCTTCACGCCCTGCGAGCTGCTGCACGAGGCCGGCCTTCACCCTTACAATGTGGAGGCTTTTTCCTGTTATATTTCCGCCTCGCGCGCGGAGCGGCTTTTCCTGCAGAACACGGAGGACAGCGGCATCTCTGAGACGCTCTGCAGCTACCACAAGACCTTTATCGGTGCGGCACAGACCGGGCTTCTCCCGAAGCCGCGCTGCATTGCCTATACGAATCTCGCCTGCGACGCAAATCTGCTGACCTTTCGCCATCTGGCGGAGTTTTATCAGGTTCCTTCCTTCGTGATCGATGTTCCCACAAAACAGAACCGGGAAAATGTGCGCTATGTGGCGGATCAGCTTCGCCATATGAAGTCTTTTGTGGAAAAGCATACGGGAAAGCGGATTCCTGAGGACGCGCTGCGCGAGCGAGTGGCGCGCAGCAGGCACATGCTTGATCTCCTTGATCGTTACCAGACAGGGCGCGCGGATAAATATGTTCCCTCTGATCTCGTCACTCCGCTCTACGACGGCATGACGAGCCTTGTGCTGCTCGGTACGAAGGAGGAGGAGAGCTATGCGGAAATGCTTTTGAAGGATCTGGAGAGTGCGCCGCCCGCGAGAGGGACGCGCATCTACTGGATGCATACGATTCCCTTCTGGTCGCAGGCGGTGCGTGACGCACTCAGCCTGAAGGAAAATGTGCAGATCGTGGGCTGTGAATTTGCGCAGACGATCGACGTCGCGCAGCATGCGGACGACCCTTATGAGGATATGGCCATGCGGCTTGTCTACCATGCCTTGAGCGGGGACAATTCCCGCCGGATTGAGATGGGACTGAAGCACGCCAGGCAGGCGGGCGCGGACGGCGTCGTCTGGTTCAATCACTGGGGCTGCAAGCATACGCTCGGCGGCTCGCGGATCGCGAAGAAGCGATTCGAGGAGAACGGCCTGCCGCTTCTGATTCTGGACGGGGACGGCTGCGACCGCAGCCACGGCGGCGAGGGACAGCCCGCTACGAGGCTGGAAGCTTTTCTCGAGATGCTGGAGGAAAAAGCCGATGAATAAGACCTATTATATCTGCAAATATACGCCGGTCGAGCTGCTCGCCGCGTTCGGGGGCGAGTGCGAAAATCTGAATCATATGCCGGAGGGCTTCGAGCGCGCGGAGCAGATTGCGCACCCGAATCTCTGCGGCTTTGGCAAGGCGGTGCTGGAACAGGTGCTCGCCGGAGGGATCAGGGAGCTCGTTCTGGTCAACTGCTGCGACACCATCCGGAGCGTCTACGACATTCTGGAAGACACCGGACAGATGGATTTCCTCTATATGATTGACATGCTGCATTTCGATGATGGTTCATGCAGCCGGGAGCGCGTCGCCGCGCAGCTGAAGGAGCTGGCTGCGGCTTACGGTGCGTACCGCGGGACTTCATTTGACAGGGAAGCTTTTTTCCGGGCTTTTGTGCCGAAGAAGTGCATGAGCGAGCCGCATCTTGCCGTGCTCGGCGCACGGATGGGAGAGGAGCTCTTCCGCATGACGGAGCGCGCGATGCCGCTGCCGGTCATCAATGAATCCTGTGTGAATAACCGCTCCGTCGGGGCGGGGGAGCTGCCGCGGAAGCTCGATTTCGATGAGCTCATGGACTGGTACGCGGGGGAACTGCTCACCCAGCTGCCCTGCATGCGGATGCTGGACAATACGGGGCGAAAGCAGCTCTACCAGGATCCCTCGCTGCGCGGTATTATCTATCACACCGTCAAATTCTGTGATTTCTACAGCTTTGAGTATGCAGATATCAAAAACCACACGGATGTGCCGCTGCTGAAGATTGAGTCGGACTACACGCTGCAGAGCAGCGGACAGCTTTCGACGCGGCTGGAGGCCTTCACTGAGAGCCTTGCGCCGGAGATGGGAGAGAAGAAGGAGAAGAGCATGGGAAAAGGGTATTTTGCCGGAATCGACAGCGGTTCCACGAGCACGGACGTGGTTATTCTGGATCGAAATCTGGAGATCGTCGCGGAGGTCATCATGCCGACCGGGGCGGGCGCGGCGCTCGGCGCGGAGCGGGCGCTTGAGGAGGCACTGAAGGAGGTCTCTCTTTCGAGGGAGGATATTGACTCGGTCGTGACGACCGGCTACGGACGCTCTGCGATCGAGGTTGGAGACCGTAGCATCACGGAGATCACCTGCCACGCGAGAGGTGCGCATTTCCTCGATCCGGAGGTTCGCACAGTCATCGATATCGGCGGACAGGACAGCAAGGTGATTCGTCTCGGGGAAGACGGTTCGGTCAAAAATTTTGTCATGAATGATAAATGTGCAGCCGGGACAGGGCGTTTTCTGGAAATGATGGCGCGGATGATGGAAATGAGCCTCGACGAGCTGAGCGGGGTCGGGCTTACTTATAAGGAAGATATCACGATCTCGAGCATGTGCACGGTCTTTGCGGAGTCGGAGATCGTCTCGCTCGTGGCGCAGAACAAATCGACGGACGATATCGTTCACGGGCTCAACAAGGCGGTCGCGGCGAAGACGGCCTCGCTCGTGAAGCGCGTGGGCGGTGAGGGAAAATATATGATGACCGGCGGGGTGGCCCGGAACCGCGGCCTGGTGAAAACGCTCGAGGAGCGCCTCGGCACCAGGCTCGTGATCAGCGAGAGGTCGCAGCTCTGCGGCGCGCTGGGCGCGGCACTGTTCGCGGCGGATATGATCCCGCAGGGGTCCTGATAGGCGTTTAAGGTACAATTCTTATGTTCAGTTTTTTGAGATAAGCATGGCGCGCAGCAGTCCGGAAGCCCCCTCATAGCTGCGCTTGCCGGCGCCAAGTCCGATGCGCTCGATCGTGAACTGTTCCGGAAGGGTATCGGAAGTCCGGACTGCCGCCGCGATCGCCGCGCCGGTGGGAGTTACAAACTCTCCGGGCAGGCCGGTGATGTGGAGCTTCAGATGCTGAGCTGCCGCAATATTGCTGACCGCCGGAACCGGCACAGGCAGCACGCCGTGCTGGCAGCGCACCGTGCCGCAGCCCTCATACAAGACAGGAATGATGACCTCCTGCACATCCAGGCTGTCGAGACAGACTGCGGCGGATACAATGTCTACGATCGAATCGACTGCACCGACCTCATGAAAATGCACCTTTTCAAGCGTCGTGCCGTGCGCCTTCGCCTCGGCTTCGCCGAGGATCGTGAAAATCCTTTTCGCGATCGCTGCTGCGCGGTCCGTGAGCTGCGCATGGTCCAGAATATGCATGATATCAGCTAGACCTCGATGCTCATGGGGATGGTGACTGTGCTCACCGTGGCTGTGATCGAAGATGTGCTCATGGATATGCTCGTGACAGCATTCCTGATTTTCGTGACCGGGTTCACAATCCTTGTGGCTCTGCTCAGGGTCATCGTAGCTAAGCTCGCAAGAATTATGGCTGTGCTCATAGTCATCGTGATCATGTTCATGATCGTGAGTATGATGCTGTTCCTTCTCACAATCATGGTGATGTTCCTGCGCAGCACAGTACAGATATGACATATCATGATCGTGATTTTCATGCTCCTAATCGAGAATCA
>JAJQCG010000220.1 GCA_021202815.1 Lachnospiraceae bacterium | reverse complement strand
GAGACAACCTGGCATAAATCGCTGTACGCCACTGTGCTGTTGTTGTCCGTTTCAGATAACGCTGTGTCGATTTTGCAACTTGGTTCCGTCTGCTCATAAATTTCTGCCTCCTTATTTTTTCTTTTCTTATATGGTTTGCGTTTAAGATTACTGCGATACTCTCTGACTTTTTCTTTAATATAGGAATCCGCATCCCCCACCGCTGTGTCAAATTCCGCTTCGACATCAATAAAACGTACTCCACAGGGGATAAAATAGTCCTTCAGCATATTTGAAAGTGCATATATGGTCGGAGCCACAGTCCTCGCAGCGTATATGACCACAGCCTCGATTGCCGATGTTTCAATGTCTTTAAGGAGCCTGTTCCATGCATCATTGCCTTCCGCACCGAAGCAACTTCTTTTTCCACTCAGCTTATCCTCTTCACTGTTTCCTATGATTTCTACCTTTTCATCTCGGTATATCCTCATCAGCTTAAGGTTCTTTCTCCTTCTCACATACCCTTTACACATCTTAAGGGCAGATTTTAAATCCACAGGGTCACAGTAGGCAATAGGAGCAATATAAATCGCTGTCCGTTTAAACTGCCTTTCTGACCGTAACTTTTGGCTGTTCATTCACAGTTGCCTCCTCTCTCGGTTCTTCATAGCCGTAAACCTCAAGAGTAGCTTCTATAGAATTGGTGTCCTTGAAAACTACCTCAATGCGACCACCCTCATAAACCAGAACCTTGTCCACCAATTCACAAAGAATAGGACGTTCAAGACTTGTTAGTTTTTTATATTTTTTAAAAGTCTGAATCCATTTAGCTTCTTCATAGTTGGCAATCATCCTTCTGCGTTCTTCTGCCACAGTCCGCATTGTCTTTTTCGTATTATAAATCTTGGTTTTATACATTTGAGAATAGTCCATATACTCTTCACGGCTTAAAATACCTGTTGCATAATCTTCATACAGACCGCTTTTGAACCTTGCGTAGCGATCCATTTCTTCCTGAAGCTGTACAAGCTGACGGTCAAGACGAGCGACCTCTCGGCTCTGTTCGGGAAGTGAATCGGCTTCATTTACAAGGACTTCCATTCTCACAGCTATTTCAGCCATTTTTCGAATAGCTTCAAGGATTGCTGTGTGTGCTTTAATATCACGCACTCGTTTAGTTTTTCTGCCTTCATCTCGGCAGTCTAAACAGGTGTAATAACGATATTTCTTGCCCTTGTAATAAGAAGGCTGTAAAACCATCTGTCTGCCGCACTCACCGCAGAATAAAAAACCGGAAAGTATTTCAGCACACTCTCCGTCAGTCATCCTCATCTCTTTTTTCATAATTTCCTGAACCAAATTAAAAAGTTCAATGTCCACAATGGCTTCGTGAGTTCCTTCCACTCTTGTCCATTCCTCTTTCGGCAAAAGTACCTTATCCTTTGAGCGATAATCGAGCTTTTTCCACTTGCCCTGAACTATTGTCCCTGTGTAGCATTCGTTGTGGAGAATATTGTATACACTTCCTGCTGCCCACAGTGCCTTGTTGTTCTGCTTGAAACTGCAGTTCATTTTATCGCCTTTGCCCATCCTGTATTCATATGGTGAAAGAACACCCTGTTCGTTGAGCTTTTTCGCAATTGTGTGATTGCCATAGCCTTCCAGTTTCCAAATGAAAATTTGCTTTACTGTCGGTGCAGTCTCATCGTCCACAATCAGCTTCAAATGATTATTCGGATCTTTCTTGTAGCCGTAGGGTACAAAGGAAGAAATGCACTCACCACGTCTCCTCATAGCAGCAAGCTGTGTTGATACCTTCGTAGAGATGTCTTTACAGTAAATGTCATTGATAAGGTTCTTCATTGGCACAGTCAGTGCATCACCGTTTTGCCACTCATTCAGTGTGTCAAAATTATCATTTATGGCAATAAGCCGAACACCGAGAACAGGGAAAATCATCTGAAGGTATCTGCCGACTTCGATGTAGTTTCTGCCGAAGCGTGATAAGTCTTTGACAATAACACAGTTGACTGCTCCGCATTCCAAATCTTCATAAAGCTGTTTCCAACTCGGTCTTTCAAAATTTGAGCCTGAATAACCATCATCAACATACTCATCCATAACACAAAATTCACTCTTGCCGTTGATATAGTCCTGAATAAGTTTTCTTTGGTTTGAAATTGAATCGCTTTCGTATTTATCTCCGTCTTCACGGGAAAGTCTGAGGTATATGGCTGTTCTGTATACAGTCTGTTTACTGCTGTCTTTTAAGCTAAACTCAGTTATCATCTGTCTTCCTCCTTCCTTGTTTTTTATGGTTCTGAGGCTCATAACCTCTTAACCTTGTTTACATATTACCGTCACTTTTGTTAAAAAGCAACGATAAAAAGGCAGATATTTTACCATAAATCAAACAAACTTCACAAAATTATCCGTTAAATAATCGTTTATAATGAACGCCACTCATAACATACGGGGTCCGTAATTAAAGCACAGAATTAATGCCGGAAGTCGGCTTATGATTTGTGCATATTATTTCAACTGTAAAATGTAGGTATCAGCTGCAAACTGTGCGGATATAATGACGAAGTGCCTCTTCCATTGACCTCTTTCCGGCAAAGCTGATTTTAACCACCATACCGTTATCCAGATAGCAATATGGATTTTTTATCTGACGTATGTAGTCAACAATTCTCTCCACAGGCGGAAGAGATGTGTCGATTTCAACTGTGCTGATGTCCACAAGGGTAGATTTATCCACAGTCCGAACATTAACATTCTTCATAACTTCAAGCTGTTTAAGAAGTTCTCTGGCTTCTTCTTTTGTCACTGGCTTACGTTCCAGTTTGTTTATATTCTGTTCTTTTCTTCTTGTCATAATGCGTTTCCTCCTAATTTAATATGTATGGGGAGAGACGGTTAAATCTCTCCCTGATTGATTTCATCTTGCTGCTTACTGTTTCTTACGGAATCAATAACTGCATTCCGACTTTTATATAGTTGCTGTTTAAATTGTTCACGGTTTTAAGGTCTGTATACCTTGTGCCGCTGCCGAGGGTTTTCTCGGCAATCTTCCACAGGCTGTCCGCAGGCTGAACTGTGTACAGAGAAACCCCGACTGAAAAATATGTGCCGATCTGGTTTGAAACATAAGCATAACCGCACTCAGCCGCTTCGCACTTTATACGATACCAACCGTTGTCGCACATTTCCAAAACCTCGGCAATCTCACCCTTGCGAATAAGAGTAATCTTATCTGCATCAAGGGAGTTGCCTGCTCTCACATTGAGAAGTGTGTTTGCCCTGGCATATAAGATCGGAGTTGTATTGCTATCGTTGGGATACTCGTCCTCTGCCAAAGCTACAGTCTTAGCTTCAGCTATCTCATCTGCTGTAGGCTCGGTTACGGCATCTTCATCGGGTATTTCTTCTTCGGGTTCAGCCTGTTCCGACACAGTTTTCTGTTCTGTAAGAGTTTCATCTGTTTCATCAGAAATTTCCACAGTTTCTTCATCATCGGGATAAATTGCAATTCCGGCAGGAGAAAAAACGAAATAGCCGGGATTTTCGTCAGCCTTCTTCTGAGCACTGACCAAAAGGCGATACTGCCCAATCTGAGAATCCTCATCCTCCCACGTCTTACGCACACGATAATACCCTTTTTGTAACTTAGCTGCTTGATTTTCAACACTCATAAATTTTTACCTCCATAATAATTTCTGCCACTGTAAGAATATCCCCACAGAGGCGATAGCTGATTACTGTTTACTTAAATACGCTGACGAGCAGAAACCTGTGTACTTCACACTGCCTACAGTTGCTATTACATACAGCCACTTCGTTCCGTTATAGCTGGTGTAATATCCATAACAGGTTACGCTCTGACCTTTTGACAGTGTGGTAAGAATGCTCTTACCTGTTCCGGCTCCATTCCTCATATTGAGATTTGCAGTTGTCTTATACGTTCCCGCCAAAGACTTCAAATAACTCTTTGCCGGGTCTGTGGCTTTCTTCTCTGTTGTTGAAGTTGTGGTTGAAGTCGTTGTTGAAGAAGTCAAAGTTGTACTTCCTGTTGTATCATCGGTTGTGTACGGACACTGAGCCCAGAAGTTCCAATTGGACGCTGAATATGCCGACTTCACAACACCATACTTATGACCTTTTGCTTCATAAACATATCCGTCTCCGCCATACACGCCTACGTGAGAAATGGAAGATGACGAACTGCCCACAAAAACCAAAAGTCCTGCTGTCTTGGGAAAAGTGCTGATTTTACCCTTAGTTGTTGCCGCTGCATACATGCCGGCAGCAGACTTGTCCTGTGCAGAATTATATTTAGGGGTAGAAGTTGTTGAATCGCTCCACAAATAACCCTTAATAAGACCCACACAGTCGTGTACTCTTTTGCCATACTGAGTTTCAAAATCACTCCAGGGGCTGTAATAGCTCGGATACTGAGCCTTTTTGCTTGAATAAAGGCTTGCCGTTGCTGTCTGTCCGTAGGTGCCGTACCAATAAGGAAGGCCTACCTGTGCTTTGGCATACGCCACTAATCCTGAATTTGTCTTACTCATTCGTTTTCCTCCTCAGTTTCTTCTTCCAATGCAGATTCTGAGTCTGTCTCAGAAAGAACATTACTCTTAATCTGACTGATTGCTTGAACAACTTTGTCATAGCCTAACATTGCACACAGCCAAGAAAGCACCATAAGTGCCACAGCTATAACAGCAAAATGCAGTGTCCATACTGTGTCAGTCATAATTGAATAGCCTATAGTTACAGCAGCTGATAAGACAAGTGCGACAATCCCTGCTAACAGATTTGATTTATTGGTCAAACCACACTCATTAAACTGAATTTTAATTGCTTCGGTCACAAGACCTGTCAAAGTTGAGACTGCCATCGGTCCCAACAGAAAAATTGAATAACTCATCCTTTTGCCTCCTCTGAATTTAATACTTCTACTGCCGTTTGGGCAGTATCCAGTTTTTGACGTTCCAGTCGAATAATTTCTTCTTGCTTCGTTTCATTGTAGCTTTTAGCTGCATACACAGCAAAGGAAATCGATTCTGTAATAACGGCTGTGATAAGGGAATAAAGTGCATCGAGGTTTTGGAGTTTCCACATAATCCACATTGAATAAATTTCAATAACAGAACAATTAAATAGTAGAAACGCCATAATAATTTTAGTGGTCGTTGGGAGTTTAAAACTCCTCATAGACCGCTTAACCATTTTTACTTCCAGTCTTTTATCAAATAATTCTTTTTCCTTATCACACTGCCGTTTTTCCCTCTCCACCCTCTCCATTCGGCGGTTGAAATGCTTCTCACTCCACATAAAACCACCGCCTTAAACCTTGTGTGCCTGTTTAGAAAGATAAGCAGTTATCTCATTATGGGCTTCGGTAGTGGGTCCGTTGGCTCCCATTTCATGAAGTCCGTCTATGATAGCCAGCAAAGCCCTCATAGTTATTTCACGCTCTTCCAATGATGCCTGTAAAATTCGCTTATCCTCCTGTTCATCTTTCAGAAGTTCCTCAAGGCTTTTATAATCATTTCTCAGCTTTCCTTCAATATCGGCAATCCGAGCCTCAGCTTTGGTCAAACGCTCATCAAACCGTTTTTCCCGGCTCTCATCTTCCAGTTCCTTTTTCGTTCCGCCTGTAATCCTACATTTGAATTCAGGATACTCTTTATAGAAGAAATAAGCAATTAACAGGAAGATGATAAGCCATTGAAGAATTGCCTCTCCGGTTACCAAATCTGCAATCTTATCCATAGGCTTCTCCTTTCCGCCCTAAAAAGGGCAATAAAATAGGGCTGTTTTCACAGTCCGTTTAGTTGATTTATATATAAACACAGTCAGCAGAAAGCATTGAAGCCTCATATTGACTGTGGAATTTTACAGACTTCTCAAAAATGCCTCGTATTTCCACGAGAACCACTCCATCCCCTCTGCACTGTAGTGGCAGTTATCCCCCAGCGTAAGTTGTGCCGCCTGCTCCGAATTCCAGTAGCAAAGGCCGCCGTTTTTCGCATTGTTGAAAACAGGTATTCCGCCGTTATTTTGACAGGCTGTCTCAATTGCCTCGATATAGCTCAGCGTTTTCGTCCTTGCAGACTTGCTCCTCACATGGGGCGTGATAAACCCGATTTTGCCGTTTGGATATTTGCTCATAAGCCCCTGACAAATTGAATTCAATGCACCGTAAAACTCAGACTCGTCTGTGCTGTCCTCATCACCGATAGTTACACTTGCGGAAATGTCGTTTGTTCCAGCAAATATGAGAATATAATCAGCATCGTCGTCCATCTCGGAATAACGGTCAACCACACCCTCGCTGGTACCGTATAGCTTGTTGGTCATATATGTGCCGTTGATGCCGTAGTTGACATAGGTCATACCGTTTCGGTCGGCGATCTTCGCAAGCCAACCGTTGGCTTTGGAAATGGAATGCCCCTGCATCATGGAATCTCCGATTCCCACAAGCTTTTTGCCGTACAGAGGATTGGGGTTACTATTCTCCGCAATGCTCTCTTTGACTTCAGTTACCTCTTCCCGCAAAGCATTATGGTCGTCCTTTGAAGTGAATACCGTTTCTTCCTCTGTATACTGCACAACTATCTCTCCGGCAAGTGAGCCGCTTAAATACTGCCCGGCAGACGTTGCAGACGTTCCTGTAATCTTAAAATAATCATTTGATTTATTGTAATACATCAAGATACTGTCGTCATTGCCGTGAACAATAAGAGACTGAGTTGTAAGCAGTGTGTCGTTGAATTCAATGGCTGTGCCGATTTCCTGCTCAGTCCACTCGCTTCTTGTCATTTTGGAACCC
>JAJQCG010000129.1 GCA_021202815.1 Lachnospiraceae bacterium | reverse complement strand
CTTGTAAGGCCGCTGCATTATTAAAACATTATATCCATAATTGTAACGTTGCCTGTGTCAAAGCCGCTTACGTCCAGACTCGTAAGACCGCTGCAATTGTAAAACATACACGACATAGTTGTTACATTACTCGTGTTAAACCCGCTCACATCTATACTTTTCAGGCTGCCACATTCATAAAACATGCAAGCCATGTTCGTCACATTGCTCGTATCAAAATTACTTACATCTATTTTGGAAATGCTGCAGTAATAAAACATACTGGCCATATTTGTCACATTGATCGTATCAAAGCCGCTTACATCTATACTTCCAAGATTTGTGCACCGGTAAAACATATAGCTCATATCAGTGACATTGCCTGTATCAAAATTACTTACATCTGTTGTTGAGCTCGTAAGTAAACGGCAGTATAAAAACATACTGTTCATATTCGTAACATTGCTCGTGTCGAAGCCTCTCACATCTAAACTTCGAAGGCTACTGCAATAATTAAACATGCTACTCATATCTGTCACATTGCTTGTGTCAAATCCAGTTACATCTACACTTGTAAGACTGCTACAATTATTAAACATATAGGCCATACTGGTTACGCTTTTCGTATCAAACCCACTTATGTCTATGCTGGTAAGGCTGCTGCACCCACTGAACATACCGCTCATATCCTGTACCGCACCCGTATCAAAACCGGTTAAGTCCAGGCTGGTAAAGCTACAACTGCTAAACATATAGCCCATATCAGTTACGTTGCCTGTATCAAAACTATCCAAATCTATATCGCTAAGACTACTGCAGCCGCTAAACATGCCTCTCATATTTGTTACGCTGCTTGTATTAAAACCGCTTAAGTCAATATCTTCAAGATATGCACAGCTGCCAAACATATAGGCCACATTCGTTACGTTTCCCGTATCAAGGCCTCCTGCATCTATGCTTGTCAGCCGTCTGCAATCATAAAACATATAGCTCATGTTCGTCGTATTCGACGTATTAAAACCACTCACATCTACACTTGTCATGAGGCTGCAACCATAAAACATATAGCTCAAATCACTTACTTCACTTAAATTGATTTCAGCCGTTTTAATTTGGGTTCGATAATCGTACCACGGCGCTCTGTCAAAATCAGTACCCGATGAAAATTCCCCCGTTCCCTCAACAACCAGTGTCCCCGCGCTGTCAATCGACCAGGTTACATTTTCATAACTTCCACTTGCACCAGTAAAGGCCGCAAGAGAAGGAATCATCTCCTCTGCGGTTTCCTCTGTCTCTTCTACTTCTGTTTCTTCTGTCTCTGTATCGTCCAACTGGTTATCCTCGTCCGGCGATACGTCGTCTTCCTCCTCTTCGACTTCTTCATCCAACGCAGCGCTCCCCTGCTCTTCATCTGCCTGCTCCGCATCTGTCGAAGGTTCTGTCTCCAGAGATTCCTCCTCCTCATCTTCCTCGCCAGTTGAAACATCGCCGGTTTCTTCCTCTACGCCATCCTCGACATTTGTGGCATAAACAAGTAAAGAAGTGTCCACACTTCCGCACATCAGTACAACCGCCATTACTGCTGCCATGATTCTCTTCAGCATTTTCGTCCTCCCTCACTTGGAAATTTATGCATCTGTTAATATTCTACATGGAAAATATGTATACCGCAACCTTTTTCATTCAAAAGTTCCTCTATAAAAAGAGAAAGCGAAGGAGCGTCGGCTCCTCCGCCATATGTTTTTATTTTCGAGCTTCTATCCTCCTGTTATCGTCTGCCCGTATTACTTCACAGCCTGCTATATCAGGCCGGAATCAGATAAAGCGTCAGTTTGTTTCGTGTTCTACAGTTTCTCCCGAAATACTCGGCTTACTGTCAGAAACATCAGATGAATCTATTTTTTCGGGTTGGAGTTGTTGTTGCAATGCCTGGTAAATTTTGAAAATATCCGGAAAGACAACCTTTGCTCCTCTTTTTGCTTTAGCTAAAACAAGACGCGCATTTTTCGATACATCCTCTGCTATACGGTTATCAATCCGAATCGGCGCATTTTTCTTATCTATGTACGCAATCAAATATTTTCCCGTTGCAGGGCACATATTCTGAATCAGAAACGCTGTATTTCGTCCCAATACTGTACCGAAACGAATCGTGTCGCAGCTTCCATATTTCTGGATTTTAGCTTGTTCGATCTTTTTATACTTTTCATACTGCGAAGAAATCGGCACAATCCAATATATTTTTGCATTGTGTGTATCCGGGAAAGCGAAGAAACAGGGGCGGTTATGAGGTGTCCCATTAATCATATCTTTATTTTTCATCAGCTTTTCGTCCGGAAAATCAACATAGTATTGATCTGTCAGGAAATATAACTGCGCTTCGGGCATAGATAATTCCTCCTAAGTACAGGTAAAGCCCTGCCTATCGACAGGGCTTTACAAACATTTTAATCCCGGCCACTTATAAGCCGCATGCCGGGGAGCGAACACTATTTGTAATCCCGGCCACTTATAAGCCGCATGCCGGGGAGCGAACACTATTTTAGTGCAGAATCTCTCTGCTTTCATCTATATTATACTCACATGGCAAGGCGAAGTCAACAATACTTCGGCAATTTCAAAAAATTTACATTTTCAAGCTCAGTCCAACTACAGGAACCATTTCAGCCACTTCGGCAGAATCGTAAAGTTCACCGTCTTCGTCCCGCCGTAGTCCCCGACTCCGGTGATATAAATCTTCCCGGTTCCGATGTTTGTATTGGTTCCGTACTCCACCGTATAGCAGCTTTCATCCACCAGCACGCCGCCCCTCTTTGTGTAGACGCTGATCGTCGGCTTGATCTGACTGCCGCTGTAGTAATAAGGCGAGTCCTCCAGAACTACGTAGAGGCTCGAAGCCGCATTTTTGTAGATGCAGAACTGTTCGCTCGGCTCACTGCCTTCCTCCGTGCCGAAATTCCCTTTGCCGGTAATGCTGACTGTCGCGCTGCCGATCTCCTTATTCCCGCTGTAGGAGACGGTGTAGGCCGTGTTCTTTTTCAACGTCAGCGTCTTTCCGGCGTCCGTCGTCACCTTCACCGTGACCGTCGGCTTCGCGCCGCTGCGGCCGATCGCGGCGGTGTATTTCACATCCGACACCGAAATCGTCGTGTTTTCATCGGTCAATGTCAACGGGCTGATCGTGAAGCTGCCCTTCAGGCTGCCGCTGTAATTGCCCTTTCCGGTGACGGTGATCTGCGCGGTCCCGGCGTTCGTGTTATTTCTGTAGGAGACCGTGTAGTCTGTGCCCAAAATCAGCTCTCTGTCATTGCTGTCGGTTACACTGAGCTGTGTTTCTGTCAGGCTGATTGCGCTCCCGGTATAGGTGTAGGAGCTGCTTTCATCTGCATAAGGATTGACGCTTCCTCCTACAAGCGACTGCCGCGCGATCCTGAACGTGACGGTCTTCGTGCCGCCGTAGGTCCCAAGGCCGGAGACGAGCACCTGCGCGCTGCTCCCCGCGTCGATATTATTCGCATAGGAAACGGTATAGTCCGTATTCTCCGTCAAAGCATTGGTTTTATTTCTCTGATCCGTCTTATTCTTATAGACGGACACTGTCGGTTCTATCACCGCCCCAGTATAAACCATGCCACTGTTCTCCGTCGGCGCGGTCACCGTCACATAAAGGCTGCTCGCCGCGGACTCGTAGATGTGGAACGTCTTTTCCACAGGCTCTGTCGTCGTATAATTTCCTTTTCCGGCAATATACACTTTGGCATCCGTTCCGACCGAGGTGTTATCCGCATAGGAGGCCACGGTATAGGCCGTCCCCGACTTCAGGGTCGTCCAGGTGTCCCCACCGTCCAGCGTTACCTTCACCGTCACGGACGGCTTCGCGCCGCTGCGACCCACCGCGGCGGTATACTGCACATCCGACACCGTAATCTCTGTATTATCTTCCGTCAGCTCTAATGGCGCGATCTCGAACGTCACGCTGCGGCTGCCGGAATAATTTCCAAGTCCCGTGATGGTCACAGTCGGATAGCTGCTGCTCTTCGTCGTGGTCTGCACCGCATTCACATTATTCTTCCAGCTCAGCCTGTAGTCCGTGCCTTCCACCAGCGTGACAGCATCATTGCCCTCGCTGCCGGACGGCGTGCAAATCACCTGTACATATGGCTTCTGCGCACTGCCGCTGTATTGGGCACTGTATTCGGAAGGCTCCTTCCAGTCGGCTCCATCCGCCGACAGCAGCACCGTGATCTCGTCTGTGTCCGTCTTCGACGCCGCGAGCCCCTTCTTATCAATCCGGAAGGTAATGGTCTTCGTCCCGCTGTAGACCCCGATGCCAGTGAGGATAAGCTTGCCGGTGCCCACCGCAATATTGTTCTCATACTCGACGGTGTAGTCCGTGCCCTCTGCCAGCGGATTTTCAGCATTCTTTTCCGCGCTGTTCGCGTAAACCGCGATCTCCGGCTCGAGGGCGGAGCCCGTGTAGGTCTGCGCCGCGACCGCAGTCGTCACAACACCGGAAATGCTCTTGCCCGTGATGCGATAGGTCACTTCGCGCGTCCTGGTATAATTGCCGATGCCGCTCAGGGTGACTGTGACAGTGTAGGCGTTCTCCGCATCATCATTCGCAACTGTAAAGCCGTCCACCGTGTAGTCCGTACCGCGCCGCAGCGTCGCCGTGCCGTTCTTGAGCGTCGGGTAGGAATACCATTTCGTGAGGAGAGCGCCGTCCGAATCGAGCACAGTGGCGGTCGTCACCTTGTCGGCGGCGGTCGCGGTGATGGCGGTGGAGGCGAGGTTCTGCGGAGTGATTTCAAAACTAGCTGTAATGGTCTTGGTATAGTTGCCCTTTCCCTTGATCGTGATCGTGGCCGTTCCGATTCTGGTGTTGTTCTTGTAGGTGACTGTGTAGTCCTTCCCCTTTTCAAGAACCGTGGCTCCGTTCACCACGACAGGCTCCGGTGTAATTGCGCTTCCGGTATAGGTCTGGTTGGGAATATCTTTTACATACGTCACGCTATCATCGTAAATGATTTCACTGTCGTTTACAGTCAGTGCATAATTCGTCGAGCTAGCGTCAAACTCGCTGTCGATCTGCCCGACAAAGCTGTCCTTTTCTTCGATAGAAACATCACTGAATGTGACCGTGCGAAGAACCGTATCGCCTGTGGCCTCCGCCGACAATTCCTCGACCACATAGTCCATCTCGCCGTCTTCTCTGGCTATGACCTCAACTGTATACTCCTGATCAGACGACAGGTCAATTGTCTTCACTCCGTCTTCGACGTTAAGCGCCAATTCATCTACTACGATCTCTTCATCCACGATGCTCGCGACCAATTCGCCGGATTCATCGTAGACATACACATCCACCGGGCAGGCGACCGTCAGGCTCTTGAAGGTCTTATAGGTACTGCTTTGCGGGTCTTCAAACAATTCCTCCGCTGTACAGCTGCTCATCCAGCTATAATATCCGGCCATGCTGTGGGCCGCGAAGACCTGTCCTCTGATCTTATGACTCCATAAAAAGAATGTTGTTACCGGTGCGTAAGACCCCAACTCGGACGGAACAAAATATGTATAAGCCAGAGAAGAATCTCCCACCAAAAGGGCTGCCAAATTACCGAAATAGCCTGATGTTGTCTCCCATAGATATATCGAATTATAAACAAAAGCATGTTTTAAGTAATAGTAAGCATACACCGATGGTGCCAGATTATTCACTGCACTTACAAGGCATCGGACATTGAATGTTCCACATAGATATTCGGCATAGTCCTCTCCGATCAAACTAGTGTACGTTGCGTCACGTTTCGCGGCCAATGTACTGTAGCTTTTTCCTTTCCAGCTTCTGCTCGGAAGCGCCAGATCAATGCCATACCTGCCAAACCCCCATGTTGACAAGGGAATCTGCGTAACAAAATCTTCTTCATTGATAATATTATAAATGTTTTCATACCCATTCTCTGTGGCATTTTTCGATACCGTCGGCGCTGCAAAGGTGTACGCAAACACATTGTTCTGAGTGTATTTATCCGTGAGCGTTGCTGCCACCAGATTCGCCACTCCGGCTCCCCTGCTATGGCCTGTCACATAAAACTTAATCCGGCTTTTGTCGATATTGCCCAGAGTATCCAGATAGGCCCCCAGCTGCTCAATCAGATCATCCGCAGCCAGGCGGAATCCCGTGTGATCGGCATTCGAATCGGATTTACTTGCACTGATGTTAAAATTGCTGTACCACTCTTCATTTCCGCTTGTCCCTTTTATAATGATGGCTATCAGCTTTGTGTCTTCATAATTCTTTTCACCAAATGTAAAAGACACCACATCATTATCATCATCCGACAAAGGATAATCATAATTGTAGGCTTCCACATCAAATCCAAAATCCTGTAGTGCCGCCTCTACGCTGTCACTCGCCGGTTCCCCACCGGATTCCACATACGCCGATGAGCTCAATGCGATTGAGGCAATCGCCAGTTCATGGCAGTAGGTGCTGGTTTTATTCTGAAACCAGCTGTCTGTCCAGTCAACAGAAATATCTGTCGTAACATCATCCGATGCTTTTATCGTCACATCGGCCGTAGTAGTGAGCATTTCCGTCTGAAACGTCCACATCTCCTTTGTAATGGCCGCATTCACCGTGCCATCCGTAAATTTGATAAAGCCCTTGTCCACCGTCACATAATATTCCGTGCTCGAATCAAGCAGCGTATGCGCATTGAATGGCTTCAACAGGAAAGTTACATCATTAATGATCGAAACATCACTACTGGTTGTACCCTCAATCCCCTAACCCGGATAAACCGGAATAGTTTTGTATTTCCCCAGCTTTTTGATATACT
>JAJQCG010000154.1 GCA_021202815.1 Lachnospiraceae bacterium | reverse complement strand
ATTGCCACTCCATTTGACCCTCTTTTCAAAGTGGAAGTAAACTTTTCACTTCAGCGTATTTCCCGCAGGATCTCCATCTCCTCCAGAATCTGTCCGGTGATTTCAATGAGCGTGCCGGAGAACCTCCTTGTCCCGCCCCGCAGGCTGCAGATAAACTGCGGCGGGTCGGTGCGCCGGAAGATCATATTGCCCTCCATCCGCTCGATCAGCTCCGGAATACACGCTGCCTGAATACGCGCCTGCTCGTACATGATGAATGTGATCTGATCCGGTCTCGCCTTGATTTCCCGGATATAAAGGCCATGCGCCTTTCCGCGCAGAACGGTGATCTCGAGCAGATTCAGCACAGCCGTTGGCGGTTCACCGAAGCGGTCGATCAGCTCCTCGAGCATATCCTCTTTCTCTTCCTCATTCTCCACCGTCGCGATCCTGCGATAGATATCCAGCTTCAGAGCTTCATTGCGGATATAGCTGTCCGGGATGAACGCGTCGATCTGAATGTCGACCACCGTCTCGAAGTCCTCCTCGGGTCCTCGCTTATCGCCCTTCAGGCGCAGCACCGCCTCGTTCAGCATCTTGCAGTACAGATTGTAACCGACCGCCTGCATGTGGCCGTGCTGCCGCTCGCCGAGCAGCGTGCCGACGCCGCGGATCTCCATGTCGCGCATCGCGACCTTAAAACCGCTGCCCAGATCGGAATACTCACGGATTGCGTGCAGGCGCTTCTCCGCCACTTCTTTCAGCATCTTATCCTTTTTATATAGAAGAAACGCGTAGGCCGTGCGATTCGAACGCCCGACGCGCCCCCGCAGCTGATAGAGTTGGGAAAGGCCCATCCGATCCGCGTCCTGGATAATGATCGTATTGACATTGGAAATATCCATGCCGGTCTCGATAATGGTCGTGGACACCAGCACGTCGATCTCACCCTGAATGAAGCTGTACATGATCCGCTCGAGACTGTCCTCCTTCATCCTGCCGTGCGCCCAGGCCACACTGGCCTCCGGCACGAGCTGCTGAATCCGCGTCGCCACATCCGCGATAGTATCCACGCGGTTGTAGACATAGTAGACCTGCCCCTCACGTGCAAGCTCCCGGTGAATCGCCGCGTGCACCATCTCCTCGTCGTACTCGCACACATAGGTCTGCATCGGCACGCGGTCTATGGGCGGCTCCTCCAGAACGCTCATGTCACGAATCCCCGCAAGGCTCATGTGCAGCGTCCGCGGAATCGGCATCGCCGACAGCGACAGCACATCCACGTTCGTCCGCAGCTTCTTGATCTTCTCCTTGTCCGCCACGCCGAAGCGTTGCTCCTCATCGATGATCAGCAGACCAAGATCCTTGTAGCCGACATCCTTCGACAGCACGCGATGCGTACCGATCACGATGTCCACAAGGCCCTTTTTCAGGTCCACAATCGTCTTTTTCTGCGCCGCCTGCGTGCGGAAACGGCACAGCATCGCCACCCGCACCTTGAAGGTCTTATTTTGATTCAGGAAGGTATTATAGTGCTGCTGGGCGAGAATCGTCGTCGGCACGAGAAAGACGACCTGACGGCTCTCCTGCACGGCCTTGAACGCGGCGCGCAGCGCAACTTCCGTCTTTCCGTAGCCCACGTCGCCGCAGATCAGCCGGTCCATGATCCGATCACTCTGCATATCCGCCTTCGTCTCCTCGATCGCGCGCTGCTGATCCTCTGTCTCCTCATAGGGGAAAAGCTCCTCAAATTCCTTCTGCCAGACCGTGTCCGGCCCGTAGACATAGCCTTTCTCCGCCTGACGGGTCGCGTAAAGTTCGACCAGATCCTTCGCGACCAGCTCCACCGCTCCGCGGACGCGCGAGCTCGTCTTCTTCCAGTCCGAGCCGCCCAGCGTGTTCAGCTTCGGCGCCTTCTCAGTGTCGGAGCTGCCATATTTCTGGATCGCATCGAACTGCGTGGCGAGAATGTAGAGGAAGGAGCCCTTGCTGTACTCGATTTTCATGTAATCCTTCACCACATGATCGACCGTGATCTTCTCGATACCGCGATAGATGCCGAGTCCATGATTCTCATGCACCACATAGTCCCCCACGGACAGGTCGGAGAAGCTGCCGATCGCCCGCCCCTCGTAGGCGCGCTGCCGCCGCCGGGGCTTCTTTTTCTCCCGGCCAAACACATCCGTCTCGGCGACCACCGCGAAGCGGATCAGCGGGTACTCGTAGCCGCGCCGGATATTCCCGTGCGTGACCATGATCTCACAGGGCTGCGCGACGCGTTTCGGCTCCTCAGAGTAAAACGCACTCAGGCCCTGATCCAGCAGCTCCTGAGCCAGCCGCCGCCCGCGCGTGCGCGAGGCGCAGAGCAGGACTACGCGATATTTCTCTCGTTTCCAGCGCTTCAGATCCTGCACGAGCAGTTCAAAATGCTGGTTATAGAACTGGGTCTGACGCGCGTCCACGCTGTAGCGGCCCCGGACCTCAATCCGCCGGTCCAGCGTCTCCAGCGTTCCCAGCGCCGCGCCGCGCAGGCGGTTCAGGCGGGCGGTCACCTCTGCGCAGGGAATGATCTCCGGAGCTTCGCCCTCTCCGATCTCCCTTTTTTCCGCACGATTCTCATAATTCTGAATATATTCCTTCTCGACCGCCTCCGCACTCTCCAGCAGACGATTCGCCTCATCGAGGAAGACCAGTGAACGGAACTCTTTCAAATAGTCCAGCAGGCTTACGCTCTTCCCCTCTTTTCCTTCCGCCTCGAATTCCGCGGCGGGATACAGCATCAGCTCCGTGAGTTTCTCGAGCGAGCGCTGGCTCTCCACGTCGAAGCTGCGAATCGAGTCCACCTCGTCGTCCCAGAGCTCAATACGAACCGGATACTCCTCGGTCAGTGGGTAGATATCGATGATACCGCCACGCACCGCGAACTGCCCCGGCAGCTCCACCTGTCCCGTACGCTCATAGCCCATCCGCACGAGCTTCGTCTTCATCGCCGTGGTATTGATCACGCTGCCAGTCCCAATGGTCAGGATACTCTGCCGCAGACTTTCGAGCGGCGGCATCGGCGCCATACAAGCGTCGAGCGTCGTCACGATCACGCACTCCCCGCGCTCCAGCAGACGGCTCACGGCCAGAACGCGCTGGCGCAGCAGCTCCTTTCCCTGAATATCGACATGCGAAAAGAGAAAATCTTTCGGAGGACAGTAGAACACATCTTCATCCAGTGTCCGGTACTCCTCGTAGATTTCCTTCGCTTTCAGTTCATTATAGGTTAAAATCAGCTTCACGGGCCAGTCCCGGCCCAGGCTGTAGATCAGATGCGTCTTCTGGGAGTCCACGCAGCCGGTAATCAGCTGCAGGCCATCCTCCTTTGCGAGCGCGTCCCGCACCCGCGAAAAGGCCTCCAGCTCCAGAAGCGGCTCATAAAAGGTATCCATGCATCACCTCTGGTTAAAATCATTCATCGCCTTATCCGGCCCATCCGTCAGGAGCAGCGCCGCCGCGCGGGCCGCCCGCTCGCAGGTCTCCTCCATGCGCTCCTCGTCCTCCTTCGGGAAGGTACCCAGCACATAATCCGCCAGATCCCAGCCCGCCGGCTTCTCGCCGACGCAGACCTTGATCCGGGGGAAAACCTGTGTCCCGAGATGCGCAATAATATTCTTGACTCCATTGTGCCCGCCCGCACTGCCTTTTTTGCGGATGCGAATCTGTCCCGGTTCCAGCGAAACGTCATCAAAAATCACGAGCAGCTCCGTCTCCGGGTCGACCTTGTAAAAATCCACGATCTCCCCGATGCTCTCCCCGCTCGCGTTCATATAGGTCTGCGGCTTCACCAGCATGACCTTCACGCCCTCGATGAGACCCGTCCCGACGATAGCCCTGTGCCGGTTCAGTTTCATCTCTATATGATATTGACCGGCCAGCCGATCGATGACCCGAAAGCCGGTATTATGCCTTGTCTTCTCGTATCTGCTGCCCGGATTGCCCAGGCCTGCGATGATAAACATAGCCTGCTCCCTCTTACCTCACATTCTTCGGGCGCTCACCCTTCGCGACTCGCTCAATATTCTCCCAGATCATCGCGTAGCCGCGGCGAAAGCTCGATGCCGTAATACCTCCGATGTGCGGGCTGAACAGAATCCTGTCTGCGATCTCCTCCGGCTGCCGCACGAGCACGTGATCCTGCGCAACCGGCTCGTGATCGAGCGTGTCGAGACCCGCCATCGCGACGCGGCCGCTGTGCAGCGCCTCGATCAGCGCCTCATCGTCCACAAGCTCGCCACGGGAAGTATTGACAAAGTAAGCGCCCGGTTTCATTTTTTCAAAAAAGGCCGCGTCGCACATATGCTCTGTCTGCGACGTCACCGGCAGGTGAAGGCTCACGATATCGCAGCTCGCGAGCAGCTCATCCTGCGCGAGATACGTAACGCTGTACTCCTGCTCCTCCTGGGCGCCAAGCGGCGTCCGCTTATAATAAAAAGTCTGCGCGCCGTAGGCGGCGAGCAGCTTCGCCGTGCATTTTCCAATATCGCCAAAGCCGATGAGGCCGACGCGGCAGTCCCGCAGTTCCTTTAAGTCGCCGCGCGCCATGTAGCCTTCCTTCTTCCGGATCTGCTGCCCCGCGCGCACCGCCTTGTCGCCTGCAATCACGTCCTTCAGAAGACCCATCATCAGCAACACCGTCTGCTCCGCGACCGCGGAGGCGTTCATGCCCGCGCAGTTGCAGACACAGACGCCGCATGCCCGAGCAGCTTCGATATCGATCTGATTGTAGGCGACGCCCTCGGAGTGAATCATCTGAAGACGCGGCAGACCGCGGATCAGCTCTCCCGGCACCGGCGCGATCGCGTCCGCGACGATGACCTCCGCATCCGGGCAGGCCTCCCGGTACTGCTCGGCCGAAAGGCCCATCGGCAAACTCACCACCTGCACGCTCGCAGTGAATTCCGTCTTCACCGTGTTACGCTCCATATTTTCTTTTCTTCCTATGTGCAATACCTTCATAAATAGAAATGCTCTCTTTCTTCTGTCTGTTCTTCGCCGCAATTTACGCAGACTTTTCCGAAATTATTCTAGCACGCGGCATCAGGAAACGCAAGGCTCGCCCGGCCCTGCGTTTCCGATACCGGTTGCCGCCAATGTGATCGGCATTCGAATGCGTATTATAAATAGCCGTCAGATGCCAGCCGTTTCGGTCCAGTATCTGGCGGACTTTGCGCCCCGCATCCTTGTCATTTCCACTGTCGATCAGACACACGTCCGTATCATTCAGCCGCACAAGCCCGATCTTCGCGGGGCTCTGGATATAATGACTGCGGTCGGAGACCTGAATCAGTTCGTACATAGTATTTCCTCCTGCTGCTCTGAACTGTTATTAAATCTTATCACATGTCCGCCCGCTTTTCTACCTTTGCAATCTAGGTTTACCGGAAAAGCCTGCTCCTAGCAGCTCGACCGCCAAATAGAATCCATCATTCTTCCTCTGTATTCCTTGCACCAGCTTCACATATTACTATATATTATATATTATTAGTATATTTATTTCAAGATATATTTATAGTATATTTTATATATCGTATCTGGCAAAATATTTACAGGAGGTCCGCTCATGACGCAGAATGATTATGAAAACCTCGGAGGCAAAATGAAAGAACTCCGCATCCAGAAAAAGCTGACACAGGCCGAGGTTGCCGCCGCCCTGGACGTGACGCCGGGCTATATCAGCAACGTGGAGAACAACCGGACCGCGATGTCCCTGCGAATCCTGGTCTATTATGCAAAGCTTCTGAATATCTCGCTGGATTCTCTGATCGGAAAAATTGATTCTGAATACCAGGCCTCCGCGCTTGACCGGGAAATCATGGAGGAGCTGGCAGAAATGAGTACGGAAGACAAGGAAAAATTGTTGCAAACCATCCGTCTGTGGAAATGAGGAATTGACCATGAATAAACAGGAAGCAAAAGAGACCATCGTGAAGGTCACGAGAGAATTGTACCACCGCAATATGATAAATCTGTTCGAGGGCAATGTATCCATGCGCTTTGAGGATCGGTATCTCATCACGCCGTCGCAGGCGGACAAGGAGACTATGACTCCTGAAATGATTGTCGAGATCGATGAGAACGGGACCGTCCTGAATCCCGGATGCGGCACGGTGCCCTCGTCGGAATATAAAATGCATTTACAGGCATATCGGGTGCGCCCGGACGTAAATGCCTGCATTCATACTCACAGCGCCTGCGCTACCGCATTTGCCGTCGCGGGGAAGCCCATACGCAGCAGAGCTTTCGCGGAAATACTCGAACTTTTCCAGGAAATACCCCTGGTTCCATACGGGACTCCCGGCACAATCGAGATCAGCAGGGGATTTGAAAAGTACCTGCCCGATCACGATGCCGTATTGCTGGAAAATCATGGATTTCTGGCCGTGGCTCCGACTATGCAGAAGGCATTCGCCATCTGCGAGGCCGCGGAAAAAACCGCGCAGATTCTTATCATGGCGCATATTCTCGGAGGCGAAAAGGCGCTGCCGGATGAAGAAGTGGGACTTCTTAAGACGCTGATCAAGAAGGGCGAAAAGTAAGAGGTTTCAGCGCTTTTGCCCCTGTCTGAGCCTTGCGGCATTTGATTTTCCAACATCGTTCTCACCTATTATCGTATTAGCACCTTCAGCAAAACAGAATTTCGCATCTTTCAAATTGTGGAAATTTACTATCTGGACATATTTCAAAAACATAGTATCTCCCTTAGTCTTTCAACTAGCTCATCTCTGCGTTGTCGGCAAACGTAAAAAGCCTTACCAACTTTCAGATTTTGGGCTCTGAAAATCTGTAAGGCTTTTTTAAGCTCACATCATCATTCGAACTCGATTTTTTCAACCGTATCTTTAAAAAAATCCGAAAATTGCAAGTGCAAGTTGAACACATCCGCGAAAAGCTTCAATAG
>JAJQCG010000089.1 GCA_021202815.1 Lachnospiraceae bacterium | reverse complement strand
AAGGTTGTCCTCAAAAATTAGCTTGTTTCAGAAAATCCCTAAGTCCAACCCTCATATGTCGGTTCCTTTTTTATAATGAATATGTTCGTCAGTGAGGATATCACGAGATAGAAAAGTCGCCGGTGTTACATCCTGTTTTCCAGCTGCGTTTGCTGCGCTGATAGACTGTAAGGTTGGAAAAGTACAAGATTTTGGACATACAGAGGTTGGAAAAATACAAAAATCGGATGAAAAGAGGGTTGGAAAAATACAGAAACCATGGTACTATGGGATAGAAGAGGAATCGACCGGAGGTGAAGTACATGATTTCCAGAACGATAGAACAGAAGATAGAGCAGTTTTTTAAGGAAAATGAAAAGAAAGCGTTGCTGGTTACCGGCGCGAGACAGACTGGAAAGACATTTTCGATCCGTCGGGCAGCGTCCTTACTTGACCCGGATTTTATAGAGCTGAACTTTCTGGAGAATCAGAATGCCCGGAAATTGTTTTCGGAAGCCCGTGACAGCAAAGAATTGCTTTTGAGTATTTCCGTGCTTGCGCAGAAAGAGCTGAAACCGGGGAAAAGTATTATTTTTCTTGACGAAGTACAGGAGTGCATGGAAATACTGACGGCAATCAAATTTCTAGTGGAAGAGGGAAGTTATCGCTATATCCTCAGCGGTTCGCTGCTGGGGGTGGAGATGAAAAATATTCGTTCCGTGCCGGTGGGCTATATGGGTATTCTCGAGATGTTCCCGCTGGATTTTGAAGAATTCTGCCGCGCCAATGGAATCAGCGACGCAGTGATTTCTCATGTCTATGAGTGTTACGCTGAGAAAAGGCCGGTGATGGAGGCGATTCATCAGAGTCTGCTGCAGCTTTTCTGGCTGTATCTGATTGTTGGGGGAATGCCGGAGGCGGTGCGCGTCTATCTGGAGACCAATAATCTGCGGGAGGTCGCTCAGGTGCAGCAATATATCTGTGAGTTGTACAGGCAGGATATTGCCAAATATGACCCGGAAAACAGGCTGTATCTGTCGGAAATCTTTCATCTGATTCCCAGCGAGCTGAATCACCAGAATAAACGCTTTATTATGAAAAATCTGAATGAGAGGGCGGTCTTTTCCAGATATGAAAACAGCTTCCTCTGGCTGAAGGACGCCGGGGTGGCGCTCCCGACCTACTGTGTCAGTGAACCGAAAGCGCCGCTTGTTCTTTCCCGGGCGACCAGTCTTTTCAAACTGTTTGCGTCCGACGTCGGATTGCTGGCGAGTATGTATGCCGAGGGAATACAGCTTTCCATCCTGAAGCATGATAACGATATCAATTTTGGCGCGATTTTTGAAAACGCTGCGGCGCAGGAGCTTCACTGCCACGGCTTTCCTCTTTATTATTATCGGAATAAGAAGCTGGGAGAGCTGGATTTTGTGATCGAACAGAAGGGGAGGGTGATTCCGCTGGAGATCAAATCAGGGAAAACCTACAAGCGGCATTCTGCAGTCTCCAATATGATCGAGACATATGGGATGTCGGATGCGTATGTTTTCTGTCTGGACCAGCCACATGTGGACGGGGCGATCACATATTTCCCGATTTATATGTTGATGTGCCTGCAAAAAGAAGAACTGGGAGACTGCTTTTATAAGGTAGACTTACCTGACCTATAGGATCTTTTGGAGTATCGGAAGGGCGGTTCGGTATCCGCGCAGAAAGGAGAAGCATGAGAAGAAAAGATCGTGAAATAACGGATTTTGAAAAAATTCTTGAGATGGTGGACGAGTGCGAGATCGTGCGGCTCGGGCTGGCAGACGGGGAGTTCCCCTACATTGTGCCGGTCAATTTTGCCTCGCGGCTGGAGGACGGGCAGCTGGCGCTCTATGTCCACGGCGCGAGGGCGGGGCGGAAATATGAGCTGATGCGAAGGAACGGGCGCTGCTCTTTCGAGATGGACGTTCCGGTCGCGCTGGAGTGCATTGAGGAGCGCGGGGATGTGACCATGCGTTACAAATGCGTCATGGGAACCGCGGAAGTCACTTTTCTCGAGGGCGAGGAGAAGCAGTGCGCGCTGGATCAGATCATCATGGCACGGCATGAGGAGACGAGGAATTTCCCCTATCAGAAAAGCCTCGTAAAGGCAACGGCGGTGGCGCGTCTGCGCGTGACGGAGCTCAGCGCGAAGGCGAATCTGCGTGTTGGAGAGCCGGACTAACGCGCCAGGGAACTTTGAAGCATGCTGCTATAGTCTTGCTAATGTTGAATCAGGAAAGGAAAAAGAAAAAATGCTGGAATTACAGGAGGGGCGTCCCGCGGACTGTGCGGGGCGCCTTGACAAGGAGATAAGGGTGTACGACCTTCTGGACGGGCTCGGCGTTCCGTTCATGCGCGTGGATCACGAGGTCGCGATGACGATGGAGGCCTGCGAGGAGATCGATCTGGCGCTGCAGGCGACGATCTGCAAGAATCTGTTCCTCTGCAACCGGCAGGAGACGGACTTTTATCTCCTGATGATACCGGGAGATAAGAAGTTTAAAACGAAAGACCTCTCGAAGCAGCTCGGCGTCTCGTGCCTCTCCTTCGCGAAGGAACAGTATATGGAGGAATTTCTGGACATCACGCCGGGCTCAGTCAGTGTCATGGGCTTGATGAATGATAAAGAAAAGCGCGTGCGCCTTGTGATCGACGAGACGGTGCTGCAGGGGGAGTACATCGGCTGCCACCCCTGTATCAATACCTCCAGCCTGCGGCTTAAGACGAGCGATCTGATGGAGAAGGTGATCCCGGCAATGGGACATGAGCCGGTGATTGTGAACCTGCCGGATGCTCCTGGGTGAAATTCAGAAACTTTTTTGACAAAACACCTTGCACTTTTCAAAATAAGTTGCTATAATCAAACTGAAAGTTGGCAAAAATGGTTAAAGTCAACAAAAAGTTGGCAGAATTCTGAAAAGGGAAGGTATTCTATGCAGACTGAAGATCTGATTCGTCTGGCTGAGAAAGTACAGCATTTTCGCTGTGAGTTTCAGACGATCGAAGTGAAAGCGGCGCATGTCGGCTGTCCCACCAGATTATACGACAGCCTGTCCAGCTTCTCCAATCAGGACGAGGGCGGCGTGATCCTGTTTGGACTGGATGAGAAAAAAGCCTTCGAGGCAGTCGGCGTATACGATGTGCAGGATCTGCAGCACAAGGTCGCCGAGCAGTGCAAGCAGATGGAGCCGGAGGTGCGACCGCTTTTTACGGTGGCAGAGCTGCAGGGACGCTATATCGTGTCGGCGGAGATTCCGGGCGTCGAGGCGGATCAGCGGCCCGTGTATTACCGGGGCGTGGGGCGGCAGAAAGGCTCCTATGTACGTGTTGGCGAGTCGGATGAGCCGATGAATGACTACGAGATTTACAGCTATGACGCGTTCCGCCGCAGGGTCAGGGACGACATCCGCATCGTGGAGGGAGCGAAGCTGAGCCAGCTCCGCGAAGAGGAGCTGCAGCGTTACATGAATGCGATTAAGGAGAACAGTGCGAATCTTTCCCATGGGGTGGCGGACGATGAGCTTATGGAGCTGATGGGGCTTACGCGCGACGGAAAGCCCACCATGGCCGCGGTGCTTGCCTTTGGAAAATATCCGCAGGCATATTTCCCCATGTTGGGGGTCACCGCTGTGGTAGTCCCGGGGACGCAGACGGGCGACACCGGCGCGGATGGAGAGCGCTTTCTGGCAAATCAGAGAATCAACGGCACGATCAGCGAGATGCTGGACGGGGCGGTAGAGTTTGTGCGGCGCAACAGCAGAGTGAAGACTGTGATCAATGAAGACGGCCAGCGGAAGGACAAGCCGGAATTCCCGATCCGGGCGGTGCGCGAGGTGATTCTCAACGCGCTTCTGCACCGGGACTACAGCGTGCACGCGGAGAGCTCGCCGATCACGATCTGTATGTTCTCCGACCGGATGGAAGTCACGAGCAAGGGCGGCCTCTATGGCCGCATCTCGGTAAGCCAGCTCGGCAAGGTGCACGCGGAGATCCGCAATACGACGCTTGTGAGCGTCCTGGAGGCGCTGCACGTCACGGAAAACCGCTATTCCGGGATACCGACCATTCGACGGGAGATGGAGGCGGCGGGTCTGCCCGCGCCGGAGTTTGTCGCGCGGAGCGGAGAGTTTAAGGTGATACTCCGGAATAATATGAACCGGGAATACTATACACAGGCTCCGGCGGCGAGCCGGATCGCCGAGGGCGGGAGTCCGTGGAGCAGCAGAAACAGCGGACGCAGCCGGGAGGAGGAGCTGCTCGATTTCTGCAGCGTGCCGCGCTCCCGCGAGGAGCTGACAGAATTCCTGGGCTTTTCCAGATACTATGTGATGGATCGGATGGTGAAGCCGCTGCTGGAGAGCGGCCGCCTCGTGATGACCATGCCGGATAAGCCCAAAAGCAAGCGGCAGAGATATGTGAGAACTGAGGAGTACATTGGAAATGCTGGAAATTAAGGAAATTGAGATAGAAGAATTACTGCAAATATCTCCCGGTGACCGACAGGTTGTCGATATTCGACCGACGCAGACCTTTGCGCGCGGCTCGATTGAGGGAGCGCTGAATATCCCTGCTGAGGAACTCCCGGATCGTATAGAGGAGATCAGAGGGAAAGGAAAGACATACATTCTCTGTCACACCGGAGAGCAGAGCCTGGAAGCAGCCCAGGAGCTTAGGCAGGCGGGCGTCGATGCGTTGAGCGTAAGGGGAGGCTATCGCGCATACCTGAAGCTGCAGCTCGCCAGGCTGATGGAGGAACCGACAGACCCAGAAGAGGAGCGTCGACAGATCGAGCGTAGCATCATCAAAAAATTCCGCAAGACGATCTGGCGGCCCTTCACCCGGGGCATCAACGACTACGAGCTGATCCGCGACGGAGACCGGATCGCGGTCTGCATCTCCGGCGGCAAGGATTCCATGCTGATGGCGAAGCTTTTACAGGAGCTTCACCGGCACGGGAAGGCAAATTTCGAACTCGTATTCCTCACGATGAATCCGGGCTACAATGAAGAGAACTGGCAGCTCATCCAGGACAATGCGCGCCTGCTTGGCATTCCGTTGACCGTGTTTGAGACGGATATCTTTGACACTGTAGCGGCGATTGACAAAAATCCATGCTATCTGTGCGCCCGTATGCGCAGGGGTTATCTTTATTCTCATGCGAAGGAGCTCGGCTGCAACAAGATCGCGCTCGGACACCACTTTGACGATGTGATTGAGACGATCCTTCTGGGCATGTTCTACGGTGGCAAGATCGAGACGATGATGCCGAAGCTGCACAGCCAGAATTTCGAGGGCATGGAGCTGATCCGCCCGATGTACCTGGTGCGCGAGGAGGCCGTAAAAGCCTGGCGGGACTATAATCATCTCTGCTTCATCCAGTGCGCCTGCCGCTTCACGGAGAACTGCACAAGCTGTGGAGGGGCACAGGGCTCGAAGCGCGAGGAGATGAAGGCGCTGATCGCTGAACTGCGGCAGAAGAGCGACGTCATCGAGCAGAATATCTTCCGCAGCGTGCACAATGTGAATCTGAAGACGATCATTGGCTATCATAAGGGGGATGAGGTCTATAATTTCCTGGACGATTACTATGATTGAGGAGATATCGCTGTGCAGGAGGCACATGGGTTATGATGAGAAAAAGGCTCTGGTAAAATCAATATGTTTCGTATATAATGATCTGGGCAAAGAAGGATTTCACTTTTGAGCGGAAGTCATCGGAATCCTGCTTTGCATGACAGCGATTGCCAGGGCAACCGACTTTGAAAGACGGCCATGTGATGGAAGAAAAAGGCCGGAGGAGAGAGATTATGGGAAAGGTACGTACCAGGTTTGCGCCGAGTCCGACCGGGCGCATGCATGTAGGAAACTTAAGGACGGCGCTCTACGCCTATCTGATCGCGAAGCACGAGGGCGGAGACTTCCTCCTGCGCATCGAGGACACGGATCAGGAGCGACTGGTGGAGGGCGCGGTCGATATCATCTATCGCACGCTCGCGGCGACCGGCCTCGTCCATGACGAGGGACCGGACAAGGACGGCGGCGTGGGGCCCTATGTCCAGAGTGAGCGCCGGGACGCCGGCATTTATATGAAATATGCCAGACAGCTCGTGGAGAAGGGTGAGGCTTACTACTGCTTCTGCGACAAGGAGCGCCTGGAGAGCTTAAAGCAGGTGGTTGCGGGCAAGGAGATCTCCGTCTATGACAAGCATTGCCTGCAGCTCACGAAGGAGGAGGTCGAGGCGAAGCTCGCGGCGGGCGTGCCCTACGTTATCCGTCAGAACAACCCGCGGACCGGGACGACGACCTTCCACGATGAGATTTACGGGGACATCACGGTTGACAATGCGGAGCTGGACGACATGATCCTGATCAAGTCGGACGGCTACCCGACCTACAATTTCGCAAATGTTGTCGACGACCATCTGATGGGCATCACCCATGTAGTGCATGGCAACGAGTACCTCTCGTCTTCACCGAAATACAACCGGCTCTACGAGGCTTTCGGCTGGGAGGTGCCGGTCTATGTGCATTGTCCGCTGATTACGGACGAGGAGCATAAGAAGCTGAGCAAGCGCTGTGGCCATTCCTCCTATGAGGATCTGATCGACCAGGGCTTCCTGACGGAAGCGGTCGTGAATTTTGTGGCGCTTCTGGGCTGGGCGCCGGAGAACAATCAGGAGATCATGTCGCTGTCTGAGCTGGTGGAGAAGTTCGACTACCGCCACATGAGCAAGTCTCCGGCGGTCTTCGACTATGGAAAATTAAAGTGGATGAACGGCGAGTACATCAAGGCGATGGACTTCGAACCCTTCTACGAGCGGGCGCTGCCGTTTATCCGGGAAACCATCACGAAGGACTATGATTTCCGGAAGATCGCGCAGATGGTGAAGACGCTCATTGAGATTTTCCCGGATATTCCCGCGCTGATCGATTTCTTCGAGGCCG
>JAJQCG010000038.1 GCA_021202815.1 Lachnospiraceae bacterium | reverse complement strand
CGGTATGGGCAGCCGGAGCTGAGGCGCTCAACCTGATGGTAGCAGATCGTCAGGAACCAGATGCACTGAACTGCTTCCTGGAAGTGCTCCGCGGGCTTTGCCGGAACCTTCAGGGCGATGCGGGCGATCTCTTCGAGCTCCGCCTTGCGGACCGGATCGGCCTCATGCTCAGCCATCACGGTCGCCAGCTTGCTGTAACGGGCGGTCCAGCGGATCACAGCCTCATCGGCAATCAGCATGGCCTTCCACTCTTCGGTCTTCTTGACCAGCTCGACTTCCTCCGGTCCAAAAGCGACGGAACCGTGGATTCTCTCCTCTGCGGCATCCAGCTTCGCTTTCACGTCGGCGATGATCTTCTCAAGACCATTGTCGAGCACGTTCGCCATACCCGGGGACGGGCTGGTGTAACCGGACTGATAGGTACCGTTGCCGAGAATTACGCCTGTGGAGACGACGTCCTTCTCCTCATCGGTGAGAAGTCTCTCAGTTCTGGACTGCAGCGTCCGCGGCATCCAGTACTCCACATACTTCCGGTACTCTTCCTTCTCCTCATCGGTCAGATACGGCTCCTTTAAGGCTTCGCGGTTGCAGTTATTGGAAAGCTCCGGCCAGAGCGGAAGATATTCCGGCTTGCTCGTGCAGTAGCCGACGATCAGCTCTTTGTCTTTGATAAAGATCGTCATATTGTCAAGGGCATTCGCGAAAGCCTTCGCGCGGCGGATCTGATCCGGCTCACCCTCAGACGCCTGGTAGGCCTGCGTATAAAAACGCGCACGCTCCATACATGCTTTGACACCCTCCGGGAACTCATCCCCGTTCGGGGTCTTCCAGATCGCTTCTCTCTTCAGATGATGGGCGCGCTCCGTGATGCCCACACGGCCGATCTTGCCGGCACGGTTTAAAGCTTCGCTGTTTACATTCTCAAGATTGATAACATTACTCATTAATTTGTACCCTCCTTTTTCATCGTCTGATACTCTTCCTTCGTGATCGGTCTTGAATAGGTCACGACCCCGCCCTTCAGTCCGGGTTCGCTCCAGATCAGGTTCCCGTCGACCACGATCGGCTTCGCAAGATAAGTGTCATTTGTCTTGTTGCTCATAGAAATACCTCCTTTAAATGTTTGCCTTGTTTCGCTTTCTGGTTCCAGTATATCGGTTCTTTTTTCGCTTCACAAACGCCTGTTTTTAATGCTGCTCATAAAAAACTTTCATATCTTCCTCAATCACCCTGAGCAGTTCCTTAAAACAGGCTGAAAAGTTTCTGCTGAGAATGCCGATCTGCGCCTCTGTAGCGCCGTTCAGATGAATGCCGACGCAGGACACTACCGTACAGCCGAGCCGGGAGGACGCCTTCTTCGCGCTGCGGCTTGCCAGCTCGTCGTCCCGATGTCCGTAGACGGTCATGGTACTGACCGTCGCGGATCTCCGCTCCGGCTCATATACCGCCATGGACACCGCTCCGACATGGGAACGGGTTCCTCCTCCAAAGACAAGGATCACGTCCTCATCGCACAGGATCGCCCTGCCTGTGATCCGGTATTCATTTTCTCCGTATACAGCTGAAAGCTCTTTCATGTCGTCATTCTCCCGCCATCCCGTCCCAGGGACGGAAACGGCTGTATTCCAGGCCAAACTGCATCAGTATCTTGCCCACGATATGGTGAATCTGATCCTCCATGGTGGTCTGTCCGCTGTAAAAGCTCAGCATGGGCGGCACGATAACACAGCCCAGATTCGCAGCCTCGCTCATGTTTCTGAGATGAAGCCTCCCCAGCGGCATCTCCCGCGGACAGATCACAAGACGCCGGTTCTCCTTCAGACAGACATCCGCAGCCCGCAGCAGAAGGTTATCCGCATAGCCGCTGGCAATGCCCGCCAGTGATTTCATACTGCACGGTGCGATGACCATGCCCATCGTGTAAAAGGAACCGCTGGATATTCTGGCGGCCATGTCCCGGCTGTCATAACAGACGTCCGTCAGTCCGGTCAGATCCTCGATCGGCCGCCCGGCCTCGATCTGCCAGGTGCAGCGCGATGAATCCGTCACGATCAGCTGCAGTTCGATATCCTGCTCCTTCAGAGCCTTTGCCAGATAATAACTCAGGATTACACCGGAAGCCCCGCTGACTCCCAGTATCAGCCTCTGCCTCTTCATACTCAGTCACCGAGATGCGGCAGCCACTTCTTCGGATCCACTTCCATGAAGGAGGCACGCTCAAAGAGATGTTTCATGTCAAAGGGAACGGTGCAGTCAAAAATCGTCTTGCACGAAATCCCGATATCGCGGGTGTTCGGGTTGTAATCCGGATAGCTGCTGCGGTCAAGCGGGTGGCAGCGCACACCCGGAATCGTAATGATATCCCGGTCTCCCTGGAACCTCGTGTTCAGCGCCCACAGTACATCGCTCGTGTCGAAGATATCCACGTCCTCATCCACCAGAATCACATGCTTGAGCTCCGGAAATGCCGAAAACGCCAGGAGCGCCGCCTGGCGCTGCCTGCCCTCATCCGCGTGGTCTTTCTTGTGAAACTGCAGGACAACCATATACTTTCCGCCGCCCGAGCGATGCGCGTAGATCCCGGTGAGCCGCCCCGGCATGGCCTTCTCTATCAGGCCGTAGATGCTGGCCTCCGTGGGAAGACCCGCCATGTTGACATGCTCCTCGGACGGACCGATACAGGTCTGCATGATCGGGTGCAGACGATGCGTCACCGCCTTCACCTTCAGCAGCCAGCACTCGTCGCTGGCGACCCCGTTGTAGCCTGGAAACTCCGGCATGGCATAGCCCGTATGACTGTGCTGGTCCTCCACAACCTTCACACCGGGAATAATCTCGCCCTCGATCACATACTCCGCATTGACGATCGCCTTCTCCCTGATCGTCACACACTGCACCAGCTCTACCGGGTGCTGTCTCAGCGCTCCGGCGATAGCCAGCTCATCATAGCCGAGCGGCGTTGTGGGCGGCTCGAAACAGGAAGTGATCGGGATAGCCGGATCTACGCCGATGGAGACGGAAATCGGCAGAGGAACCCCCAGTTCAGTCGCCCGCTCAGCCATGGCTCCGATATGACGGCTGCCGGGCTGCAGAAAGATCGACAGCTCATCCTTCCCCTGAATGCACATGCGGTGAATCGTCACATCGCTGCGCCCTGTGTCTGGATGCGTAGCATAGCACATCCCCATCGTGATGTAGGGTCCCGCGTCGACCGGCGTGTTGGTGGGCGCAGGAAGCAGCTTCTTCAGATCGAAACCTTCATCCGTAGCCCGGTGTATAATCCGCTGACAGGGCGCCTCACCCTCGATCGTCGCCGGCGGAACCGGCGTGTTCACACAGTTGTAGATAACCTTCGGCAGCTCCTTCATCGTGCAGCCCAGAAGCTTTGCCACACGTTTCCTGCTGGCCAGAAGCCCGATCAGCACACGGGCATTGTCAAAGCCCTCGATATTTTCAAACATCATGGCCGGGCCGTCCACCTGCGTCGGACGCATGACCGTTCCTCCTGCTCCCACATGGCGATAGACGCCGGAGAGCTCCGCCTCCGGGTTCACCGGCACCTTCGTGCGCACCAGCTGTCCCGGCATGTGCTCCAGCACCGCCAGTGCGTCCCTCAAAGACAATATTTCCGTCCTGTTGTTCGACATTGTTGTCACACTCCTTTTTTCATTCATCTTTCAATTTGTTCTCTTTCAATATAGTCTCCTCACATTCCATGGAAAAGCGCCCGTTTTTTCTGCTATCCATTATTTTTTTTCATATCTGATCCCGGAATTGCGCCAAATATCCCCTGAAAAAAGCAGTTGTCCAGTTCAAAATTTTATGGTATTATAAATGCAAATAAAGACGCAAAAGAGAAACGGGGTGAAAAGGGTTGAACGAATACGAGGTATTTGAAAAGGTCGCCTCCATCAAGAATATCACAAAGGTTGCGGAACTGATGGGCTACACACAGAGCGCGGTCAGCCATATCATCCGCAAGATGGAACAGAAATACGGCTTCCCGCTGTTCGAGCGTTCCTACTCCGGTGTGAAGCTGACCGCAAACGGGGAAGCACTGCTCCCCTATGTGCGCGGCATGCTGAATTACTACAATCAGATGCAGGACTGCATCGCGAAGATCAACAACGTCAACGTTGGCTCCCTGATCATCGGCGCCACGAGCAGTATATCGACCGAATGGCTTCCTTCTGTCCTGCACATCTTTCTGCAGAAGCATCCGGATTTCCAGATACAGCTTCATAATTATAATTCCTCTCAGGTCTACGCCGCGCTGCAGGATCTCTCAATCGAGGTTGGCTTCCTCAGTATTACGCCGCCGCCTGAGAGCAGCTATATCACGCTGCGAAAGGATCCGCTGTATGTACTCCTGCCAAAAGATCATCCGCTGGCATCGCTTGATGCCATCCCGCCGGAGCTCCTGCGAAGCGAGCATTTTATTGCACTCGGCTCCCGGCACTACATTCACCAGACCTTCAACGACATGGACTTTACCCCAAACATTATCTTCACGGCTTCTACAAACGGAGCGGTCATGGCCATGGTCGAGCAGGGACTCGGCATCAGTATCCTGCCGAGCCTGCGTCTGGAGTCCAATTACCGCGACATTGTCATACGGCCTCTGTCGCCCGGCATCAACCGCACGCTCTATCTTGCGTTTTCAACTCTCGCAAAGACCAACCCCGCCGTGGGAGAATTTCTGAACGACGCCATGGTCTGGGTCTACGACAAATACGACGGGGACGTGGAGTTCCGGCTTGGAAGCCTGATTCCCGAACTGACGATCTGAGTCCTGTTTTCCATCGCTTATTATAAAAATCCTGAAGCCTGCCTTCGGGATTTTTTGTTATGAATATTTTTAATGATTGCTATCAAAAAGCGTTATTTGTCCGCTTTCCCGAAAGCTTTTATTATTGATATAAGAAAGGAAAATCCAGGAAAGGGGGACGAACTTATCAGAGGACTGGATCTGGCAAAGCGTTACTGGGAGGAAGTCGGACGGCCGCGTTTCGAGGCGGAATGTCCGCAGCTGTTCACGCGCGGCGCGGTCGGGCTCGCCGGAGAGGGCTCCGAGTGTTTCGGGTTTGACGATGAGATATCCCGCGACCACGACTGGGGTCCCGGCTTCTGTGTCTGGCTTTCAGACGCAGACATGGACGCATAGGGCACGCAGGCAAAGGCGGTCTACGACTCGCTTCCCGCGTCTTATCTAGGTTATCAGCGACTCCGCCAGGATCCGATGAGCGCCGGGCGGATCGGCGTACTGCGCTCACTGGATTTCTACTGGCGCTTTCTGGGTATCGACCATGCGCCCACGACTCTGGCCGAGTGGCAGACCCTGCCGGAAAACGGCCTGGCGACAGCCACCAACGGCGAAGTCTTCTCGACGCGGAGGGTTCCTTCAGCAGTCTGCGCGCCGCGCTGCTCTCCTATTACCCGGAGGATGTCCGGCGCAGGAAGCTGGCCGCCCAGTGCGCGCTGGCCGCTCAGGCCGGTCAGTATAACTATTACCGCTGTATGCGCAGAGGAGAAGAGGTCTCCGCAATGATCGCTCTCACCAAATTCGTCGAACATGTGCAGGCCATCATTTTCCTTTTAAACCGACGCTACCGCCCTTATTACAAATGGACACAGAGAGCGCTTGAAGCTCTGCCGGTTCTGAGCCGCGAGACAGCCCCGCTGATCCGACGACTTACTTCTCCCGATGGAAAACGCGCACAGACTATAGAGACAATCTGCGCTCACATCATTCAGGAGCTGAAACGACAGGGGCTCAGCGACAGCGGCAGCGATTTTCTTCTCGACCACGCACGGTGCATTCAGGCCGGGATCGAGGATAAAACGCTGCGCAGCGCCCAGCTCTTTCAGGAATAAAATGACAGAAAGGATTTTAAAAAAATGAAAGAAGAAATGATAAAACGACTGATTGATCTGGAATGGATCCTGTTCCAGAATACGAACAACGAGGGAGGTCGGGCTGACTGTCAGGACGACCATGAAACCTTTTATCTCATGCGCACCGCCCAGGCCAAAAGCTGGTCGGAAGAGATGGTGCGTTCCTGGCTGCAGGACGTTGTCGCCGCAGTAGGCGAGGGCCGCAATCCGGTTGCGGAAAAATACGCGCGGATGATGGCCTATACAGCGCCTGACGCCTATGAAGATCTCCGCGAGCTGCTCCCCGATGTGGAACCGGAGGCGGAGGCCGCCGCACAGGAGCTCACGCGCCAGATCGTGATCTGGGCTGAGGAAGCGGCCGCGAAATATCCGCATCTTGTCAGCCGGAGCCGCCCGATTCACGCAAGCGAGGACACGCCCGCGTACACATCCCTTGAGACCTATCATCTCGGAGAGCTGCTCACCTACAGTGCTGAAACTCTGGAGCTGTTCTGGGATTACTACGAACAGAAACAGGCACGCGGAGAAAATCTTTACCTCGATGTTCTCGAACAGACAGTGCGGCTGCTCGGATATGACTCCCTTGACGATGCCGAGGCGTCCGCGGACACCTCAAAACTTTTCTGACAAAGGAGACTGATAACGATGGCGGAAGCAGTACAGAACAGACTTACCGAGGGAGGCGTCATCAGAAAGCTTGTGCTTTTCGCAATGCCGATCCTGATCATCAATCTTTTACAGGCAACCTATAATATGGTGAACATGGTCATCGTCGGACAATTCAACGGTGGCTACAGCATGTCCGCCGTCAGCATCGGCGGGCAGATTACAGGCCTGGTGCTTGGAATTATCAACGGCGTTGCAAACGGCGCCGCCATTGTCACCGGACAGCTCTTCGGGCAGAAGCGGGAAGAGGACATCCGCCGTCTATCGCAGACGCTGACGACCTTCGCCGTCCTCATTGCACTGGCGATCTCGATACTGGTCATTCTGCTGCGACGCCCGATCCTCAATATTCTGAACACCCCGACAGAGAGCTACGAGGCGACTCTGCTCTACGTCACGATCTGCATGTGCGGAACCATTTTTATGGTCGATTGTAAAATGAAGTTGAACACCTAAAAAATCCATAGCGATTGAAT
>JAJQCG010000134.1 GCA_021202815.1 Lachnospiraceae bacterium | reverse complement strand
CCGGTGAGGATATCAATATCAATGGTGCAACCTATTTTGGTTAAATAAATTCATTTCAACAAGGAGGATTGAAAAATGAAGAAGAGAGTAATGGCACTGCTGCTCGCTACCGCGATGGTGGCGGCTCTTGTCGGATGCGGAGGATCCAGTTCTTCCAGCAGCACGACGACGGAGACCACGGATGACACGGAAGCGGCCGACGACGGCGAGGAGAGCTCGGATGCCGAGATCACCTATGACACGCCGGAGTACACGATCAAGCTTGGACACAGCGACACGACGACGAACCTTCTGAACGTATCCCTGGAGAACTTCGCGGACTATGTTTATGAGCAGTCGAACGGCCGTGTGCAGGTTGACATCTATGCGGCAGAGCAGCTCGGTTCCAACGCGGAGATGGCGGAGATGATCGAGATGGGGTCCCTGGACGCGATGATGCTTCCGCAGGGCAACGAGGCAGAGTACGCGGAGAAGATGAACGCGCTCGGGCTTCCGTTCCTGTTCAGCAGCTACGATGCGGTGTATGAGGTCCTGGACGGCGAGATCGGCGAGGAGCTGACCGAAGGCCTTGAGGACCACAACATGATCCAGCTTGCCTACTGGGAGAACGGCCTGCGTCAGGTCACCAACAGTGTGCGCCCGATCGAGGAGCCGTCCGATCTGGAAGGCCTGAAGATCCGTACCCCGGAGGATTCCATGACGATCACCATCTTTGAGGTGCTCGGTGCGTCGGCTTCCCCGCTGGCATTCTCGGAGCTTTACCTTGCGCTGCAGCAGGGCACCTTCGACGGCCAGGAGAACCCGGTTGCGAACATCTACGCGAACAACTTCCAGGATGTGCAGGATTACCTCAGCATCACGAACCACAAGTATGAGTGCAAGAACATGATCTTCTCGCTCACGACCTGGAACAGCCTGCCGGAGGATGTGCAGGAGCTGCTTCAGGAGGCGGCTGTGATCTATGGCAACGAGCATCGTCAGGCGATCGTGGACAACCAGGATCAGATGCTTGCGGAGCTGGAAGAGGCCGGCATGCAGGTGAGCTATCCGGATACCACCGCTTTCCAGGAGGCAACGGCGTCTGTGTATGATGATTTCTATGCGCAGTATGACTGGGCAGAGGATCTGGTAGCGAGGATTATGGAAGTGGTGGCGTCGGTCGAGTAGGGGTTTCCTTCCGACAGCATCCATACATAGTCTGAATAGACTGTAATATCTGTGGCATTTCGGACAGGGCACGAAGACAAGTGAATGTCCTGCCCGACTGTCATATCTTTAGAGAGAGGTAGATGGAGTGAAAGCTTTTGATAAATTTTGTGACATCCTCGATGGAATAGCCAGCGTGATCTGCACGATTTTCGTGATTTTCCTGACGCTGCTGATCGGGATCAATGTCATCATGCGCTACGTATTCAGTTCTCCGATTGCGTGGCAGTATGAGGCGACCCTCGTATGTATGTCCTGGATCGTGTTCATCGGAATGGTCATCACCTTCCACAATGACGAAAACATGCGGCTGACCTTCGTGTCAAACGCCATGCCGGAAAAGGTGCGCAATGTCTGGATTGTGGTCATGGATTTGATCACGCTCGCGTTCCTGATCGTTGGAGGCTATTACAGCATCTCGGTCGTACAGAACGCGATGTCGACGTCTTATCAGACTATCCCTGTCAGCAAGATGTTCTTTTATCTGCCGTTCCCGATCGGCTGCGCGATGAGCGCCTGTCAGATCATTAATATCAGCTATAAGAGACTGACCGGGCGGCTGAACGTCCCTGCTGAGGAAGAGGAGGTTTGATTTTATGGTAGTACAGAATGTTATATTGTTAATGGGGATATTTATTATCCTGATGGTCTGTGGAGTGCCGATCGCGTTCTCCCTGTCCATCTCAGCGATGGTGACGGCGCTGGCCACGGGCCAGTTCCAGGCGACGGCCATTGTCCACCGCATGATTGGTAACTCGAGTTCGTATACGCTGCTCGCGATTCCTTTCTTCATCCTGGCTGCGAAGCTGATGAATACGGGCGGTATCACGAGGCGAATATTCCGCTGCTGTTCCGCATGGGTCGGCTGGATTCCCGGTGGTCTCGGGCACGCGAACGTGCTGGCGTCGATCGTCTTCTCCGGCATGAGCGGATCCGCGGTGGCAGACGCCGGCGGCCTTGGCCAGATCGAGGTTGACGCCATGATCGACGAGGGCTTTGACCCGGATTTTGCGGCGGGCGTCACGGCGGCTTCCGCGACGATCGGACCGATCATCCCGCCGTCCATCCCGATGGTTGTCTACGGTATGATGACGGAAGTCTCGGTCGGCGCACTTTTCATCGCCGGTATTGTGCCCGGTCTGGTGCTCGCTCTTGCGACCAGTATCCTCATCTTTATCATGGCGAAGAAGCGCCATTATCCGGTACATAAGTTCAACCTGCACGAGGCGCTGTCCTCGACGAAGCACGCGCTGCTGTCCCTGCTGACGCCGGTTCTCATCATCGGCGGCATCTGGACGGGTGTTTTCAGCCCGACCGAGGCGGCCTGCGTAGCTTCGATCTACGCGTTCTTCCTGTCCGTGATCGTCTATCGCGAGATGAGCCTCAAGCAGGTCTGCAAGGAGATCCGCCAGGCAGTGGCTGACAGCGCCGGTATCCTGGTCATCATCTGCGGCGCGGCCGCGTTCTCCTGGCTCGTGACGATGATGGGTATGACCAGCGCGCTCTCTACCGCGCTGACCAGCCTGACGAACAACAAGTACATCATGCTGCTGATCCTGAACATTGCGTTCCTGATCATCGGTATGTTCATGGAAGCGCTGGCGGTCATGACAATCACGATCCCGTTCCTGATCCCGCTGATGTCTTCCTTTGGCATCAATGCGGTTCATCTGGGCGTCGCCCTGGTGCTGAACCTCATGATCGGCCTCTGCACGCCTCCGGTCGGCACCTCGCTGTTCATCTGCGCGAAGACGGCGAAGATTACGATCGAGCAGATGTACAAGGCGATCCTGCCCTTCCTGGTTCCGCTGGTTCTCGTGCTGCTGCTGATCACCTACGTTCCGGGAATCGTGACCTGGCTGCCGACAGTGCTGGGAATGATCTGATACATTGTAATATGGAAAATAAGCCCGGGTGCGTGCCTTTTTGGAGCGCCCGGGTTTTTTACGGGCTTTTATGGGAAAGTCTATTTACAAGCCGGTGGGAAAGCCTGTATAATACTTTATAAAAGTTCCGGACGGACTTTTAGAAGGAGAGGGAAGAGCGATGAAAATTGTGATAGCGATTGACTCCCTGAAGGGAAGTTTAAGCTCCATGGAGGCAGGGCGCGCGATCGAGCGCGGCGTGAGAAAGGTGCTTCCGGAGGCGGAGATCCTCGTGAAGCCGGTGGCGGACGGCGGGGAGGGCACGACGGAGGCCTTCGTCGAGGGCATGGGCGGAGAGCCGGTGCAGGTACAGGTGCACGGGCCTCTTGAGACGCCGGTGATGGCGGAGTATGGACTGCTGCGAGAGACGAATACGGCGATTATGGAGATGGCCGCGGCTGCGGGTATCATTCTGATCGGCAAGGACAAACGGCCGCTCGACGCGACGAGCTACGGCGTCGGCGAGATGATCCGCGATGCGATCGGACGCGGCTGCCGCGATTTCATTGTCGGCATCGGCGGCAGCGCGACGAATGACGGCGGCATCGGCATGCTGACGGCTCTGGGCTTCGAATTCCTGGATGAGAAGGGCGAGCCCGCCGGGATCAGTGCCTCCGCGCTGGGAAAGGTCGCTGCGATCCGCATGGACGGCGCGCTTCCGGAGCTGAAGGACTGCCATTTTCGCGTGGCCTGCGATGTAAATAATCCGCTCTGCGGGGAGATTGGCGCCACGTATATTTTCGGACCGCAGAAGGGTGTGACGGACGATATGAAGGAGGCTCTCGATCAGGACATGGCGTCCTTCGCAAGGGTCGCGGCGAAGGCGGCGAGCAGGGACTGCGCGCTCACGCCGGGAGCCGGTGCTGCTGGCGGTCTGGGTTTTGCCTTCCTGACCTTCCTGAACACGGAGCTGCAGCCGGGTATTGAGCTCGTCATGGACGCGGTGGAGATGGACCGGGCGCTCGAGGGGGCGGATCTGGTCTTCACCGGCGAAGGCCGTCTCGACCAGCAGACCGCGATGGGCAAGGTTCCGGTCGGCATCGCCGGAATGGCGAAAAAACACGGCGCGAAGGTCGTGGCTCTGGCCGGTTCGATTGCTCCCGGCGCGGAGGCCTGCAACGAGAACGGCATCGACGCTTTCTTCCCGATGCTGCGCGGCGTGTGCACGCTCGACGAGGCGATGGATCCGGCGACGGCTGCGGAGAATATGGAGAATACGGCGGAGCAGGTGGCGCGCCTGGCGGCGGCATTTGCCTGAGCTGTGCAGCACTGTGGAAAGCCGTTCCACGCAGAACCAACGCTCGGCCCTTGTGGAGCCTGGATTGCCCATGCCAGGTCTTTTCACAACAACGACTTGAAAAATCATGGATTTGTGATAGTATAAATCTATGTATACATGGTCGGAATACTTTCGGCGGCCGTGAAGATTACAGAAAAGGAGAGAACCATGCAGACTTTAGAACTGAAAAAGATCGCAAATGAAGTCCGCAAAGGGATTGTGACCGGCGTGCACAGCGCAAAGGCGGGAAATACCGGCGGATCTTTGTCTGCGGCAGACATTTTCACGAATCTAGATTTTGAGGAGATGAACATTGACCCGAAGAATCCGAAGGATCCGGACCGCGATCGTTTTGTATTGTCTAAGGGACACACCGCGCCGGGTTACTACAGCGCGATGGCACAGAGGGGCTATTTCCCGGTGGAGGAGCTGCTGACGCTCCGCCATGTGGGCAGCCGCCTGCAGGGTCATCCGTGCATGCAGGACCTTCCGGGCATCGACATGTCTTCGGGCTCCCTGGGACAGGGCATCTCCGCTGCGGTTGGTATGGCGATCGCTGCGAAGCTGGATGGAAAATCTTATCGCGTCTACACGCTGCTCGGCGACGGCGAGATCCAGGAGGGACAGGTCTGGGAGGCTGCGATGCTGGCAGCCCACAGGAAGCTGGACAACCTTGTCGTGATTGTGGACAACAACGGACTTCAGATCGACGGAAAGATCGAGGATGTCAACTCCCCGTATCCGATTGACAAAAAGTTCGAAGCTTTCAATTTCCACGTGATCAATGTGGCGGACGGCAACGACATGGATCAGCTGCGGGCCGCGTTCGAGGAGGCCCGGACCGTGAAGGGGCAGCCGACGGCGATCATCGCGAAGACCGTCAAGGGCAAGGGCGTTTCCTTCATGGAAAATCAGGCGTCCTGGCATGGCACGGCGCCGAACAATGAGCAGTACGCGGTGGCAATGGCAGATTTGGAGAAAGTGGGGGAAGCGTTATGTCAGAAGTAAAGAAGATCGCGACAAGAGAGAGCTACGGCAACGCCCTGGCGGAGCTGGGCGCGCAGAATCCGGATATCGTGGTGCTGGACGCGGACCTCGCGGGCGCGACGAAGACCGGCGTTTTCAAGAAAGCCTTTCCGGACCGCCATATCGACTGCGGTATCGCGGAAGGAAATATGATGAGCGTGGCGGCCGGACTTTCGACCGCGGGCAAGATTCCCTTCGCGTCCACTTTCGCGATGTTTGCGGCGGGCAGAGCCTTTGAGCAGGTGCGCAACTCCATCGGCTATCCGCATATGAATGTAAAGATCGGCGCGACCCACGCGGGCATTGCGGTCGGCGAGGACGGCGCGACGCACCAGTGCAATGAGGATGTCGCTCTGATGCGCACGATCCCGGGAATGACGATCATCGTTCCCTCCGACGACGTGGAGGCGAGGGCTGCGGTGAAGGCAGCTGCGGAGTATGTGGGGCCGGTCTATATGAGATTCGGACGTCTCGCGGTGCCGGTTATCAACGACAATCCGGATTATAAGTTTGAGATCGGCAAGGGCATCACGCTGCGCGAGGGCACGGATGTGACCATCATCGCGACCGGCCTGGAGGTCTGCGAGAGCCTGGAAGCGGCGAAGCTCCTGGAGGCGGACGGCATTTCCGCCGAGGTGATCAATATTCACACGATCAAGCCGCTGGATGTGGAGCTGGTCGTCGCGTCTGCGAAGAAGACCGGCAAGGTCGTGACCGTGGAGGAGCACTCGATCATCGGCGGCCTCGGCGGCGCGGTGGCGGAGGCCCTCTCGGAGAACACGCCGACGAAGATGCTGCGCATCGGCGTCGAGGACCGCTTCGGTGAGTCCGGCCCGGCGAAGGTTCTGATCGAAAAGTTCGGCCTGGACGGGAAGGGCATTTACGGAAAGATCAAGGCCTGGCTGTGATGAAAAGCCGCATGTAAACGATTGCGTTTATCAGAGCATGCAGCTTATATAATCAAGGTCCGAAATATGTATAAGAATAGAGGAGTATGGCCACTTTGGATCAAGTGATCCGTCTGGCGCATACTCCTTTTTTTATCTCTCTATGTTTGATGTGCAGACATGTCAGTCTGCCATAACTTTATGCCTTGTATAGCCTCGTGACGATTTCCTGCGAACTTTGCAGACCGGGAAAATCTTCAGCTCGGATAGTGCAGGCGCTCCTCCGGGATATCGTAGAGCACCTCGTCGAGATACCTTCTGGCAAGCCACTTCGCCATCGGAAAGTTCATGTCCAGATAGTTCCCGCAATCCTGCGGGGCGGCCCCGGGGATATCGCCCTCGTAGTCCCGGATAAACTCGTACATCTCGATCAGCAGATTCACGATATCAGCCGACTCGAAATCCCCGATCAGCAGCAGATAGAATCCGGTGCGGCAGCCCATGGGCCCGAAGTAGAGCGTCTTGGCCCCATAGAGCGGATGGTTTCGCAGGAAGGTCGCGCCGAGGTGCTCGATGGCGTGCATTTCCGCGATGTTCATGACTGGCTCATCGTTCGGACTCGTCATGCGCAGATCAAAGGTCGTGACGACCGTGTCCCCGACCGGGTCCTTCCTTGACACGTAGACGCCGGGAATCAGGCGGATGTGGTCGACTGTAAAACTCGTAATTTTCTCCATAACCGTATAGCCTCCTTTTTTTCCATTGTACCAAGTCGCTAACGCGACGGCTAGCCTTGGATATAAATTTTTCTGCTC
>JAJQCG010000108.1 GCA_021202815.1 Lachnospiraceae bacterium | reverse complement strand
ACCTTAATTTTTCAGAATTGTTTCAATTGTACGTTGAGTTTCCGAGACCACTCTTATAGCCTGCGGGATGGCGATGGTTCTGATCTCCGGCGGAATGGATCTTGCTGCGGGCCGGACAGTCGGCGTGGCAGTCGTGATCACAGGCTCGCTGGGGCAGATGGCAGATTACAGCAACAAGTTTTTCCCGGATCTCCCGCAGCTTCCCTTCTGGGTGCCGCTGCTTGTGGCGATCGTGGTCTGCTTTCTGTTTGGCCTGCTGAACGGCGTGTCCGTTGCATATTTTTCGATTCCACCCTTTATCGTGACGCTGGCGACTGGTATGATCATATGGGGTATCAACCTTTTGTACTATGACATGGAACCGAACAATTCTCAGCCGATCGGAGGCATTCAGGAGGGAATCAAGTATTTTGGCTCCGGATACATAGCGGGGACGGTTCCCGTAATTATCGTCATAGCGATCGTGGTTGTACTCATCTCCTGGTATATTATGAAATATACATCTTTTGGTCGGAACATTTATGCGATCGGTGGGAACCGGGACGCGGCGGAGGTCTGCGGAATCAAGGTGAAGCAGGTGCTGGTCTGGACTTATGCGATTGCGGCGATCACCTTTGCGATTGCCGGTTATCTGGAGTGTGCCAGAACCAATGGCGCGACGGCTTCCTACGGTGATGGTTACGAATTTGACGCCATCGCGGCCTGCGTGGTCGGCGGTGTATCGAACTCCGGCGGCGTCGGTACGATTCCGGGCATGGCGCTCGGCGTGCTGATGTTCGGTATCATCAACTATGGCCTGACGTTCCTGGGTGTGCAGACCTACTGGCAGAAGATCGTCAAGGGTATCATCATCCTGACTGCCGTTGGCTTCGATGTGCGCAAAAATATTCAGAAGAAATAAAGAAAGGGGTTGTTTCATATGCAATACAGCAGGATTAAATATGTAGAAAATCCGGTTTCGCGGATTGTTTTTGGCTGTGCAATACCGCCGATGCTGAAGGGGGAAAACGTAAACGAGCTTCTGGATGATATCCTCGCGCTTGGGATCACGACCTTTGATACCGCGGAGAATTATGGCCTGAGCGAGGTCTCGCTGGGACAGTGGCTCAGAGCCAGAAATAACCGTTCTGACCTGGTCATCATCAGCAAGGGCTGCCATCCGTATGATGGAAAGCATCGCGTGACGCCGGAGGATCTGAAGCATGACATCGAGCAGTCTTTCGAACGCCTGGGAACGGATTACATTGATATTTATATGCTTCATCGTGATAATAAGGCTTATCCGGTCGGCCCGATCGTGGAGATCCTGAATGAATATCATCGGTCGGGAAAGATCGGCGCGTTCGGCGGTTCGAACTGGACGCATCAGCGCATTGCGGAGGCGAATCAGTATGCGGCAGATCACGACCTTGTACCGTTTACTGTGTCCAGCCCGAATTTTGGTCTCTGTGATCAGATCGGCGACCCCTGGGGCGGCGGCGACGGCTGCGTGACGATTTCCGGTCCGGCGAATGCGGAAGCGAGAGCCTGGTATACCGAGAATAAGATTCCGATTTTCGCGTATTCCAGCCTTGGACGCGGCATGCTTTCCGGGCAGGTGAAGAGCGATGATATGGAAGGGGCAAAGAAGATTCTTGACCCGAACGCGGTGAAGGGCTACTGCTATCCGGAGAACTTTGAGCGGCTCGCGCGCGTGGAGAAGCTGGCAGCTGAAAAGGGCTACACGGTTCCGCAGGTCGCACTGTCCTTTGTGCTGAACCAGCCGTTCGAGACCTATGCGCTGGTCAGTGTGCCGAAGGGAGAATGGATGGAGAGCAATCTGAAAGCCCTCGATATCAAGCTCACGGACGAAGAGGTACGCTGGCTGGATCTGCGCAGCTGAAATAAAAAAACAATTTTACTAATTTTAGAACGCCGTACTCTATTTTCGGAGTGCGGCGTTCATTATAATTGTATTATCTTAAAACACAAGGAGGATGTAACAATGAAAAAGAAACTGTTAGCAGTTCTGCTCTGCAGCGCGCTTGTCGCGTCTATGGCAGGATGTGGAAGCTCGAGCTCCAGCAGCACAAGCACTGACACGACGGAGACGGAAGAGAGCACGGACGACGCGGAGGAAGAGGCCGAGGAGGCAGAAGATACGACGGCTGAGACCGAAGAGGCGAAGACGATCGCCCTTGTTCCCCCGGCAATGACTTCTCCCTATTATGAAGCGGTAATTGAGGGAGCGACGGAAGTGGCGGATACATATGGCTACACGCTCTCGATTCTTGCTCCGGAGAGTGAGTCCGACTATGCGTCGCAGGTACAGATCGTGGAAGACTTTATCACCCAGGGTGTGGATGCGATTGCGATCTGCGCGATCAACTCCGAGGCGATTACGACCGCTGTCAAGGAAGCGAACGAGGCGGGCATTCCGATCGTCATGTTCAATGGTAATGCGGAGCTGGAAGACTGCGATGTGCTGTCTTATGTCTCTTACAATCAGTATGATGCCGGCGCGATGGTGGCTGAGTGGGTCGCTGAGAATGTCGGCACCGAGCTGAAGGTCGCGATCGTAGAAGGGCTTCCCTCTTCTCAGAGCACGGATCGCATGGGCGGTTTTGTAGACACAGTTGAGGCGAGCTATCCGGATATCGAGGTCGTAGCGACGCAGGCCGGTGACTGGGAGCGTGAGGCAGGAATGAACGCCGCCGCGAACATGATCACTGCGAACCCGGATCTTGACCTGATTTACGCACTCTGTGATGAGATGGCGCTTGGCGCGGTGCAGGCTGTGAAGGAAGCGAACAAAGATATCCAGGTGATCGGATTTGACGGAAACCCGAATGCGATTTCCAGCATTCTTTCGGGCGAACTGCTTGCGACCCTGTCTGCGAATGGAAGCAGAACCGGTGAGCAGGTTGTGGAAGTGCTTCATTCCTACTTTAATGGAGAGGATGTAGAAAGCAACGTTGTGATCGAGGCTGTGATGGTATCCAGCGAGAACGCCGATCAGTTCCCAGCTGAGTAAGGATTTACCATATGGGGGCTGTGAAAACAGCCCCCTTTGTTTATCGAGCCGGAATGAAGGAGGAAATAAATGGCGGAACCATATGTTTTAAAAATGAGCAATATCACAAAACGCTTCCCTGGAGTATTGGCGCTGGACCATGTCAGCCTTCAGGTTAAAAAAGGCGAGGTACACGCGCTGCTCGGCGAAAACGGAGCCGGGAAATCGACGCTGATGAAGATTCTGGCGGGCGCTTATGTGAAGGATGAGGGCGAGATTGAGCTTTTCTCGCAGAAAACAGAGTTGGGAACTCCGCGGATTGCGGAAGAGCTTGGCGTCGGTATTATCTATCAGGAGTTGAATTTAATCCCAACATTGACGGTGGCGGAAAATATTTTCCTTGGGCGCTACCAGATGAGCAATGCGGTGAAAATAGACTGGAAACAGCTGTATGAGGAGGCTGATAAGCTGCTGGCCGAACTCGATGTGGATGTGAAGAGCACAGATTATGTCAAGAATCTGCGAATTGCTCAGCAGCAGATGGTGGAGGTGGCGAAGGCGCTCTCCATGAACGCGAAAATCATCGTTATGGACGAGCCGACTTCGCCGCTGACTGAGAAGGAGACGCAGAACCTGTTTCGGATTATCCGGAAACTGAAGGCGGAGGAGATTTCCATAATCTATATCTCCCATCGTCTGGAAGAAGTTATGGAGATCTGTGACCGGGCGACAGTTATGCGGGACGGCTGTACGATTCAGGAGCTGAACATTGCAGATACGAATATGGATGAGATTATCCGTCTGATGGTCGGCCGGGAGCTCAAGGACAAATATCCGAGGATAGAGAAGGAGATTGGCGAGGAAATTTTCCGCGTCGAGGGTATCTGCGCGGGACCGAAGGTCAACGATATCAGTTTTTCCATCCGGGCAGGTGAGGTGCTCTGTCTGGGAGGCCTGGTCGGGGCGGGGCGTACGGAGACCGCGCGTGCCATCTTCGGACTTGACAAAAAGACTGCGGGGAAGATCTGGCTGGATGGCAAGGAGTGTGTGATTCACAGTTCCCGCGATGCGATCGATGCCGGTATCGGCTATGTGACGGAAGACCGAAAGGGCGAAGGGCTCGTTCTGAAGCTTAGCGTAGGAGAAAATATCACGCTGGCGTCCCTGACACAATTTTGCCATGGCCCGCATCTGAACCTGAAAGCAGAGGAAACGTCCATTCTGGACTATGTGGAGAAGCTGAAGATCAAGACGCCGTCCGTATATCAGAAGGTGGAGAATCTGTCCGGCGGCAATCAGCAGAAGGTCGTTCTTGCCAAGTGGCTCTTGTCTGACTGTAAGGTGCTGATTCTGGATGAGCCGACCCGTGGCATCGATGTGGGCGCGAAAATAGAGGTCTACAATCTGATCAACGATATGACGAAGGCAGGAAAGGCCGTGCTGGCCATCACCTCGGAAATCCCGGAGCTGCTGGGCATCTGTGACCGCGTCATGGTCATGTCCCGTGGGCGTGTCACCGGTTTTCTGGAGCGCGATGAGGCAGATCAGGAGTCGATCATGCGTCTGGCTGTCGGAGCGGAGGAAGCGATGAAGGGAATGGCTTCCTGATGAAAGAGGAATGAGAAAGGAGATTACATAAATGAAACTGAAAGCAAAAGAGGGAAAGGGAGTCAGTTATCTCGGAATTCTGATCGCGTTTTTGGCGCTGTGCGTTGTGATCAGTTTCGCAAGCCCTTATTTCCTGACGCCCAGCAACCTGCTCAATATTACGCAGCAGATCTCTACGAACTTCTTCATCGCGATTGGCATGACCTTTATCATCCTGATCGGAGGGATTGACCTTTCGGTTGGCTCGATCGTGGCGCTGGATGGCCTTCTGATGGCTCTGATGATGAAAAATCTGAATATGCCCTCGTTACTGACGATGATTCTGGGATTGCTTATCGGCGCATTGATTGGTCTGGTAACCGGGCTTCTGATCACGATTTTCGATCTTCCGGCCTTCATCTCGACTTTGGGTATGATGTACGTCGTTCGCGGCGCGGCCTATACGGTGACCGGAGGACAGCCTGTCTATACCTTCCCGGAAAGCTTCCTGGCAATTATGTCCAGAGTGAACGGTGTTCCGGTGATTATGCTGATCATCATGGTGATTGTCTTTGCAGTTGCGGCGTATGTGCTGAAATATACGAGATATGGAAGATATATTTATGCAATCGGCGGTAACCGGAACTGTGCAAAGCTGTCCGGCATTAACGTCAAAAAAGTGGAATGCATCGCTTACGTGATTAACGGCTTCTGCTGTGGTATTTCCGCGATTATCCTGATGGCCCGTCTTGACTCGGCGGTGCCGACAAATGCGGACGGCGCGGAGATGGATGCGATCGCTGCGGTTGTCATCGGCGGAACCTCCATGAGCGGCGGTGAGGGCCATCTGGTCGGAACCCTGATCGGTGTGCTGATTATCGGCGTGATTGCAAACGGCATGAATCTTCTGAATATTTCGCAGGGCATGCAGAAGGTTGTCAAGGGTGCGATCATCGTACTTGCGGTTATCGTCGACGTGATGCGCCGGAAGCGCAGCGCTACGGTGAAGGCGTAAATTCTGATCTGGAGACAGTCTGGTGACTATTTAAGAGAACGTATTTTTGTTAAAATAAAAAAAATCTTAGACAAGGAGCTTACGAACATGAAGAAAAAAATGACATTTGCACTGTGCTTCTGTAACCGTGGTTTTATGCCGGGCGAGCTGATCTACGGCGCGAGAGAGGACATGATCAAGGCCGTGACCGACGCGGGTTACGACTACATCGCGATGGACGCGGAGCTCACCCGCTACGGCGGAGTGGAGACCCGGGACGAGGGTCTGCTCTACGCGAAGTGGCTGAAGGAGTATGAGGGTCAGTATGACGGCGTGATCTTCTCGATGCCGATCTTTGCGGACGAGAACGGCGCGATCACGGCGCTGCAGGACGCGGGTGTGCCGATCCTGATGCAGGCCTATCCGGATGAGATCGGAAAGATGGATTTCGCGCATCGCCGTGATGCTTACTGCGGAAAATTCTCCGTCACCGATATGTTCACGCAGTACGGCGTGCCCTTCACGGTGCTCAAGCCCCATGTGGTGCATCCGCTGAGCCCGGCCTTTGCACAGAACCTGAAGGACTTCGCGGCGGTCTGCCGTGTGGTGAACGGCATGAAGCGCTTCAATATCGGTTGTATCGGCGCGCGGACGACGGCCTTCAAGACCGTGCGTTTCGACGAGATCACGATGCAGAAGTACGGCATCAACGTCGAGTCCTTCGACCTGTCGGAGGTGTTCTTCAAGCTGCGCCAGAAGGCGGACGACGACGCGGTTGTGCTGAAGAAGATTGAGTCCCTGAAAAACTACACGGATTTCTCGAAGGTGCCGGAGTCGAATATGCTGACGCTTGCGAAGCTTTCGGTTGTCATCGACGAGTACATCGACGAGTATCATCTGGATGTGCTCGCGCTGCGCTGCTGGAATGAGATGGAGACGGAGCTTCGCGTCTGTCCCTGCGTCCTGCTCAGCGAGCTGAACGACCGCGGCATCGTGGCCTCCTGCGAGATTGACATGTGCTCTGCCCTGACCATGCGGGCGATGAGTCTGGCGAGCGAGGAGCCGACGGCAGTGCTTGACTGGAACAATAATTACGGCGACGATGAGAACAAGGTAATTCTCTTCCACTGCGGTCCGGTGGCGCAGAGCCTGATGACCGCGAAGGGAACCGTGACCGAGCATAAGATGTTCGCGAAGGGTGACCCGGGCAGCGGCTGGGGCACGAACGAGGGTCAGATTGCGCCGAACGACATCACGATTTCCAACTGCCAGACGAAGGACGGCAAGATTATTGTATATGCGAGTGAGGCGAAGTTCACGGACGACCCGATCGAGGATGCTTACTTTGGCTGTGCCGGCGTCGCGGAGATCCCGAACTTGCAGGACAAGATGATCAAACTGGCGCGGGGCGGCTTTAAGCATCACACCGCAATCGGCGTGGGGCATATGAAGTCCATTCTCGAGGAGGCCTTCACGACTTATCTGCATTATGACTGGGTGGATATTGATTAAAGAAATATACATCTGAAAAGTACGGAGAATGCCGGTTTCCCGGCATTCTCCGTACTTTATTGGTTTGTATTCGCGCGGGGTGACGTCTGTCAGACTCTTAAAGACCTTCGTGAAATAGTTGTAGTCGCTGATGCCGACTGCATCGGCGATCTGGCTGATCGGAAGTGAGGTGGTCTCCAGCAGCTGCGAGGCCCGGTCGATACGGTTCTTGTGGATATATTC
>JAJQCG010000044.1 GCA_021202815.1 Lachnospiraceae bacterium | reverse complement strand
GCTCCTGAGAAATCTTCAGGATCTCGCGCACGCGCTCCACCGGCATATTCATCTCTTCCGCGATCTCCTCCGGCGTTGGCTCGCGGCCCAGCTCCTGCAAAAGCTGCCGCGACACATGGATCAGCTTGTTGATCGTCTCGACCATGTGCACCGGGATGCGGATCGTCCTCGCCTGGTCCGCGATCGCGCGCGTGATCGCCTGGCGGATCCACCAGGTCGCGTAGGTGCTGAACTTATATCCCTTGCGGTAATCAAACTTCTCCACGGCCTTGATAAGCCCCAGATTTCCCTCCTGGATCAGATCAAGAAACTGCATGCCGCGGCCGACATAGCGCTTCGCGATGCTGACTACAAGGCGCAGATTCGCCTCGGCCAGACGCTTTTTGGCCTCCTCGTCCCCGGCTTCCATCCGCTTCGCGAGCTCGATCTCCTCCTCCGCGGTCAGAAGCGGCACCTTTCCGATCTCCTTCAGGTACATATGCACCGGATCCTCGATACTCACACCGTCCGGAACAGACAGGTCGATCTGCTCCATGTCCACCTCTTTCTCGTCGGTCAGGATGAGCGTGTCGTCGTCATCCTCGGTGATCCGGAGTACGTCCACGTTGTTCTGCTCGAGGAATTCCAGCACCTTCTCAAGCTTTTCCGGACTCAGCTCCATATCGCTGAAGAAATCACTGACCTCCTGATACTCCAGCGCATTTTTTTTCTTCTTTGCGAGCTCCAGCAATTTCTTCAGCTTTTCGTTAAATTTTGCTACGTTTTCGTCCATACTGGTTCTTCCTTCCATAATTGTTCCTATTTTCTCCTTAATCCAGAGAAATATGCAGTTTCTCGATTTCCCGGCGTTTCCGGACGATCTTCATGAGGGTGTCCATGTCCCCCGGCTCCATATTTTCCGTCTGCCAGGCAATACTCTGCTGCTTTACTCTCAGTATCAACTCCTGCAATGCTTTTTCCTCCTCAGCCCGTCCGTCCGGGACCGGTATCTGCGCCCCCAGCGCGGCGGACAGCTTCTTCTGATCCTCCTCTTCTGTGAAATACTGGTACAGCGAAGCGGGCTGAAACATCCCCGACTCCGTCTGTTCCCTCAAAAGCTCCACGACCTTCCGACACAGCGGATCCGTGAAATCTTCAGGCTCCACATAGCGCGAAATACTGCGGAAATGCTTTTCATCCGCACTCATCCAGCCCAGCAGCAGTCTCTGCGCCGCAGGCTCCGCATCGTCCGGCTTCTTCCTGCCGGGCGGCGGTTTCGGTGCTGCCGCCCTAGGCATGCCTCCCAGGCGCTCGCCGGTCTGGCTGACCAGCTTCCGGAGCTGCTCCGCGCTCAGATGATATCTCGCCGCCGTAGCCTCTATATAGTTATTCCGCTCGATGCCCGCCTCAAATTCCAGAAGCTTCCCGGACACCTCCCGGAAAAATGCCGTCTTACTCTCCGGATCCCTCAGATCATAATTTCGCTCCAGAATGCGCAGCTCAAAGAAAAAGCTGCTCTCGGCGCTGTCAATCCGCTTCTGGAACTCCTCCGCGCCGAGCGCCCGGATAAACTCGTCCGGATCCTTGTAGGGCTCCATATTGATAACACGCGCTCTGAGTCCCGCGTCCTTCAGGATCGGAATCGCGCGCGCCGCTGCCCGGACGCCTGCGTCGTCACTGTCGTAGGTCAGCAGCACCTCGTTCGTATAGCGCTTCAGAATCACGGACTGCTGCTGCGTGAAGGCCGTCCCGAGCGAGGCCACCGCCTGGTTGAAGCCGGCCTGGTGCAGCGCGATCACGTCCATGTAGCCCTCGCAGAGAATCATATTGGGCTTGCGGCTCGCCCGCGCCAGATGCAGTCCGTACAGATTCCGGCTCTTGTCAAACGCCCGCGTCTCTGGCGAATTCAGATATTTGGGCTTCGCGTCTCCCATGACGCGGCCCCCAAAGCCGATCACACGGCTGCGCGTGTCCATAATCGGGAACATCACGCGGTTCCAAAAGCGATCGTATATACCGCGCTTCTCATCCGCGTTCATAAGCCCCGACTCCTTCAGCAGGGAATCGGAGTAGCCCTTGCTTTTCAGATACTGGTAGAGCTCATTCCCGCGTTTTCCAGAGCAACCGAGTCCGAAGCTGCGGATCGTCTCCTGCGAGAGCCCGCGCCCGGTCAGATACTCATAAGTCTGTCGTCCATCCGGCTGCCGCAGCATATAGTAATAAAACTGTGCCGCCAGCTTATTGACTTCCAGAATCCGGTCCTTCAGGTCTCTCGATTCGCGCTCCTCGCGCGACTCCTCCCGCTCTGGCAGCGCGATCCCCGCGCGGTCCGCCAGCACCTTCACCGCCTCCGGGAAGGACAGATTTTCATAGTCCATGACAAATTTGAACACATCGCCGCCGGCGCCGCAGCTGAAACAATAGTACATCTGCCGCGGCCTGTTCACATTCATGGACGGATTATGGTCGTTGTGAAAGGGGCAGACGCACACATAGCTGCTGCCCTTGCGCTGTAATTTGATATAACCGGAAACCACATCCACGATGTCGCTGCGCGAACGGATCTCCTCCACAAGCTCCTGCGAATAAAATCCCATACAGCACCTGCCTTTTCATCAGTATCTCCACGCCTCCGGCACAAAGAATTCCCGGAATTTGTCGATGGCAAACTGGTCGGTCATCCCCGAGATATAATCGCAGACGCTGCGTTCCTGCGTCTCGCCTGCCTTCCACATGCGCTCGATATACTCGTTTGAGAGCAGCTCCGGACGCTCCATATAGTAGCGAAACAGCTCTCTTGCAATATTCTCCGCCTTCTTCTCCTCCGCCTTCGCGACCGGATTGGTATAGACATTCTCAAACATGAAGCGCCGGATGCCGCGGAAAGCCGCGTCCACCTCGTCCGACATCCGGATATCCGGCTGATCAAGACTGTTCATGATGATATCGCAGACCATCGTGTTCAGCCGCTCCCGGCTCGACCGGCCGAGCGTCACACGATAGGATTCCGGAATATCCTCCTCCCGGATAATCCCGCCGCGGATTGCGTCGTCCACATCGTGATGAATGTAGGCGATCTTGTCCGCGAGCCGCACGACCCTGCCCTCCAGCGTGGCCGCCCGGCCGTCCATCTGGTGCTGCCGGATCCCGTCGCGGACCTCCCAGGCCAGATTCAGGCCCCGTCCTTCCTTTTCGAGCTTCTCCACGACCCGTACACTCTGTATGTAATGGGCGAAGCCCTCCGAACAGACCTGATTCAGCACCCGCTCACCCGCGTGGCCAAAGGGCGTATGCCCGAGATCATGCCCGAGTGCGATCGCCTCGGTCAGATCCTCATTGAGCCGAAGCGCGCGCGCAATCGTCCGCGCGACCTGCGAAACCTCTAGCGTGTGCGTCAGGCGCGTTCGATAATGGTCGCCCTTCGGCGCGAGGAACACCTGCGTCTTGTGCTTCAGCCTGCGGAACGATTTGCAATGCAGGATTCGATCACGGTCGCGCTGATAGATCGGCCTGATCTCACAGGGAGGCTCGTCCACGGCTCGTCCGCGTGAAGCGCTGCTCTTCGCCGCGTAAGGGCTTAAGAAGCGGCTCTCCCACTCTTCTGTCTTTTCACGGATCGTCATGAAGTCTCCTCCTTTCTCCTGTGCGCAGCCCTGACGGCAATACGGGGATACTGTTTCTTCCCGACCATATGCTTTTTCATCCAGGCAAACGTGCGCTCCTCCCCCTGCTCGTCCAGCATGCGCAGGACATATTCGAGCAGTGCGCGCGTCTGTGGATGAATCATGTAGCCGTCCTTTCCCTGCTCATAATATGCCAGGGGAGAGTGCTGCGTATACTTTTCTCCCTCATACACCTTGGAGGCCGCGATCCGGTCCATAATCATCTCATTCACATATTTGAGCGGCATTTTCACGCCTTCCATGCGATGCGTCTCGATGTTATAATCCGTCCAGTATTCATAATGATGCCGGTTTCTGCCCTTGTGATGCATCCAGGCAACGGAGTAGCCCTTATCCTTACGCTCCGCATTGTTCGGGCTGCAGAAGCCCTGATAGTAGCGGCAGCCCTGCCAGAACTCGGACGGCGAATACTTCGACAGGTCATGCGTCAGCCCCTGCCAGTACATCCCCACCTGGAAACAGTGCCTCGCGACCATGATCCGGTGCTCTGTAATTGTATGAAAATGTCTCCATATATTAATCAGTTTCATGCTTTCCTTCCTGCCATCACCAGAATGGTTCGCGGCGGAATCACCACGGTCTTCCCCGTCCTGCGGGAAAGCGCAGGCCCGTCCTCCGAAAACACGGCGTCCGCGCGCCCGGTGTCCGCGATGATCTGCCAGTGCTGTCCGGCCGGAGCCGTCAGAACCACAAGCTCCAGAGGCTTCTCATACATATTGATCGCCACGTAGAGCGTCTCCTCGCCCGCATACAGAATCCCAAGATGGCGGCTTGTGCTGTCAAAATCACCGTACCAGGCTCTGCTGCCGTGGTAGGAAATCGCGGGCGTACCCTGGATGTGCGTGTGAACACGCCCGAAAACCGGATGTTCTCTGCGGAAAGCAAGCGCGTCTCTGACAAAGCGCTGCAGCGCCCGCCCTCTTTCGTCCTGCGGCCACTGCAGCCACGAAATCGCGTTGTCCTGACAGTAGCTATTGTTATTGCCCTGCTGGGAATTTCCCATCTCGTCTCCGCCATAAATCGCCGGAATTCCCTGTGCCAGAATCGTCAGAAGCAGCGCATTCCTCGCCTGCCGCCCTCGCAGTTCTTCCAGCTCCGTATCATCAGAAGGCCCCTCCAGCCCGTAATTACAGCTGTAGTTGTGATCGGTCCCGTCAAGATTTCCCTCTCCGTTTGCCTCGTTATGCTTTTCTTCATAGCGCAGCGCATCCGCCAGCATGAAGCCATTATGTCCGGCCACATAGTTCACGACGCCGTACTGCGCCGGATTGCGGCAGAGGCATTCGGCGGCCTGCCATACAAAGTCCGCGTCACCGCGCAGGAAGCGTCGCAGCTTCACCTGGAAATCGTCGTTATACTCAAAAAGCCGCCGCTCTCGCGGATGATAATCCTTTTCATAAATATGTTCCACCGGCAGACGGTCGCTCATGATTTTGGTCCCGCCCAGCAGCGGGTCAAGCGCCAGCGCGGTAATTGGCGTGGCAGCGCCGGTCACATGGATGCCATCGATGTGATAGTCCCGTACCCAGTGGCGAACACAGTTCGTCGCCAGCTCCGGAGGCGTATATTCCGGAAAAGAGAACTCCAGGATCAGTTCAATCCCGTTTCGGTGCAGCTCCCGCACCAGGCTCTTCAGCTCCCGGACCGGATCCCCGGTCGCACTGTAGGCGGCCTTCGGCGCGAAGAAAAAAGCCTCGCCATAGCCCCAGTAATTGCCATGCGCCGTCCCGCGCTTCCGCAGCGGCCTGTGCCTGCGCACGGCGCACTCGCCGCCCGTCTCTGCGAATTCATAGACAGGCATCAGTTCGAGCTGTGTGATTCCCAGCTCCTTCAGATACGGTATCTTCTCACGGATACCGGAAAAGGTTCCGGGGTGTTTCACACCGGATGAGCTGTCCATCGTAAATCCCCGGGGATGCGTCACATAGAGGACACTGTCCTCCTCCGCAAGCTGTAGCGGTCTGTCACCTCGCCACGGGAAGCTCTCCGGGCGCGCGGCGCAGCGCAGCGCATGCGCCCCATTGGGGGGTTCTCCCCAGGAGGCGCGCCCGCGAATCTCGTCTGCATAAGGATCCTGCGCGACGCTGCCGTCAAGCCGATAGTTGTACTCATAATCCCGCAGCGGGAAATTCTGGATCCGCATCGCACAGACATCCGCAAAATGCATCTCCTCTGTGAAGGGGAGTTCCGCGGAGGGCTCTGCTTCTCCCTTTCGATAGAGAAGGAGACTTGCATCCTGCCCGTCCCGTACGGTCACCGTAAAGCAGCTGTCTCTCCCTGTCCTTGTCACACCCATTCGCTCCGGGTCTCCAGCGCTGACACGATATGCAAACATCGGCATCCTCCTCTCCGGCTTCCGGCAGTCAATACTGCACCCAATTATAAATATAATAGCACCCGGGGGGAGCATTGGCAAGTGAAAGCTTGTACACATGGAGGTGGAAAAATCTGAGCTGGAAAAATCCGAAAACAAAAAAAGAGAGGATTCCCCCCTCCGCAAGCAAGCTCTGGCGCGTTGGTACTCCGACGTGCTAACAGCCCCGCACCGCTTCGCGGCACGGGGCTGTCGGGCTTCGCCCTATGTCGGTCTCGACATCATTTCCCCTCTGCAAGCAAGCTTTGACGCATTGGGACTCCGACGTGCAGCAGCCCGAGACTGCTTACGCAGCCTCGGGCTGTCGGGCTTCGCCCTATGCATCCCGTGCCATGAACTGTCCTTAGCAAGCGAGCTTGCACGGGCAGTTCACATCCCGGTCTGCGCACGTCTCGTTGATATCACATCATTTCGTCCATGCCGCCGCCCTGGGGCATCGCGGGAGCGGGCTCCTTGATGTTGGCTACGCAGGCCTCGGTGGTCAGGAAGGTGGAAGCTACGCTCGTCGCGTTCTGCAGAGCGCTTCTGGTCACCTTCGTCGGGTCGATGATACCGGCCTCGACCATGTTCACATACTCTTCCTTGTAAGCGTCAAAGCCGACACCCACCTCGGACTCTCTCACCTTGTTGATGATGACGGCTCCTTCAAGACCCGCATTCGACGCGATGTGGTACATCGGCGCTTCCAGAGCCTTCAGGATAACCTTGCCGCCGGTCTTCTCGTCGCCCTCAAGGGTATCGACCAGCTTCGCCACTTCCTTCGCCGCGTGGATGTAGGCCGCGCCGCCGCCGCAGATGATACCTTCCTCAACGGCAGCTCTCGTAGCCGCCAGGGCATCCTCCATGCGCATCTTCGCTTCCTTCATTTCGGTCTCGGTCGCTGCGCCTACACGGATCACCGCTACGCCGCCCGCGAGCTTCGCGAAACGCTCCTGAAGCTTCTCTTTATCATAATCGGAGGTCGTCGTCTCGATCTCCGCCTTGATCTGACGGGTGCGGTCCGCGATCGCATCCTTATCGCCAAGGCCGTCGACGATGACGGTATTCTCCTTCTGTACCTTCACGGACTTCGCGCGTCCGAGCATGTCGAGCGTCGTGTCCTTCAGCTCAAGGCCGACCTCCTCAGAGATCACGGTGCCGCCGGTCAATACCGCGATATCCTGCAGCATGGCCTTCCTTCTGTCGCCATAGCCCGGAGCCTTCACGCCAACCGCAATGAAGGTGCCGCGCAGCTTGTTCAGCACAAGCGTCGTCAGAGCCTCGCCCTCGATGTCCTCGGCGATGATCAGAAGCTTCTTGCCAGCCTGTACGAGCTG
>JAJQCG010000185.1 GCA_021202815.1 Lachnospiraceae bacterium | reverse complement strand
CATGTAAAAAAGAGCGGAATCTCGGGAGGTTTTGAGTTTCCGAGAACGCTCAATATGAGAAAAGGAGGTGCGCGCGGATGACAGTGGAGGAAATGAGAAAGCGGAAAAAGGAACTGGGATACACAAACGAGATGATTTCCGAGTGGTCGTTTGTGCCTCTGGGGACTGTGTAGAAGATCTTTTCCGGCGCGACGGAATCGCCGCGATATGAGACGATGCGTGCTTTGGAGCGTGTACTCGATGCTCCCTGGCTTGCGGAACAGAAGCCGGCTGCGGACAGTATGATGCTTCGAGAGTCGGCGCCTGCCTATGGAACAGCGCGGCAGAAGACGCAGGGTGAATATACGCTGAGGGATTATTATGAGCTTCCCGAGGAGCGCAGGGTCGAGTTGATCGATGGCGTTATCTACGACATGGCTGCGCCATCCTCGGTACATCAGATCCTGATTTCCGAGATCTGGAGCGTGCTTCGGGAGTATATTCGGAAAAAGGGTGGGAAATGCATGGCGATGGTATCCCCGCTGGATGTACAGCTCGACTGCGACGACAGGACGATGGTGCAGCCGGATGTGGTTGTCGTCTGTGACCGGAGCAAGATCATCCTGCGCTGCATTTACGGCGCGCCGGTTCTTGTTGTGGAGATACTCTCGAAGTCCACGCGGAAGAAGGATATGTTTGTCAAGCTGAACAAATATATGAACGCCGGCGTGCGGGAGTACTGGCTTGTCGATCCGAAGCAGAAGCGTGTAATCGTATACCACTTCGAGACGGATGATTATCCGGCTATTTATGGCTTCAGTTCGAAGATTTCTGTGGGCATCTTTGACGGGGACTGTGAGGTGGACTTTCAGCAGATTTATGAGTATGTGGAGTTTATGTATGAAAAAGGAGAGGTGGAGTGAAACGACTTCCGGCAAACTCCGCAAAAAGCATGAGAATTATTCCGACTGATATAAAATACCGAAGCGATAAGGAGGAATACGATGCCGAAGTATATCATGGCGCTGGACGCCGGGACGACGAGCAACCGCTGCATCATCTTTGACAGATCGGGTGCGATGCGCAGCGTGGTGAAGCGGGAGTTTACGCAGCATTTTCCGAAGCCCGGCTGGGTAGAGCACGACGCGAACGAGATCTGATCCACCATGCTGGGCGTGGCGGTGGAGGCAATGCAGAGAGTCGGAGCCGCGGCGGAGGACATTGCGGCTATTGGCATCACGAACCAGCGCGAGACGACGGTCGTCTGGGATAAGAATACGGGAGAGCCGGTCTGCCACGCGATTGTCTGGCAGTGCAGGCGCACCGCGGAATATTGCGACAGGCTGAAGGAAAAAGGGCTTGTGGATACATACAGGCAGAAGACCGGACTGGTGATCGACGCCTATTTTTCCGGGACAAAGCTGAAATGGATTCTGGACTATGTGGAGGGCGCGCGGGAACGCGCGGAAAAAGGGGAGCTCCTCTTTGACACAGTGGAGACCTGGCTGATCTGGAAGCTGACCGGAGGGTAGGTGCATGTGACGGACTTTTCGAACGCGTCGCGCACCATGTTGTTCAATATTAACACACTGGACTGGGACGACGAGATTCTCGCGGAGCTTGGGATTCCACGCTGTATGCTGCCGGAGGTAAAGCCGAGCAGCTGTTTGTACGGCGAGACCGCGCCGCAGTTTTTCGGCAGGAGAATCCGGATAGCCGGAGCCGCAGGCGATCAGCAGGCGGCGCTGTTCGGGCAGACCTGTTTCGAACCGGGCGAGGTGAAAAATACATATGGTACAGGCGGCTTTCTGTTGATGAATACCGGCGAGCGGCCGATCTTTTCGGAGAATGGTCTTGTGACTACGATTGCATGGGGGATCGATGGAAAGGTGTATTATGCCCTGGAGGGTTCCGTCTTTGTGGCGGGCGCGGTGATCCAGTGGCTGCGGGATGAGCTGCGCCTCATCGATTTCGCGACGGATTCCGAGTATATGGCGCAGAAGGTAAAGGATACCGCGGGCTGCTATGTGGTTCCCGCGTTTACCGGGCTCGGAGCGCCCTACTGGGATCAGTATGCGAGGGGCGCGATCGTGGGTCTGACCCGCGGCGTCAATAAGTACCACATCATCCGCGCGGCGCTGGATTCGATTTGTTACCAGACGAATGACGTTCTGCGCGTGATGCGCTCGGACGCGGGGATCCCGATCGCGGTCCTGAAGGTGGACGGGGGCGCCAGCGCTAATGACTATCTCATGCAGACGCAGGCGGATCTGAGCGATATCCCGGTGCAGCGCCCATCCTGCGTGGAGACAACAGCGCTCGGCGCTGCATATCTGGCCGGACTTGCGGTGGAATACTGGGAGAGCCGTGCTGATGTGATTGAGCACTGTTCCATAGACAGAAGCTTTACCCCGGAGACCACGGAGGAAGAGAGAACGGCCCGCCTGAAAGGTTGGGAGAAAGCGGTCGGGCGCAGCTTTGGATGGGAGTGTGAGCCGCAGTGAATACCTATGACAGAATTTACGAGGTCGTAAAGCAGATTCCCCGGGGCTGCGTTGCCTCCTACGGGCAGGTGGCCGCCCTCGCGGGAAATCGGCGCTGGGCGCGGGTCGTGGGATATGCGCTGCATGCGAATCCGGATTCAGATCGCATTCCCTGTTATCGCGTGGTCACGAAGGAAGGCAGAGTGTCGAAAGCCTTCGTCTTCGGTGGGGTGAACGAACAGATACGGCTCCTGGAGGCGGACGGGATCGAGCTGGAAGACGGCGTCGTCGATATGGAGAAATACCAGTGGGAGACGCCGTGGATCTGGTAAAAAATTACTCACAATTTACTAGCACTCACACTTGACGAGTGCTAGTAAATGTGCTATATTGCGTATAACAGAACTTACAAAAGAGGAGGATTCCCATGATTACAGTTCCTTATTACAATATAGTGATTGTCCCGGATATTTACCTGTATTTTCAGAATAATTATTTCCAGAAGATTACAGAGGGGTCGGCGCAGCCTGGCGAACAGGTCGTCTTTCTGATGCTGAAGGAGGACAAGCCCCGCGAGGAGATGCGAGCGGACGATTTCTATCCGATCGGCATCACCGGAAAGATCGAGGCCGTTGACAAGGAGGGCAATGTAAAGGTCCTGACAGGCGGCCGCGTCAATATTGATACGATCGCGACAGTGGGAGAGCGCATTGTGGTGACGCTCTCGGAGCGGCCGGACGTGGAGGATATGACGCCGGAGGAGATCGGTAAGCATTTTGAGGCGGCAAAGACAGCTTTCATAAATCATATCCAGAAGACCCAGTTTGGGCTGCTCGCCCGCAATTACGTGATGCAGTGGGATTCGCTGGGTGAAATGACTGCGACGCTGTCCTTTATGCTGGGCAATTCCAATGAGGAGAAATACGCGATTCTGGCGGCGGACACCATCTCGGAGCGCACCACGCATATGGAGAAGGCGATCTACGAGTATCTGGAAATGGAGAAGGTGAAGAAGGAGGCCGCGGACGCGCAGGCGAGTTCCAACGAGCAGATCTACCGGGAGCAGGCGATCCGCAAGCAGATCGAGTTTCTGCAGAAGCAGTTTGATGAGATGCACCCGGAGAGCATTTCCGATGTGAGAAAGTTCGAGCAGAAGATCGAAAAATCCCAGATGAACGATACGGCCCGCGCCGAGGCGATGAAGGTGCTGAACCGCATGAAACAGGAGGGGCAGAACAGTCACGAGTACGGCATGCTGTACGACTATCTTGACTTTGTGACTTCGCTCTCCTGGAAGAAGGAGGAGATACCGCCGGTCGATCTGAAGGAGGCGGAGCGGATCCTCGATGAAGATCATTTCGGTCTGAAAAAGGTCAAGAAGCGGATTATCCAGCAGCTTGCGGTCATGACGCTGAACCGGAAGCAGGCAGGCTCGATCCTGCTCTTCGTTGGAGCGCCCGGCACCGGCAAGACGAGCATCGGACAGAGTATCGCGAGAGCGCTGGGCAGGAGCTACGTGCGCGTGAGCCTGGGTGGCGTGCGCGACGAGGCGGAGATCCGCGGCCATCGGCGCACCTATATCGGCGCGATGCCGGGCCGGATCATGGAGGGCATCAAGCGCAGCGGCGCGTCGAATCCGGTCATGGTGCTGGACGAGGTAGACAAGCTGGTGCGGGACTACGGCGGCGATCCATCGAGTGCGCTGCTCGAGGTACTCGACCCGGAGCAGAATAATACCTTTACCGACCATTATATGAATGTGCCCTATGATCTTTCCGATGTGCTGTTTGTCTGCACGGCGAATACCACCGACACGATCCCGGAGCCGCTGCTGAACCGCATGGAGGTCATCCAGTTCCCGGGTTATACGGCGATGGACAAGTTCCAGATCGCAAAGAAGCACCTGCTTCCGCGCTCGATGAAGGATATGGGGATCAAAGCGCAGAGCCTGCGCATTTCCGACGCTGTGCTGCGCGCGATCATCTCTGATTATACGATGGAGGCCGGCGTGCGCGGCCTGAAGAAGCAGCTCGACACGCTCTGCCGTGTGGCGGCCGTCCGCCGGGTAAAGGGGGAGAATAAGAGCGTTTCCGTCAGTCCGAAGCGGCTGCGCGAATTCCTGGATCAGAAGCCGATTCCGCACGACCGTCGTCTGGAGGAGAAGCAGCCCGGCGTGGTGACCGGTCTTGCCTGGACCAGCGCGGGCGGAGACATTCTCTTTATCGAGGCTCTGTTTACTAAGGGAGAGGGAAAGACGGTGATCACCGGACAGCTCGGCGACGTCATGAAGGAGTCGGTGCAGATCGCGGTCAGCCTTGTGAAGAGCATGTATCCTGATAAAGCGGAGCTCTTTGAGGAAAATGACCTGCACATTCATGTACCCGCGGGCGCGGTGCCGAAGGACGGACCCTCCGCCGGTATCACGCTGACCACGGCGATCGCCTCGCTGGTGAACGGGAAAGCGGTCTCGCCGGACGTCGCGATGACCGGAGAGGTGTCTCTGCGCGGCTTTGTGATGCCGATCGGCGGACTGCCGGAGAAGCTGATGGCAGCCCAGAGAGCGGGCGTCACCACAGTCTATATCCCGCGGGAAAATGAAGACGACCTCGACGAGGTGGCGCAGGAAGTGAAGGACAGCCTGACGATCATCCCGGTGCACCGGGTGTCGGAGGTGCTGGAGAAGGTGATGTGACATGTCAGGTTGTGCCCTCCCACGATATGACGATAGAAGAACGCCCCACGCCCGCCTGCGCATGGCTGCTGTTCTTCCCGATGCGCGGCCGTCTGCGCGTCTTAATGAAATAGTGCCGGATCGCCTGGCGGCGAATGTCCCTCCCGATGAAGACGGCCTTGCCCTCCGGTGCGGGTTCCGCGCCGGACAGGGTATATCTGCCGTCCACGACGTCGAAGCGCAGCCACTCGCCGCCTGCCCTGACGCAGCCCTTCGCGCGCACGACCCCGCCGAGTCTGCCGTGGATGAGGCGCTCGAGCAGCAGAAGCAGCATTTCCGGTGACTCCATCTCTACGCCGCTCATGGAAAAGGTGTCGGGAAGCTCAGCGCTCTCCGGTTTTGTCTCGAGATGTGAGCCGTCGTAGCCCCGTTCGAGGAGAGTGAGCCATGCAGCCTCATCCATGCCGGAGTAGTGCTCGGCCACGACCTGTCCGCCCGGGCAGAGCTTCTCGATCTCCTGTCTGATTTTCCGGAGCTCTTCCGGCGACGCGTTTTCCAGCTTCGATACAAAGACGATCCGCGCTTCGCGGATCTGGTCCTTATAAATTTCCGGATATTCCCTTAAATTGCTGTGGAAGCTCTGCCCGTCCACGATCGCAACCGGTGCGAGCAGGGTGATCCGCTCGTATTCGATCTGCTGCAGGTTCGCGATGATATTGCTTAGCATGCCGACGCCTGTCGGCTCGACCACGAGATATTCCGGGTCGACTGTATTCGCGATCGTCAGTACGGAGGCCGCGAAATCGCCCTTTGTGGAGCAGCAGATGCAGCCCTCGGTCAGCTCCCAGATATTGACTTTTCCGATGCTCTGCGCGCTGTCCGCGCGCAAGACGTCGCCGTCTACGCCGACCTCGCCGTACTCATTTTCCAGGATGGCAATTTCCTGGCCTGTATGCTTTGAAAGGCTTTTGATAAACGTCGTTTTTCCCGCGCCGAGAAAGCCTGATACGATCAATATCTTCATGGCCTGACCTCCGAAAGAGAGAGGAAGCCCAGCAGATTGCTCCGCCGGACTTCAAGAAGAGAGTGTTTAAGCTTCGATTCTTACCACCGGTTTGATGAGATCCTTCGGCTTGTCGCGCATCAGGAACAGCGCCTCCTCGAGGTGCTCCCAGCCGTCGAAGACGTGGGTGCTTAAAGGTGCGAGATCAAGCTTGCCTGCGGATACCAGCGCGCTCAGCTTCTCCATGCGCAGGCGTCCGCCCGGCATCAGGCCGCCGTTGATCTGCTTGTGGCCCATACCGACGCCCCATTCCACGCACGGGATGTCGATCACATCACCGCTTCCGAGATAATTGACATTGCCGATCTTGCCGCCGGGCTTTAAGCACTTTACGGCCTCGGCGAAGGTCTCCACGCCGCCGCCTGCGATGACGATCTTGTCAACGCCCTTGCCGCCGGTCATGTCGAGCACCTGCTGGAAGATCGGGCCGTTCTTATAGCTGACGAAATCCGTTGCGCCGTAGCCCTTCGCGGCCTCCACACACACGGGACGGGTGCCCACTGCGATGATACGGGAAGCGCCGCGCATATTCGCGCCGGCCACGGACATCAGACCCACCGGGCCGATACCGATCACCAGGACCGTATCACCAAACTGCACGTCGGCCAGCTCCACGCCGTGGAAGCCGGTCGGCACCATATCGGAGAGCATGCAGGCGTCGACGGTGTTGATGTTGTCGGGGAGCAGGGCAAGATTGCCATCCGCGTCATTTACATGGAAGTATTCGGAGAAAACGCCGTCCTTAAAGTTGGAAAATTTCCAGCCGGCGAGCATACCGCCGGAATGCATGGAGTAACCGGCCTGTGCTTCCAGCGAGTTCCAGTCCGGCGTGATCGCCGGCACCAGCACGCGGTCGCCGGGCTTGAAGTCCTTCACGAGAGAGCCGACCTCTACGACTTCGGCGCAGCCCTCGTGTCCGAGGATCATGTTGTGGCGCTCACCGATCGCGCCTTCCCAGAGTGTGTGAACGTCGGAAGTGCAGATCGCCAGCGCCAGCGGCTTGCAGATGGCGTCGAGCGGCCCACAGGCGGGGCGATCCTTCTCGATCCAGCCGGATTCTCCGATTTTCAGCATTGCGTAACCTTTCATGTTGTAGCCTCCTTTTCCTGATAATTTTGCATGAACGAAATTGTTAAATTTTTATCATTCATTGTGAATATTATAACATTGTGCTTACAGGGATGTCAATACTACAAATGAATGAATTTGGCTGAATTTGAATAAAATCATTTCGCACTGAAATATTTTCTATGCTATACTGTTTATAAAGTGCGAGCTGAGAAATCAGCATAGCTGATTTCCTCTGGTGAGCAAACAGG
>JAJQCG010000076.1 GCA_021202815.1 Lachnospiraceae bacterium | reverse complement strand
TGGCAAAGGCTGAGGAAAACGGGTATTATGACGAGATGGTCGACCTGATCCGCGGTATGTTCGACCAGGCGCTGAAGACCAATGAGAGTCTTTATTTTGCGGTGATGACGGGCTGCCTGCGCGTCGCGAAGGAGAGTATTTTTACAGGACTGAATAATCTCAACGTCCTGTCCATTACATCCGCTCGATTTGATGAGTATTTCGGCTTCACTGATCAGGAAGTTCAGTCAATGCTGGGCTACTATGGACTTATGGATAAATATACGGAGATAAAAGAGTGGTATGACGGTTACCGATTCGGCAATATTGATGTGTACTGTCCCTGGGACGTGATCAGCTACTGCCACGAATTGACATGGGACAAATCCGCTGCACCGAAGGACTACTGGTCAAACACCAGTGGAAATGACACGGTGCGGCATTTCATCGAAAAATCCGACAGGGGCTCCACACGGAGTGAGATCGAGGCGCTGATCGCGGGCGAGACGGTGACGAAGGAAATCCATGAGGATTTGACCTATAATCGGCTGTATGATTCGATTGACAATATCTGGAGCGTCCTGTTTGCAACCGGTTATCTGACGCAGCGCGGCAGGCCGGACGGAAAATGGTATCAGCTTGCGATTCCCAATCGAGAGGTGCGGAATCTCTTTACCGATCAGATCATGGCGATGTTCCGGGAAAATGTCGCAAAAGACGGGGAGCGTCTGAATAAGTTCTGCGACGCGCTGCAGACGGGCGCCGTCGCAGAGGTAGAAAAGCAGTTTGGCGCTTATCTTTTAAGAACGATCAGCATTCGGGATACCTTTGTGCAAAAGCCGACCAAAGAAAACTTCTATCATGGTATTTTACTCGGCATTCTTGGCTATAAGGACGGCTGGAACGTGAAGTCAAACAGGGAATCCGGTGATGGCTTCAGCGACATTTGTATTAAGATAGAAGAGGAAGACATCGGCATTATTATTGAGATAAAATATGCGGAAAACAGGCAGCTTGACGCGACATGCCGGGAAGCGCTGAGGCAGATCGATGAAAAGGCATATGTGAGTGAACTGAAGTCGGATGGATACCGCACCATTTACAAATACGGTATTGCCTGTTTTAAAAAGAAATGCCGGGTGCTGTGTGAACAGGAGCCATGCATATAAGTCTCCCAACCCTCATACAATGGAGCATGGCCTGCAGGATTTTTGCCATACTTTTTCAGGCGATACGGTTGTCAAAGCGCGGGAAATGGGGTATACTAGATTCATGGATTTCCTGGGGTGTGCGACAGCTCCGTCATTTTGAACCTACATTTACGTTCATGGGATTCCAACATTTCAGGCCGGATGTCATGCCTCCGTCCCTCGGGGACGCCAGTGGAAGGCTGAACGTCTGTTGAGGTTACCCACCTGGCTTTTGGGCTAGGCGTCAAAATACGGGGAACGGCACTTTGGGAAACGAAAGATATCGGGTATCACGGCGCACGCCGCGATACCCGTTTCTTATGCAGGCAGAAAAATGGCTCGAAAGACCGGGGCTCCGCTTGTGTGCGGACTCCTGGCTGGCCGGGCTTCCGGGAGGGAAATTTGTATCGGGAGACTTTGAAGCGGAAAGCGGCGCTGCTCATCCTTGCCTGCGCCTTCCTGCTTTTTTTGATCGCTGGGGAACCGGACAGGTCCGGAGAAGGGGAGGAGAAGCAGGCGCAGGAGACGGAACGCCTCGAAATCTCCGCCGACGATACGGAAGAGGAGAGCCGGGCGCTCCCGGAGGAGATCTTCATACTGCCGGGTGCGGACGCGCAAATCCGGGTGCTGCTGCTCGCGGATGATGGGAGTATCTATCATGAGACAAAAGAGCTGGATCGCGCGTATCCGGGGATCTTTACATATTATGAGGAGAGCGGGGGCTGGGTGATTGTGAACGAGGTCCCGCTCGAAGAGTATCTGCGGCTGGTTGTGCCGAGTGAGATGCCCTCCGGCTGGGCGGCGGAAGCGCTGAAGGTGCAGGCAGTCTGCGCGCGCACCTACGCGGTCTGGCAGATGCAGGATTACGCGTATCCGGAGTATGAGGCGCATGTGGACGACAGCACCTCCTATCAGGTCTACGGCAGTATTGACACGCAGGAGACGACGGATGCGGCGGTGGAGGCGACGGCAGGGCAGATCCTGCTCTACGGCGACAGCCCGGTGAAGGCCTATTATTTCGCGACCTCCTGCGGCGTCACGACCAATGAGAATATCTGGGAGGACGGCGACAGCAGCCTTACACCCTACATAGCCGGAATCAACGTCGGCGAATCGGAGCGCGTCCTCGATCTGACAGACGAGGAGACTTTTGCGAAATTTATCCGCAGCAAGCGGGCGGGCGACCTCGAGATCTCGGAGCCCTGGTATCGCTGGAGCGCTTATGTTTCGCTGGAACAGATTCAGGAAAATGTGGAGAAATGGATACGGCTTCGCTCCGCAAAATCGGAGCAGGGCATTCTCCTTAAGGACGGTGACGACTATGTACCGACGACGCGGGAGAGTATCGGCAGGATCAGGAGCGCTGAGATTACCGGAAGGAATACGGGCGGCGCGGCGCTGGAACTCATGCAGGAAGGGGAAGAGGGCACGCTGAAAATCCAGTATGAATACAACATCCGTCTGATGCTTGGCGTGCCGGGCAGCGCGGTCCACAAGAACGACGGGACGGACGTGTCGGGCGGCGACCTGCTGCCGAGCGGCTATTTCGTGCTGGAGGAGGTCTGTGAGGACGGTACCTTGAGCGGCTATCAGATCTACGGAGGCGGTTACGGCCACGGAGCGGGGATGAGTCAGAACGGCGCGCGGCTGCTCGTGGAGCAGGGCGCGGCTTATGAGGAGATTCTGAACTATTTTTATACGGATGTAAGGCTTGCTATTTTGGAGTAGACAGGGTATAAATGTAGAAAGAAAGTAGTGCTTTCACTACTGTTTGTGCCGCCAGCGAAAGACGGCGGAATGGAGATTTATTATATGGAGAAACTGAGCTGGCTGATCGGGATAGTGCAGGAGATCAAGCGGGACACGGATGAGAAGCACGTGGGAGCCTACGCGGCGCAGTCCGCGTATTTCATCATACTTTCCTTTCTGCCGCTGATCATTTTGCTCCTCTCGGCGGTGCAGTATACCGGCATCGAGAAGGCGGAGCTCTATGGGATGATCGAGAGTTTCATTCCGCTCGGCTTTCAGAGCTGGGTGATGAGCCTGATCGACGAGATGTACAGCCGCGCGATCGCGGCCATCTCCCTGTCGGCGCTGGTGACGGCCTGGTCGGCTGGCAAGAGCTTCATGGCTCTGAACCGTGGGATGAACTGCATCTGTGGAAGAAAAAACGGAAATTATCTGGCTATGCGGGCCAGAGGTACACTCTTTGCCCTGCTCTTTGTGATTCTGGTACTTGCCTCTCTCCTGATGGTCGTATTCGGGAACAACATTCACGAGCTGGTGACGTTGTATCTGCCATTTGTTGCCGCGTTTACCGGCCTGGTGCTCTCGTTCCGCCTGGTGCTGATGCTCGGCGCGTTTATGTTTTTCTTTGCGGTCATCTACCGGGTGCTTCCGAGTCATAAAAAAGGAGAACGGAGTTTTGGGGATCAGCTGCCGGGCGCGATATTCGCGTCGGTGGCCTGTTATCTCTTTTCCTTTTTCTTTTCCATTTATATTGAGTACAGCAATGCCGCCAGCATGTACGGGAGCCTGACTACGATGATTCTCTTTATGATGTGGCTCTATTTCATCATGTATATCGTGCTGATCGGAATGGAGGTCAATCAGTGGTGGGTTCATCGGGTGCAGGCGGTTTAGCGTCGCGCTCCGCCTGCCGTGCTTTCCGGTATTTCAGGGGCGTCGTCCCCATCTGTTTCTTAAAAATCTCAATAAAATAGCTTGTAGAGCAGAAGCCGGTCTCGTAGGCGATCTGACTGATGGAATCCTCGCTGTGCAGAAGCAGTTCGACCGCTTCGGCCAGACGACAGGTCTGTACATAGGAAAAGATCGTGCTGCCGGTCACTTTTTTGAAGGTACGGCAGCACTCGCTGCCGCTTAGACCGACCGCTTTTGCGATCTGTTCGATCGTGAGCGCCGAGGAGGAATTCTCCCTGATATAGGCGATCATATTCTGGACATGTTCGCTGCCGACGGCAGAATGAGAGCTCTTTCCGGAAGAAAAATCAAAATTCCGGATCAGCTGTATCCACATGCGTTTCACGAGAATCGCGATGTCCATCTCATAACCGAATCCCTTTGCAGTATCAATGACATAGGTCTGGCGGACCATATCCAGAATTTCCTTCTGCCAGTCCACGTTTTCCTCCAGCATCAGCCAGGGAAGCTGCGGATGTCGCAGATAGGGCTGTACATAGCGCAGATTGACCACACTGCCCCAGAAGCCCGCGATCAGGTGGGCGTCCGCGTCCACGCAGATGTAGGAGCTGTCCGGCGGCCCTTCCGGCCGGACCATATGGAGTTCGTTGCTGTTAATAAAGAAGCCGTCGCCCTCCGGGACGACGTAGGAACGATGATCGACGTACACCCGGATTGCTCCATGGGTGACCAGGTAAAACTGTACGTCCTCGTGCCAGTGCCAGTCGACAAAACCAAGTATATTTCTGCTCAGAATGGTGTGATAGACTACGAGGGGAAAGGAGAAGTCCCCGTGTGGCGTCACCTCCTGTCTCTGTTCATTGATCTGAATATCCAGTACCTGCATGCGCAATACCTCAATATCGTTATATTTTATAATTAGATTATGGTATACTTTTTCCCGCCTGTCAACTAAAATTATAACAAAATTAAGATGTGGGAGGAAAACCTCTCACGTCTCCAAAATGCGCACTTTGGTTATAAAAATGTAAAGGAGGGGTTGTATTTGAACAAGGAACAGAGCAGCCTGTTCGCACAGCTCTATGAGGCGTGCAGGGACGAGCTGGTCGAGTTTTATCGTTCTGCCATACGGATTCCGAGCTTTTCGAATCAGGAAAAGCCGCTCGCGGAGCTGATTGTCTCCAGAATGAAGGAGCTCGGCTACGATGAGGCCTATATTGATCCGACGGGCAACGCGGTGGGCCGTGTCGGCGATGGTCCGGAGATCATCCATTTTGATGGTCATATGGATGTCGTGGGCGTGCCGGACGCGGAGCTCTGGGTCTCGCCGCCCTTCGGGGCAAATATTGTGGATGGCATGGTTTATGGCCGGGGGGCCGTCGATATGAAGGGCGGGCTTTCCGCGGCGATCTACGCGGCGGCGCTTGCGAAAAAGGCAGGGCTTCTGGAAGGGAAGACCGTCTATGTGACGGGAACGGTCTGCGAGGAATACTGCGACGGCGTATGTCTGGAGCATTTTTATAAGGACAGCGGTGTGAAGCCGGACTACTGCGTCATCTGTGAGCCGTCCAACAATGTGATTACCCTGGGACACGCCGGGAAGGTGCAGGTGCTGATTACGACGCATGGCGTCTCCGCGCACGGCTCTGCGCCGGAGAAGGGCATCAACGCGGTCTACGAGATGGCGGAGATCATCACGCGTGTGGATGAGCTGAATAAACGCCTCAGCCGAACCGAGGGCGGCGGTACGGTCATGCTCTCGCAAATTTCCTGTAAATCCGCATCCGTCAACGCCGTCCCGAGTGAGTGCTCAATCTATCTCGACCGTCGCCTGCGCCTCGGGGAGACGACCGAGCAGGTCAAAAAGGAGATGGACGAGCTCATCGCAGGCAAGCGTGCCTCCTGGGCTTCCGGCGATCTGCATTTTGAGAGCTGGACCGGCGAAAAGCTTGACTATGTGCCGATTCATGACCCGTGGAAGACGGACGCGGGACATCCGCTGATTCAGGCCGGAAACCGCGCCTACGCGGCCGCCTTCGGCTGTGCGCCGCAGGAGTATGATTTCTGGGATTTCAGCACGAATGCGGTCGTTCCCATTCCGATGGGCGTCACCTGCATCGGCTTTGGCCCCGGCGTATACAAGCTGGCGCATATGCGCGATGAATGCTGCGATCCGCGACAGGTACAGGAAGCCTGCGCGTTCTACACGCATCTGATCGGAGAACTGTAAAACTGTAAATGTGATACGTACAATGCGGTGCGACTGAAAAGAATACCTCTCAGACGCACCGCTTTTTTAAAAAAGGAGAAAATTTATGGATATGTTGACTGGGTTTTATAACGCGTTTAGTTCCTTCACCGACTGGGTATGGGGCATCCCGATCCTGATCGTTCTTGTGGGCGGCGGTATCGTGCTGGCGGTCGTCGTCGAGGGCATTCAGTTCCTTCACCTGCCGTTTATCTTTAAGACGACGCTCGGTTCGCTTGGAGAAAAGAAGAGCTCTGACGGTATTTCCCCGCTGAAGGGCATGATCGCCGCTCTCAGCGCTACCATCGGCACGGGCAACATCGTCGGCGTCGGCACGGCGATCGCGATGGGCGGCCCCGGCGCTCTGTTCTGGATGTGGGTCTGCGGTTTCATGGCGATGGGTATCAAATACTCGGAGGTAACGCTGTCCTGCGTCTACCGTCAGCCTGACGGCAAGGGCGGCTATAAGGGAGGACCCTTCATGTACATTCGCGATGGTGTAAAGAGTAAGGGGATGGCGGTGCTGTTCGGCATTATGATGCTGGTCTGTCTGTCGCTGATCTGTTCGGTCCATTCCAGCGCGATCACGAGCAATCTCGCGAGTATCGGTGTGCCGAGTATCGTCTCCTGCATCGTCATGGCAGCTTTCATCATCATCGTCATCTGGGGCGGAATGCGGACGCTCGTAAAAATCACGGACAAGCTTGTCCCGGTCATGGGAGTGCTCTATCTGATTCTGGCGCTGATTGTGATCATTGCCAATATTGGAAATATCGGCACAGTCTTTGTCTCCATCTTTGAGGGAGCTTTCAGCGGCTGGGCCGCGGTGGGCGGCTTTACCGGCGCAACGATCGCAACCACGATCCGCTACGGTCTGGCGCGCGGCGTCTTCTCCAACGACGCCGGCCTTGGTCTCTCGGCGACCGTGCAGTCCCAGATGGAGAATATCGGCTGTCCCGCGAAGCAGGGCAGCTGGGCGGTCATCGAGACCTTCCTCGACACGATCGTGATCTGCACGATTACCGGCTTTGTGATCCTGTTCAGCGGTACCTGGCAGAGCGGCGGCACCGGCGCGACGCTCACGACCGGCGCGATCGGTGAAGTTGTCGGCACGCCGGGGCAGGTGCTGGCGATCATCTGTCTGTTCCTGTTTGGCTTAAGCTCCCTCATCACAGACGCCGAGGGCGTGCGCCTGCAGGCAGTCTCCATGTTCGGCAGCTATGGGATCGGACGAGGCTTTCAGATCGTCGTGCTGATTCTGGTGATTCTGGGCAGCCTGGCGGACATTTCGACGGTCTTCGTCTTCGCAGACTTTGCGAATGCGATCATTCTGGTCATCAATATTGCGGCGATGCTGATGCTCTCAAAAGTACTGCGCAAAGAGACGCAGGAATATTTTAAGAAGAAAAACTCTTAACTCACTTTTCACTCCTTCCTCTGGGGCCGACCTTCGTGGCCGGCCCTTTTTACGCCTGAAAATCGACGGAAAGGAATGTCCGGATGCCTCAGGCGATTGTTGACAAACCGCGGATGGTATATTA
>JAJQCG010000229.1 GCA_021202815.1 Lachnospiraceae bacterium | reverse complement strand
GTCTTTGCAGCCTGGTCACGCCGGATACGGTCTGGCTCGGGGATGTCGGCATGAAGCTGCACGGCTGCTCCGGTTCGGAAATGATGCATGAAGTCAGTGCGATCTGGCGGTATCAGACCAAATACGGCTACATTCCCCTCGATGTCGCATACAAATTAAACAACGGCAGCGAGATGCAGCCTCTTCGAAAAAGCAGACAGGCTTTCGCGTATGATACCCAGGCCTTCAACCTGCCATACACCTGCAAGAACATTTACGATGGCCGGGAGCTGAAGGCACATATTTTTGTAATCGCCATCTTTTCCAAGCCTCTGCAGACACACAAAGAGATCGCGGAACAGCTCGGAGAGCTGCTGTCCCCCTATGTTTGCAGCCACCCGGAATTTTCAAAATCTACCGGGAAAATCTACGAAAACTTTTTCCGCAACCTCCTGAACGGCGTCATTTCCGGTCAGGATCTGATCCGGGAGCAGATTGCCGTCTGGGACTGGAAGATCATGGACACCTATACCCTGGGGCTGATCGACATCCATGGACGTTCCGACGACTCCACCACTGAGTATCTGGTCGATTCTCTCTGCGATGCGCTATCCGACTGTAAAGCGTTCACCATGGACGAATACATCGTATATGTCTTTCACCACGGTTCTGCAAAGGATTATTCCAGTTTTCTGGGTTTCTTTGAGCGTAGCTGCGCCAAAATGGGACTGTTTGCTGCGATCAGTATGAACTTCACCGGCATCGATGAAGCCAATATCTATTTCCGTCAGGTAAAAAATATCCTGTTCTTCGGGAAACAGCATGACAGCCTGAGCCATGTTTATCTTCAGGAAAATTTCGGAATCTACAGCATTCTGGACGCCTGCCTGGAAAACCATCATGTCTACGAATTCTGTCACCCGGATATTCTGTCCCTGCAGCTTGCCGACCAGGAAAACCAGACAAAATATCTGGAAACGCTCTATCAGTATCTGTTAAACGAATGTAACGTGCTGAAAGCCGCGAACAGCCTGTATATCCACAGAAATACGATGAATTACCGCCTCGCGAATATCAGGGAATCCCTGCATATCGATATCGAAAAACCGCTCAACCGCCTGTATCTGCTGCTCTCCATCCTGCTTCTGAAACAGTCTGCACAATCACCGAAAAAAACATTCCTGTCCTCCGATGGAGCCGACATGGAGTCTGGCACACATATGACTCCGCCTTGATGCCTGCAGGCAAAAAAGGCGGCTGTTGAACGAATTTTCAACAACCGCCTTTTCTTTTACAACTCAGAACTGAATGATCACACTCGCTAACGGCCAAATGAGAACCATCAGAACTACAAAGATAATCCCAAGGTAAATCAGCGCATATTTCGTAGTGTTTTTCATCGTGATAAGCTCAGGTCCAAAGAACAGCGGGCTCGTCACCGCCGCAGCAGGCGTCAGGATACCCATGATCGCTGCCAGGCCAACGACAATCACGAAAGCCGGCATATTGATTCCGGTGGACGCCAGCAGAGCGATCGCAATCGCGTAGAACAGATACATCGTCACCGTATCCGACATAAACTGAGACACCGCGAGAGAACCGAATACCAAAAGCGCCATCACCGCAAGCGTCGGCAATCCGGAAAGTGCCGGGGACATGATATTGGACAGCCAGGTGCTGATGCCAACGCCTTCCAGATTGATCGCGGAGCCCATCACCGTCACAGTCGCCGTAAAGATCAGAAGTCCCATCGGGATATTCTTCACCAGCTCCGGGAATTTTGCGATCGGCTTTCCGTTCACATGGATAATGCAGATCAGGGCCAGCGCCAGAATCGGCGGCACGCAGGCACCGATATTATTCAGATAGGTGACCGCGCCCGGGAGCAGCGACTTTCCAAACTGCGGGAACAGCCAGGCAAAAACCACAACCGCAAAAATAACGCTTGTAATCTTTCCCTCCGTACTGAGAGGCGAACTACTCTTCTTCATTTCCTCAATGTCATAGTTGCCAAACTTGTCCGCTTCCGGTTTCCAGAACACGCAGACAACCAGCATCAGAGCCAAGTATGCAAGGATTTCAAACGGAATACCGACCATCAGCCACTGTCCAAAGGAGATCGTCACGCCGAGAGCCGGTGCCGCCGCAGCGATCAGAAGCAACGGCAGAACATGTGAGATCGGGGAGCCCGCGCTGACCACCGCGTTGCCCCAGTAAATACCACACATCATGACCGTATAGAAAGGATCGCCTTTTTTTGTACCCAAGCTTATCGCAGATCTCCTGCGCCAGGCTTATGTACATGATAGCCGCAGCCGTAGCTTCCATAAAGGTACCTATTACAAAGAACGACAGAATAAACATCGCCAGAAACATATACGGTCTGCCCTGGCAGAATTTTCTGGTAATGAACCAGTTCGCGATCTTCGCAATCACTCCGGTCTGTCCCAGCACCTCACTGAGCGCCATACAGGTAATAACTGTAAGAATAATAAAATTACCCATGGAGCCGGAATACACACTGGCGTAGTAATTGGACCCGTTCGTCATTACTCCGGTCATGACAATGCCTGCCAGAGCCAGCAGGCTGACCCAGTCCGTTCCCACCGTGATCCACATGTAAATGATTGGCACAATCACAGCGAGCAGGTGCACGCCGTCTGAAGTCAGACCATTCCCCGCGGGAAGCGCCAGGAGGATCAAAAGGAAAAGAATCAGGGCAACCAGATAATGCACATATACTTTGTTTTTCATCGTTTCGCCTCATCCCTCTTAAATAAAGATCTAGGTTTTCTGCTACATTTTTGATAAACGCGCTTTATCTTTATTCAATATAGTAAAAAGGCAAAACAGATACAATGGTTTTACTGCACAACAAGCGTTTCAAATATTGTGCACTCAAGCACAGCCGTTTACTTGCGTACTTTTTTACTGCTGTGCAGCAATTTCGTATTATTTCAGTAGCTCATTTCATCCTCTCTCTCCACTGCCCCGTCCGGTAGCGCGCGTAGGAGATCGCCCAGTTCGCCGCCCAGCCGAGCGGCACCGTGCACCAGACCATGAAGATGCCGAACCGCGGCGCGAGCGTCACCGAAAGAATCACGCGCAGCGACAGGTTGACGAGGTTCGCCACCGTGAACCATCGCATGTCCCCGGAGCCGCGCAGCACGCCGTCCGACGACATTTTAAATCCGATCAGGCAGTAGAACCAGCTCATGAAGGACAGACAGTCCGTGGCCGTCGTGAGCGCGACCTCCGTCCCGTCTGCGCCGAGGAAGAGCCCCGCGATCCGCGTGTGGAAGAGCTGCAGCACAATGCAGTTGATCACGGCGAAAACTACAGCAAAGCCAAAGCTCGCGCGCAGTCCTTCCTTCACGCGCTCCGGCTTGCCCGCTCCGAGGTTCTGCGCGGTGTAGGAGGAGAGCACGTTTCCGATTCCGGACATCGGCACGACGCAGATATTCTCCACCCGGGCGGCCGCGGAATAGCCGGCCAGCGCCTGCGAGCCGAAGCTGTTCACGACCGGCTGCACGAGCATCATGCCGATCGACACGGTCGACTGCTGCAGAATCGATGGCAGCGCGATACCGGACATCGTGCGCAGCTCGCGCAGATTGAAGACACCCGCTGTCTCCCCGCTAATTTTTTTCAGCGCCCGCAGGAATACGGCAAATGAGAGCACCGCCGAGATGCCCTGCGCGATCAGTGTCGCCCAGGCCGCGCCCGCCACGCCCATCTGCAGATTTCGCACCAGAAAGACGTCCAGCGCGATATTAAATAAAGAAGAAAAGATCAGAAAGCCAAGCGGAATCCGCGATTTTCCGAGCGCATTGAACATCGCCGAGAGCACATTGTACATAAAAAGAAACGGTAGGCCGAGGAAATAGATGCTCAGATACTGCGCCGCCATGTCGAGCACATCCTCCGGCGTGTTCAGAAGTATCATAATCGAGCGCGAGGCCGCGAGGCCGAACAGTCCGAGCAGAATGCTCACCATCAGAAAAGACAGCAGCGCCGTATAGGCCGCCTGCTTCATCTTTCCATATTCCTTCGCGCCGAAATAACGGCTCACCAGGACCGATGAGCCGATACCGCCGCCCATGGCGACGCAGATAAATACATTCGTAAGAGAATACGATGCGCCGACCGCCGCCAGCGCGCCCTCGCTCACAAAGCGCCCCACGATGGCCGAGTCCGCCATCGTGTAGGCCTGCTGGAACAGATTGCCGATGATGATCGGCAGCGCGAACAGACTGAGCGCGTAAATCGGTTTCTTTTCCGTAAGGTAATCCTGACCTGTCAAAGCTTACATGTCTCTCCTGTCTTACAGATTTGACAGATCTCCCCGTCCTTTATCCGGTACGCCTCCCCGTGGACGACCGCTTCGTCGTCCCTCTGCAAAATGTAGCTTCCGTCCGGCAGCGCGTAAAAGACGTGTCCTATGCTGTCCGGCAGCAGAATATCCTCGATCACATGGAGGCCGTCCACCCGGTCGTCCTGGATCGCCTGAAAATGCGGGATCACATTACAGTGCGTGAGACTAAGCCCCGGAATGTAGCGCTGCGCATCCGTGAAGCGGCTCTCGCCCTCCTCCTCCGGCATCGCATAGACCGTTTCCGCGCAGTTCATCGTGCCCGCGCTGATCCCCATAACGATCCCGTCAAAGTCCCGCAGTCGCTCCTTAAGGCTGATTTTCTGCAGAAAGACATTCTCCGTCGGCACATGGCCGCCGCTCAGCACGAGCACATTATATTCCGACAGCCGCGCCGCTATTTCCGCTCCGTTTCTTCCGTCGCAGACATCGAAGCGGCTGACCGGAAGTCCGCTGTCCTGAAAATCCCGCGCCTGGCCCACGGCCATCGCGTCATTTCTCTCATATTCGTCAGGAAAAGCTGCGATCAAAAGGCAGGCGGCATCTCCCCGCCAGTCCTTCTTCAGCTCTCCCGCGAGGTCATTCAAAGGGTTCAGCCCCTTATAATTCTGCCTGCCCCACTCGCGGTACTGCCCGGCGGGGCTGCTGGTCAAATATAACTGTATGCTCATGTTTCGCCTCACTTCCTGTATATTCAGCGATATCTTCATCGGCGGACACGTCCGTTGGCATTAAAAATTTTCAGAAACGCGAACCTTATCTCAGGAAAGCATCATACCACTTCATAATGGACTGGTCATCATTATGATAGAGATTATCTCCCAAAATATAATCCAGAATCTCTTCCTGTGCATAGGACAGCTCTTTTCTGCGATTTGCATTTTTGGGATCCTGCTTGGTATATGCCAGCATTTCTATAGCATGAATGCAGAATTCTGACGCACCCAGCTTATCATTCTTGTTTTTGCGCCGGATCGCCCTGGCGACTTCACTCCCCGCATTTCCGATTTGTTCCCCAATCTGCATATCCCACCACTTTACCGGACTATCCATCTGTCTACTACCTCCTCGATCTTCGCTCTCGCCACAGGATCGGCTACATATCGACCTACTCTTGGAAAGCCCGCCGCTCTGTTGCGAGGCGGATTGATCAGGGAATCAAACTCAATCTCTCCATCATCCAGAATGTTAATGCCGTACAAATCATCCTGTGCAGAACCATTGTTCAGAAGATAAGTCTCCAGATCCGCGTGCAGCTCAGCGTTTGCCGCAACCAGACCCCTTTTAATATCGACAACGCATTTCATCATGTCATCAAAAAATGTATTGACTTCAATGTGCATTAACTCGTCTACAGTGATTCTATTGTTCAATATCAGCATCTTTTATCCTTCCTTTCACCTGTCGCAGCTTTTGCCGTCCCTGCCAATATCATCATTTCAGATTTCCGCGATGTTAATCAGCGACAGGTTCCCATGGTCCGTGTCCTCCAACGAGGTGATCAGCGCCTTCGCTGTGTCGATCGCGGTCAGCACGTTGACGCCGGTCTCGATCGCGTTGCGGCGGATGATGAAGCCGTCGCGGCTATGCTCGACGCCCTGCGAAGGTGTGTCGATGACGAGGTCGATCTGGTGCCCGAGGATCAGATCCTGGATGTTCGGGGACTCCTGCTCGATCTTGCGCGTCATGCGCACCTGCACGTCAGCCTCCATGAGCGCGCGCGCCGTGCCCTTCGTCGCGAAGATATTGTAGCCGAGCGCCTCGAAGCGCTTCGCGATCTCCACAGCCTCCTCCTTGTCCTCATCGCGGACGGTCATGATCATGTTATGATACTTCGGCAGCCGGATGCCTGCGCCGAGGAAGGCCTTGTAAAGCGCTTCATTGAAGGTCTTCGCGATACCGAGGCACTCGCCGGTCGACTTCATCTCCGGCCCGAGGCTGATGTCCGCGTCGCGGATCTTCTCAAAGGAGAAAACCGGCATCTTGATCGCGTAATAGTCTGCCTCCGGCTGCAGTCCCGGCGTGTAGCCGAGCTCGCGGATCTTCTGCCCAAGGATCACCTTCGTCGCGAGCGGCACGATCGGGATGCCCGTCACCTTGCTGATATAGGGCACGGTCCGGCTCGATCGCGGATTGACCTCGATCACGTAGACCTCCTCGCCGACCGCGATGAACTGGATATTGATCAGGCCGATCACATGCAGCGAACGGGCGAGCCGCTTCGTGTACTCTTCGATCGTCGCCTTGACGCCCTCGCTAATGCTCTTCGCCGGATAGACGGAGATGCTGTCGCCCGAATGAATACCGGCGCGCTCGATATGCTCCATAATACCGGGAATCAGGATATCCTCGCCGTCGCAGACCGCGTCGACCTCGATCTCCTTGCCCTGCAGATATTTATCCACCAGGATCGGATGATCCTGCGCAATGCGGTTGATAATGCCAATGAACTCCTCGACGTCCTTATCGTTAATTGCGATCTGCATGCCCTGGCCGCCCAGCACGTAGGAGGGGCGCACAAGCACCGGATAGCCGAGCCGGTTTGCGACCGCCTTCGCCTCCTCAGCCGTGTAGACCGTATCTCCCTTCGGCCGCGGAATGTGGCACTCCTCGAGAATGCCGTCGAAGAGCTCACGGTCCTCCGCCGCGTCCACATTCTCCGCGGAGGTGCCGAGAATCGGGACGCCCATCTTCATCAGCGCCTCGGTCAGCTTGATCGCAGTCTGACCGCCGAACTGCACGACCGCGCCGTCCGGCTTTTCGAGATTCACGATACTCTCCACATCCTCCGGCGTCAGCGGCTCGAAGTAGAGCTTATCCGCGATGTCGAAGTCCGTGCTGACCGTCTCGGGGTTATTATTGATAATAATCGTCTCATAGCCTTCCTTCGCGAAGGCCCAGGTGCAGTGCACGGAACAGAAGTCGAACTCTATGCCCTGGCCGATGCGGATCGAACCGGAACCGAGCACGAGCACCTTTTTACGTTCTTTTGTACTCAGCGCCTCGTTCTCACTGCCGAATACCGAATAGTAATAGGGCGTCTGCGCCGCAAACTCAGCCGCGCAGGTATCGACCATCTTGTAGGCCGCCGTGATGCCGTTCGCATATCGCAGATCGCGGATCTCTCTTTCCGTCTTCCCGCTCAGCCGTGCGATCACATTGTCCGGGAACTCGATGCGTTTCGCCTCCTTCAGAAGCTCCACCGTCAGCTCCTGTGTCTTCAGCACCTGCTCCATTTCCACGAGAATCGCGATCTTGTCGATGAACCAGAGGTCAATCTTCGTGATCTCATGAATCTCTTCCTCCGAAATGCCCTGCCGGATTGCCTCCGCGATCACCCAGATTCGCCGATCGTCAACCACCGCGAGCTGCTCTAAGATTCCCTCACTGTCCATATGAC
>JAJQCG010000173.1 GCA_021202815.1 Lachnospiraceae bacterium | reverse complement strand
CTCTATTGAAGCTTTTCGCGGATGTGTTCAACTTGCACTTGCAATTTTCGATCATTTTACGAATACTCAGTATTTGTGTGCAAGGATACGGATTTGAGGCAAACTCACTACCTGGCAAGCAGGGCATAGCGGAACCGCTATGCCCGTTTTCGAGATTTTCGCCGTCGGCGAAATCTCTCAACTGCTTGTTGGGGGCTGCCCCCAATCCCCCGATCATCGCTCCGCGATGGCTGCGCGTTCCTACGGAACGCTAAAAAAATTCCGGTACGGCTCCACTGAAACTCAGTGGAAATCCGTACCGGAATCATCTTATCTATTTTTCTTCTGTTCCTGCTCCTGCCGACTACGTTCTTCTTTCTCCATGTCGTCGTCAACACATGCTTCGGAGATTTGCAGCGCGATCTGATAATCCTGCATCTGCGCATGAACCTTGCGGTACTCTGCATAGATTTTCTTCTTCTCCGCCATCAGCGCGGCGTACTCAGCGTTCAGTTCCTTCACCTTCGGAAGCTTCTTGATCTCCATCTGGTTAAACGCTTCCTTGGCCGCCTTATGAATAGTCAGCTCTTCACGGTGCTCCTCGAAAAACTTCTTGCTGTATCCAGCTTTTCGGTAAGCCACATAGGTTTTTCTTGTCTTCGCATAGTTGATGATGTGTGTCCGCAGCTCCATGATCTCCGCCATTCTTTTTTCTGATGCCTTCACGGATGCGAGCAATACATGATTCCGTTCCGTGACCGCGGCAGTTTTCTCTCGGAGCTGTTCTATAGTATGAATATCATTCTCCTCCAGAAACAGAACCGCCTTCGCCGCGGCTTTCAGATTATACACCTTTGCCCAGCGCGTGTAAGCGCCGCCCTTTCCTTCCGCCAGCTTCTGCTGAATGTTGATGGGCAGGTCAAGCGTCTTTCGATTTTCTCTTACGCTTCCTCCGGCCACCTGCCTGGACTTTCCAGCGATTGCTTCCCTCAGATCATCGACACTATAACCGTCTCCGAGGGAGCGGAAACGAATGAAGCGTTCGCCTCCTTTGACTTTCAGGGCAGGCTGCTTTCCGTTCTTATATTCATATCCGTCCTCCTGCAGAAAGCGGATCAGCGCTTCAAAATCTTTCGGCTTCTTCTCCAATGCACGGTCAATCGCCACGCGGATTTCGTTTCGGTTAGAAGGACGCTTCGGATACTCCGTTCGTTTCTGACGCTCCGCGTAGGGTTTCGGAGTGATCACCGACTTTCCATGTTCCAGGCAAATAATATCGCTCAGCCCCTGCACCGCCAGTCCGGAACGGCGAAAGTTCCGGAAATTATGCCGACAGTCAAGAGTGGTGGAATTGAAAAAGATGTGATTGTGAAAGTGCTCCCTGTCGATGTGGGTGGCCACGATAAAAGCATGTTTGCCTTTTGTAAATCGTATTGCCAACTCGTAACCAATCTGATTGGCCTCCTCCGGCGTGATCTCACCAGGTTTGAAGGACTGCCGTATCTGGTATCCGATAACATCTCGCTCCTGCGATCTGCCGGTGATATGATGATACTCGCGTTTGGAGAGAAGAAATTCCTGATCGGCGGTTTCCGGATCACACGCATAGGAGCTGATATATTTCCCGCCGTCCGTCTTCTCCACATTTTGTGAATAGTCTGTCCGCTCGGCGAGACATCGGGCGACGCTCTTGCCCTTATTGACATGCAGTGCGATCAGTCTCGTTGCCGCCATACTTTACTCCCTCCATTTTTCCAAAGAAAAAGAGCCGCCCAACAGGCAGCTCAAAGTCATTTCCTCTATTCTATTCCAACATTCGTTCCCGATCTTGCGCGCCCATCAGATAGACATCCAACAATAGCTGCAATTCCACGTCAAAATAGTGACCTATTACCTGTTCGTGTTTCAAGAAGAGCCTTTTATCGTACTCATCCAATGTGCTCTGCAACTCATGTTCGGCAACGTGAAACTCCTTCATCAGCCTGTCATATTTCGGATCATTCTTTGTTGCAGACTGTATCGGGTCACTGTAAACTTTTTTAAAATGTTCCGTCATCAATGCTATGTTCATCGCAAACCCCTTCCCGCTCAGGAGCGAACAAACCGCATCAGGGCGGCTCTCCATTCACCGGTTATTTCCGTAAATAACATAGCCATAAACTGCGCAGCATACAGAACCACGTCAAACAGAAGCAGGAAAATTACATTTCCCCACTGTCTCTGAAAAGCACAAAATACGGCTAACAGGAAGAACAGAACCAGCGCAAAGCCTACGACATAGGCAGACAGAAGCGTCGCAATTTTCCCGATTATTCCCACCACTGCCAGTACACAAATTAACACCAATGCAATCAGTTTAAACGGTAATTTTATTATCCACATATGAAACCTCCAAACGCTTATTTCATTCTCATTATAATTGACAGCAGGACATCCGACAAGCTTGTCAAGTGCCACAAAAATATTATTTTATGTACAGACATGAGATATTTCCCATGCCTGATTTTTACGACTATTGGATCGCGGCGAGCCGCGAAAGAATTTCCCTCGCGCACTCCCAGATTTCATCCAGTCTTTCCTGCAGATCCCTGATATCCTCCTCATAGATACTGCCTGTCTCATTGGCGCGCTTCGCATACTGGTTCAAGTTATTATTGGCATAGCGCAGCAGGGAAACCATCTCCTTTACATCCTGCAAGTCGAGCTTCACACAGTAGCCGTCGAGTGCCATCTTTCTGAGATACGCCGCCAGGCTGTGTATCCCCATCTCTTCCATCTTCTGATGAATACGCGCCATTTCTTCCTCCGTCGCCCGGAAATGGCCATGTCGATTCCGTGTCTCCATTAAAGGCTCTGCTCCTTTCCGACGCTGCGCTGGGGCGGCTGCACCATCCCCGCTTTTGCTTTCAGATCGTCAAGCACCGATGCTCTCTCTCCTCCTTCTTTCTCTTCCGAAATTTCCTCGCCAACGCCATGCCCGTCGTCCATATTCAACGCGGCGTCCAGCTCCGCGAGCCGTGCGGATTTTTCTGCCAGTTCCGCTTCCTGCGCGAACGGCTTTTGCACCTCGATGCGCGCCGCCTCCTGCTGATTCGTCAAGTTCTCAAGCTGCTCCTCGGCGTGCTGCAGCTTTGTGGGAATTGCCGCCAGAACATTGTCAATACGGGTGAGGTTGCCTCTGGCGTCTTTCCCCAGGCTGACGCGATGGCTCATGGAAGCCTTCAGGCTGACTTCAAACTCATTTGAAAGAAAATTGAAGGACAGCGCCATCTTAAATCCGCGGTACTCACCCAACGAGAGCGCGTCTTCTCCCTTGACCTGTTTGCACATAGCGAGGATTGCTTCCCCGGCTTCCACCCTTTCGGTATAAGTCCTGTCGCCCACCTTCATTCCAACGAAGCCGTCCTTGATCTGCGGATGCGCCTCTACTGTTTTGATATCCTCCGAAAACCCTTTGATATAACGGCTCTGCTTTTCCATCTCCGCGGGGTAGTATTTCAGCAGCTTGTCCTCCAGCCGATAACGCTGGCTCAAGTGGTCAGCCTTCAGGACCTTCAGCCGCGCCACCTCGATATCCAGGTCCATCTTTTCCTTTATCAGCGGATTGCCGGCGCAGAGCGCTTTGATCTCCGCGTAAGACAACGCCTGCTCGTCTACGTCGTCGCAGGAGCGAACCGGGGATTTACTGGTCATGATCTGCGAGATAAATTTCTGCTTGTTCTCCAGCGTCTGATACAAATACGCGTCAAACGTTTCTTCCGTCACGTACTGATAGACCTGCACTTCCGGATTTCGATTCCCCTGCCGGATAATACGGCCGTTACGCTGCGTCATATCGGACGGCCTCCAACCCACGTCCAGATGATGCACGGCGATCAGCCGATCCTGCACATTCGTTCCGGCTCCCATCTTCTGCGTACTGCCAAGCAACACACGCACCTGACCACTCCGAACCTTAGCGAACAGCTCTTTCTTTTTCGCCTCCGTGTCCGCCGAGTGGATGAACGCCACCTCCTGCTCCGGCACACCCGCCGCGATCAGCTTGCCTCTGATGTCATCGTAAACGTTAAAGCTGCCGTCCTTCTTTGGCGTGGACAGATCGCAGAATAAAAGTTGGGTCAGTTTCTCTTCCTTTCCTTCCTCCCAGATTCGCAATACATTTTTCACACAGGCATTCAGTTTACTGTTTGGGTCATCCGGCAGAAGCGGATTCATCAGCCGCTGGTCCAGTCCCAACTTTCGTCCGTCCGATGTGATTTTCAGCATGTTATCCACGGAAGCGTCAACTGACCCGCTGTGGACTTTCGCCGCCCGCTCGGACAGGCTCTCCACCATCGCTTTCTGATGTTCCGACGGCTGTACCACCACCGTCTCAAACTTTGCATCCGGCACGGGCAGGTTGAGCTGGTCCGAGGTTTTGATGTCGGCAACTTCCTTGAACATATTCATCAGCTCCGGCAGGTTAAAAAAGCGGGCAAATCTGGTTCTGGCCCGGTATCCTGTGCCTTCTGGCGCAAGTTCTATTGCTGTCTGTGTTTCGCCAAAAGTTGAAGCCCACGCATCGAAGTGCGTCAGCCCTTTCTGCCGCAGCGTCCCGTACTGGAGATAACGCATCACCGTATAAAGCTCCGTCATGCTGTTGCTCACCGGAGTGCCGGTCGCGAAGACCACGCCGCGCCCGCCGGTGATCTCGTCCATATACCGGCACTTCATAAACATATCCTGCGACTTCTGTGCCTCCGATGTTGCAAGTCCGGCAACATTCCGCATTTTGGTGAACAGGAAAAGGTTCTTATAAAAGTGGCTCTCATCTACAAAGAGCCTGTCCATGCCGAGCTGCTCAAAGGTAATCACATCATCTTTGCGATCCGCAGCAAGCAGTTTATCCAGTCTGGCCTGCAATGATTTCCGGGTCTTCTCCATCTGCTTAATGGGAAAATTTTCGCCAAGCTGGTATTTCATTTTACTTAAGGCAGCCGTAATCTCATCAATCTGCTCCCGCAGGAGCCGCTCCTGACGCTCCGCAGATACCGGTATCTTCTCAAACTGGCTGTGGCCGATGATCACCGCGTCGTAGTCCCCGGTCGCAATGCGTGCGCAAAATTTCTTACGGTTCGCAGTCTCAAAATCCTTTTTTGAAGCGACCAGCAGATTTGCACTGGGGTACAGCCGCAGGAACTCATTGGCCCATTGCAACGTCAGATGATTTGGCACGACAAAGAGTGACTTCTGGCACAGGCCCAATCGCTTCAATTCCATCGCTGACGCGGCCATCTCAAACGTCTTTCCCGCACCGACCTCATGCGCCAGCAGGGTATTTCCACCGTAGAGTACATGGGCAATCGCATTCAACTGATGATCACGCAGCTTAATATCCGGATTCATACCACCGAAGCGGATATGGCTACCGTCGTATTCCCGCGGCCTGGTGCTGTTGAACAGTTCATTATACTTTTTACAGAGTGCTTCGCGGCGCTCCGGATCTTTCCACACCTATTCCTGGAAAGCATCCTTGATCGCCTGCTGTTTCTGCTGTGCGAGCGTTGTCTCTTTCTTGTTGAGCACACGCTTCTGCTTCCCGTCAATATCTTCAATCGTATCATAGATGCGGATGTCTTTGAGGTTCAACGTATCCTCCAGAATCCGGTATGCGTTGGCACGTTCCGTTCCGTAGGTAGCATACGCTGTCACATCGTTCCTGCTGACAGAACTTTTCCCTGTAATCTGCCACTCCGCAGTAAGCGGGGAAAACTTCACCTCCACCGAGCGGCGCATATAAAACGGCAGCTCAAAAGTCTCCTGCATAAACTGCTGAATATACTGCTTGTCCACCCACGTCGCACCCAGTCGGACGTCAATCTCCGACGCTTCCAGGTCTTTTGGCTGCGCTTTGGTGAGCGCAGCCACATTGACAGCAAACGCGCTGTCTTTCTCCGCGGCCATCTGCGCGATCAGCAGTTTCTCCCGTACATTTCCGGAAAGATATTCGTCTGCGGTCTGCCAGCCCGCCTCCGGCTCGTCCGATGCCATCGGATCTTTGAAGATAACGCCACGCAGCTCCTCCGTGATCGAAGCGTATTCCCCCGGCGTCCCGAGAAGCTCGGCCATATAAGGGAGGTCTACTTTTCCATGCTCCCCAATGGAGACAACTAGTGCCTCACTCGGCGTATCCACACTGGTGACTTTCCGCTCCGGGCGGATCGTGCGCTTCGTGAACATATCTGCCTTGCTTATGAGCTGCCCGTCCTCATCGATATTCTCCAGAGAACAGAGAAGATAATAAGAGGAATCATCCGAAAAGGCCTGCGCGTTACCGCGGGAGTTGATCAGGCCATAGTTTGCGGTATACGCATCATAGACCCTGTTCAGTTCCTTCTGCTTTTCACGGATCGCATCCTCCGGATAATCCTCCGTCTGATATTCGATCAGCTCGTTCACGACCTGACGCAGCTCGACCAGTCCTTTCACTCTGGCCTTCGCCGTCTCATTCAGTTCGACCAGTCGCATAACGGAGTTCTCGCGGAAGTAGACTTCTCCATCCACTACCGTGAAGGAGTAGTTTTTCACGTCCGGATCGGCAGGCAGTACCTTTTTTGATTCTTCAGCTTCCTCATACTCCATTTCCACGGCCTGATAGCTCCCGTAAATGTGGGATACCGCTTCATGAAGCTGCTTGGAAAGCTCCGCCCCCGGAATGGGTGCGACAGCAACTTCCATACCATACTGCGTGCTCTCCTCCGTAAGCGTCCCCAGTATCATCTCCGGATGATCTACAAAATAGCGGTTGACCGGATAACCTTCCGGCGACAGATCCAGATGAATCCAATCCTGTTCGATGTCAATCGGATGCTCCCGCTTCTGCAGGAAGATAATATCCGACACCACCTCAGTCCCTGCATTGGCCTTAAATGCGTTATTGGGGAGACGGATGGCTCCCAGGAGCTCCGCCCGCTGCGCCAGATACCGCCTGACCTCCGGCGATTTCGCATCCATGGTATAACGGGATGTGACAAACGCCACCACGCCGCCCGGCCGGACCTGATCGAGCGCTTTCGCAAAGAAATAATTGTGGATAGAGAAACCCAGTTTATCATAGGGCTTATCGCTGACCTTATACTGGCCGAAAGGCACGTTACCCACTGCCAGATCATAGAAATCGCGCCGATCCGTCGTCTCGAATCCCGCCACCTTGATATTCGCCTTCGGATAGAGCTTCTGCGCAATCCTGCCCGTGATGGAATCCAGCTCCACCCCATACAGGCGGCTGCCCGCCATGGCATCCGGAAGAAGGCCAAAAAAATTCCCGACGCCCATAGAAGGCTCGAGAATGTTGCCACCGATAAAACCCATATTCCCACCCGCTTCATAGATAGCTTTTATCACCGTCGGGCTGGTATAGCGCGCGTTCAGGGTGCTGCCCCGCGCCATCTCGTACTCATTCTCCGGAAGCAATGCTTTCAGCTCCTGATACTCCTTCGCCCACCCTGTTTTATTTGGGTCAAAGACATCCGCGATGCCACCCCAACCGACGTACTGCGAAAGAATTTCCTGCTCCTCCGGCGTCGCGTTCCGCTTTTCCTCTTCCAGCATGAACAGGGTGCGGATTGCCTCCACGTTCCGCGCGTACTTCTGCTTTGGGCCTCCTTCGCCCAGATGATCGTCGGTGATACGAAAGTTGCGCGCGGGGACCTGCGGCTGAGCCAGTTCCTCCGGCGCTTTTTCTGTCTGTGCCATCACCTCCTCAATCTCGTCATCTGGGGCGTCCATGAGCGTATCAAAGTCCAGATATTCCAGTTCCTTGCTGACCAGTTC
>JAJQCG010000212.1:4443-7807 GCA_021202815.1 Lachnospiraceae bacterium | reverse complement strand
ATTCCTTTACTTCACCGAACTTCGGCGCTGTGGAAGGGCGCGGAGCCGAGACAATGGAGTGGATGGCGCACGAGCTGAAGCCCTGGGTGGATGAAAATCTGCGGACGATGCCGGGACGCGAGCACACGATGATCGCGGGGAGCTCGATGGGTGGTCTGATGAGCCTCTATGCGGTGGCGGCTTACAATAATGTATACTCGCGGGCGGCGGCGCTGTCCCCCTCGATCTGGGCAGGCGGCGGGGCGCTGGACGAGTTGCTTAAGGGGACGCATTTCCGGAAAAATACGCTTGTCTACATGGACTATGGCTCGCGCGAGCTGGACCGCGCGGGAAAGATGGCGCGGGGCTTCGCGCGGACGGCGTCCATCCTGACGGAAAAGCAGGTGTATGTGACGAGCCGGATCGTCCCGCAGGGGACGCACTGCGAGGCGAGCTGGGAGAAGCAGATCCCGATCTTTATGCCGATACTCCTCTATAAGTGAGAGGAAACTTTTGGAACAGCGAGATATGAACAGTCTGCTTTGCGGGCTTTTTGATGGGCATTTCGCCCATCCTGAAATAAAAAGAAGGAGTAGAAACGATGCAGGTTTATGAGGAGCTGGTGGCGCGCGGCCTGATCGCGCAGGTGACGAATGAAGAAGAGATCCGGAAGATGGTGAATAACGGACAGGCGGGAGTCTATCTCGGCTTCGACCCGACGGCGGACAGTCTCCATGTGGGGCATTTCATGGCGCTGTGCCTGATGAAGCGGCTGCAGATGGCCGGAAATAAGCCGATCGCGCTGATCGGCGGTGGCACGGCGATGGTCGGCGACCCATCGGGGCGTTCGGATATGCGGCAGATGATGACGCAGGAGACGATTCAGCACAACGGCGACTGCTTTAAGAAACAGATGAGCAAATTTATCGATTTCTCCGACGGAAAGGCTATCATGGCGAATAACGCGGACTGGCTTCTGGATCTGAACTACGTCGGGCTGCTGCGCGATGTCGGCGCGCATTTCTCGGTGAACCGGATGCTCACGGCGGAGTGCTACAAGAAGCGCATGGAGAAGGGCTTAAGCTTCCTCGAGTTCAACTATATGATCATGCAGAGCTATGATTTCCTGATGCTCTATCAGAAATACGGCTGTAACATGCAGTTCGGCGGCGACGATCAGTGGTCGAACATGCTCGGTGGTACGGAACTGATTCGCCGCAAGCTTGGCAAGGACGCGCACGCGATGACGATCACGCTGCTCCTGAATTCGGAGGGCAACAAGATGGGCAAGACTGCGAAGGGCGCGGTGTGGCTCGACCCGGACAAGACCTCTCCCTACGAGTTCTATCAGTACTGGAGAAATGTATCCGATGCCGATGTGCTCAAATGCCTGCGGATGCTGACCTTCCTGCCGCTCGATGAGATCGATGAGATGGATCGCTGGGAGGGCAGCCAGCTCAACGAGGCGAAGGAGATTCTGGCCTATGAACTGACGAAGCTCGTGCACAGCGAGGAGGAAGCGAAGAAGGCGCAGACCAGCGCGCACTCTCTGTTCGCCGGCGGTGGAGAAGGCGAGATCCCGACAGCGGAGCTTAGCGCGGATGATTTCCGCGACGGCAAGGTGGATATCCTGATGATCCTGCACAAATCCGGCCTCGCGCCGTCCCGCGCCGAGGCGCGCAGAAACGTACAGCAGGGCGGCGTCCTCGTGGACGGCGAGAAGGTGACGGACATCGCCGCCTCCTACACCGAGGAGCAGTTGAAAACAGGGCTAGTCGTGAAGCGTGGAAAGAAAAACTTTAAAAAAGTAATTTTTGAGGGAAAATGAAGACAGAGGAACAGAAGAAAAAGCTGGCGCTTACGATCATCGAGCGTCTGAAGCAGGAATACCCGGACGCGGACTGCACGCTCGACTACGACGACGCCTGGAAGCTGCTTGTCAGCGTGCGTTTGGCCGCGCAGTGCACCGACGCGCGCGTCAACGTCGTCGTGGAGGGCCTGTACGCGAAATATCCGGATGTGGCCGCGCTGGCCGCGGCGGACGTGGACGACATTGAGGCGATCGTGCGTCCCTGCGGACTTGGCAGGAGCAAGGCGCGCGACATCAGCGCCTGCATGAAGATTCTGCATGAAAAGTACAACGACAAGGTGCCGGACGATTTCGATGCATTGCTGGCGCTGCCGGGCGTCGGGCGCAAGAGCGCGAACCTGATTATGGGCGATGTCTTCGGCAAGCCCGCGATCGTGACTGATACACACTGCATCCGCCTGGTGAATCGCATGGGGCTCGTGGACGGCGTCAAGGAGCCGAAAAAGGTGGAGATGGCGCTCTGGAAGCTGATTCCGCCGGAGGAAGGCAGCGACTTCTGCCATCGCCTGGTCTGGCACGGACGGGAGGTCTGCACGGCGCGGACGAAACCGCACTGCGAGCGCTGCTGCCTGAATGATATCTGTGCGAAAGCGGGGCTGGAATAAACTTCTGAAAAGCAGATATTTTTGAGATATTTAGCCGTTCGGGAAACATCATGGGAAAATGTGTTGTCCAGTGAGCGGATTCTGAATGCCTTCGTGATTTCGGAAGTGCAAAACGTGAAATCGAGCTTATATAGCGCAAAAATCCATGATATCATTGTATTATATAGAAAAATCAGAATGGAGGTAAAAAAGATGAACGAAATTATCAAAAACATGATGGATCGCAGAAGCTGCCGCTCCTACACGGGCGAGCAGATCAAGGATGAGGAGCTTGATCTGATCCTGCAGGCGGGCGTGTGGGCACCCTCCGGAATGGGCGCGCAGAGCCCGATGCAGGTCGTCGTCCAGGACCCGGAGCTGGTGAAGAAGCTCTCCGCCATGAACGCGGCGGTTATGGGCAGCGACGCGGACCCCTTCTACGGCGCGCCGACGGTGGTCATCGTGTTCGCGGATTCCGAGAAGATGACCTATGTGGAGGACGGCGCCCTGGTGCTGGGCAACATGATGAATGCCGCGGCGTCCATCGGCGTTGCGTCCTGCTGGATTCACCGCGCGAGACAGGTGTTTGCCTCTGAGGAGGGCAAGGCGCTCAAGAAAGCCTGGGGCGTGCCGGACAGCTACGAGGGCATCGGTCACTGCATCCTTGGCTATGCCGCCGCGGCGCTCCCCGAAGGTAAGCCGCGCAAAGAAGGAAGAATCATCAAGGTCGGCTGAGCCGGAGGAGGACACTATGAAATTTACCTACCCGGCGATTCTGCACCGACAGGAAGATGGACGCTGGCAGGCCACGCTGCCCGACCTCGAGGGCTGCGAGGCCATGGGCGACACACTTGACGAGGCCGTCGACGAGGCGAATGCGGCGCTGCAGTGCTGGATCGAGGCGGAGATGGCGGAGGACGATGCGGTGCTG
>JAJQCG010000212.1:0-4433 GCA_021202815.1 Lachnospiraceae bacterium | reverse complement strand
CCGCCGACCTGCAGGTGCAGGAAGGCGACGAAGTGCGGAATATCTGTATTAATTTCCGTTTTAACGACGGATGGGATGAGTAGCATTTCCGGAACTGAAATTGTTATAGTATATCCACTAATTGTTTTGTGGAAACTTGCGAAGCCCATAGGTGGGGGAGAGCCGATGAGTCTCTCCCTTTTTTATGCGCAGCCGCAGCCAACTTTTTCTTTTTAGTAGTTGACAAACACAAATGTCTGCTATATAATCCCTTTAAAACATATTATTCCAGTAGGAAAATAGGAGGAAAGAATTATGGCCAGTATTTTTAAAGGAACTCTGGGGCTGATCGGCAATACCCCTCTGATGGAGCCCGTGAATCTCGAGAAGGCTCTGGGTCTGGAAGCGCGTCTTCTGCTGAAGCTCGAATATTTTAACCCGGCGGGCAGCGTCAAGGATCGCATCGCGAAGGCGATGATCGAGGACGCGGAGGAGAAGGGCACGCTGAAGGAGGGCTCCGTCATTATCGAGCCGACCTCGGGTAACACAGGTATCGGCCTTGCGGCGATCGCGGCGGCGAAGGGCTACCGTATCATCCTGACGATGCCGGAGACGATGAGCGTGGAGCGCCGGAACATTCTGAAGGCCTACGGCGCGGAGCTGGTGCTGACTGACGGCGCGAAGGGCATGAAAGGCGCGATCGCGAAGGCGGATGAGCTCGCGAAGGAGATTCCGAACAGCTTCATCCCCGGGCAGTTTGTAAATCCGGCGAACCCCGCTGTGCACAGGGCGACGACCGGTCCGGAGATCTGGAATGATACGGACGGAGAGGTGGACGTCTTTGTGGCAGGCGTCGGTACCGGCGGGACGCTGACCGGCGTCGGCGAGTATCTGAAGGAGAAGAAAGCGGAGGTAAAGATCGTAGCGGTCGAGCCGGCGACTTCCCCGGTGTTGTCGGAGGGCAGGGGCGGTTCGCACAAGATCCAGGGTATCGGCGCGGGCTTCATGCCGGAGGTGCTGAACACAAAGATTTACGATGAGATTATAACGATTGATAATGATGACGCCTTTGTAAAGTCAAAACTGCTGACGAAACATGAGGGCGTGCTGACGGGTATTTCCTCCGGCGCGGCACTCTCGGCGGGCATCCAGCTGGCACGGAGGCCGGAGAATAAGGGCAGGACGATTGTCGTGCTGCTTACCGACAGCGGCGACCGTTATTACTAAACAGCATTATTTACGGAATAAAAAGAAAGGACAGAACAGTCATGGCAGAAAAAATCACACGCGAGAACAGAAAGTTTAAATTTGAGACCCTGCAGCTCCACGTAGGACAGGAGAAGCCCGATCCGGTGACGGATGCGCGGGCGGTGCCGATTTACCAGACTTCCTCCTATGTATTCCGCAACAGCGACCACGCGGCGGCGCGTTTTGGCCTCGCGGACGCCGGAAATATTTACGGACGCCTGACGAATCCGACCGAGGACGTTTTCGAACAGCGTATCGCGGCTCTGGAGGGCGGCGTGGCGGCTCTGGCCGTGGCCTCCGGCGCGGCGGCGATCACCTACACAATCGAGAACCTCGCGCAGAACGGCGACCACATTGTTTCCGCAAAAAATATTTACGGTGGCTCCTTCAATCTGCTCCTGCACACGCTGCCGCAATACGGCATTACGACGACCTTTGTCAACATTTTTGACTATGAAGCCGTCGAGGCCGCCATTCAGGAAAATACGAAAGCCATCTTTATCGAGACGCTCGGCAATCCGAATTCCGATGTGGTAGACATCGAGGCGATCGCGAAGATTGCGCACGCCCACAGGATTCCGCTCGTCGTTGACAATACCTTTGCGACGCCTTACCTGGTGCGTCCGATCGAGTATGGCGCGGACATTGTCGTACACTCTGCCACGAAATTCATTGGCGGCCACGGGACGACGATCGGCGGCGTGATCATTGACAGCGGCAAATTTGACTGGGAGGCTTCCGGCAAATTCCCGTCGCTGACGGAGCCCAATCCGAGCTATCATGGCATCAGCTTTACCAAGGCGGTCGGCCCGGCGGCCTTTGTGACCAAGATTCGCGCGATTCTGCTGCGCGACACCGGCGCGACGCTCTCCCCCTTCCATGCATGGTTCTTCCTGCAGGGCCTGGAGACGCTGTCGCTGCGCGTGGAGCGCCATGTGGAGAATGCACTGAAGGTCGTGCAGTATCTCGAGCAGCATCCGCAGGTTGAAAAGGTGCATCACCCGTCTGTGACGGATGACGCGGGCCAGCAGGCTCTGTATCAGAAATATTTCCCGAACGGCGGCGGTTCGATTTTCACCTTCGAGATCAAAGGCGACGCGCAGAAGGCGAAAGATTTCATCGACAATCTGGAGCTGTTCTCGCTGCTGGCGAATGTCGCGGATGTGAAATCGCTTGTCATCCATCCGGCGAGCACGACGCACAGCCAGTGCACGGAGGAGGAGCTGCTCGACCAGGGTATCAGGCCGAACACGATCCGTCTCTCCATCGGTACGGAAAATATCGACGATATTATTCAGGATCTGGAGGAAGCCTTTAAGGCAGTAGAATAAGGCCCCCTGTGCCTGCCGCCCGTTTTTCTATAGGATATGTGGCCCGCACATTCGCTCGGCAAACAGCCTGTCGTGGTAATTGGTTTTCTGGAATTGTCTCCGGGGCTGCGAATAGTAGCCCCGGGTTGGATTTTGGCTGGGTTTTCCGGAATTCTCTTCTGGTAATTACAGAAGGAATGTGCTATATTAGCGATAGATAACTCTTGAGAAGGAGGCAGCGGGATGTATAAGATCACACTGGACATAGACGGGATGGCCTGTGGGATGTGCGAGGCTCATGTGAATGAGGCGGTCAGGAAGGCGGCGGACGTAAAAAAAGTGACGTCCTCCCACAGTAAGGGCAGGACGGAGATTCTCTCCGAAACGGAACTTGACGAGTCGAAGCTTAAGGAGGCCATCGAAGCGACCGGTTACCGCGTGCTTTCCGTGAAATCAGAAGCCTTTGAAAAGAAGGGATTTTCCCTCTTTCATAAAAATGGATGAAAAAAAGTATTGCGAAACTGAAAAATTTATTGTATAGTAGTCACGAACTGAAAAATGTACATGAAAGGGCATGGAATAGCAGAAGCGTTCCGTGTCCTTTTTTTACGGAGGGAATACGATGGACGCTATGGATCGCAGTATTTTAAAATGTCTCAGCGCGAATTCCAGATGTTCCGCGACGGAGATCAGCCAGACGGTGCATCTGTCGGTGGCGGCCGTGATTGAGTAGATACGCAAGCTGGAGCGCAATGGAATTATCCGCCAGTATACGGTGGTACTCGATCAGCACAAAATCGGAAATGATGTGACGGCGCTGATGGAGGTTTCTCTGGAACATCCCAAATATTATGACGGATTTACGGAGGTAGTGAACGCGACGCCGAGCGTGGTTACCTGTGATTACCTGACCGGGGACTACGATTTTATGCTGCGAATACAGACAAAATCGTCGGAGTCGCTCGAACAGCTTCACCGCGTTATCAAAAATATTCAGGGAGTTTCCGCTACAAAAACCTATTTTGTGTTGAAGGAGGTCAAATGCGGCATGTCCGAGGCAGATGATGTATAGCCTTCTTTTCATCCGGTTATACTAGTACAGCGCTTTCGAAATAACTGGACATTTCTGCTGGTCTGTTTTCCCGATAGCACAGGCCCAAAATCCTCAGCGTAGCCCGCTACGCCTACGTTTTTTGACCTGCACTCTCAGAAAAACATCCTGCGTATAAAGTCCTGTTATTTACGAAGCGCTGTACTAGTACAACGTACCAGATGTAAAAAGGAGGTAGACTTTGATGAATAAAGGTTTGGATTGTTTTGCACTGACCATCGTCATCATCGGAGCCATCAACTGGGGGCTGATCGGCTTCTTTCAGCTGGATCTCGTGTCATGGCTTTTTGGAAATATGAGCTGGCTGTCCAGGATCATCTACGCCCTGGTCGGGATCTGCGGCCTGTACCTGATCTCATTTTACGGTCGGATTTCCAGAGACTGAAAGAATTGATTGCCATTTTGCAGCGCCTGTGCTATACTCGATTCACTGGCGGGTTTCAATAAGGGTGACGGGTGCTTGCAAAAATGAAAATCGAGATGACAGAGGAAATCGACCGCATGCTTTCCGGCAGCAGTCTGCCGCTCTATGAGAGGACGGTTGTCTTTGCGACTGTGGCGCATCAGAGGATGACGCGGAAGGGAAGCAGGGTTCCTTACCTGACGCATCCGGTCGAGGCGGCGGCGATTGTCGCTGAGCTGACCGACGATGAGGAGCTGATTGCGGCTGCGGTGCTGCACGATGTGGTAGAAGATACCGATATCACGCTGCCGACGATAGAGAAGTATTTCGTAAAGCTGGTCGCGGTTTATGTCTACAGTGAGACGGAGAATAAGCGGCGTGA
>JAJQCG010000235.1:2324-7885 GCA_021202815.1 Lachnospiraceae bacterium | reverse complement strand
TAGTAGATCAGCGGCGTGTCGCAGCGCCAGCAGAAGGGATAGTCATGCTCGAACTTCGGCGCGGAGAAGAGCTTTCCCTCCGCATCCAGCATCTTCAGGACCTCGGGGTCTGCTTTCTTCACGAAAAGTCCGGCGAAAGGCGTCTCCTGCGTCATGTTGCCCTTTCCGTCCACGAACTGCACGAAGGGCAGGTCGTAGTTTCTGCCGATACGGGAGTCGTCCTCACCGAAGGCCGGCGCGATATGGACGATGCCGGTACCGTCGGTCATGGAAACATAGTCGTCACAGGTCACGAAATGCGCCTTTTTGCGCTGCTTCGCGGCGGCCTCGCCAGCACAGGCAAAGAGCGGCTCATATTCCTTATATTCCAGGTCTTTTCCGACATAAGTCTCCAGAATCTCGTAAGCGGGCTGTCCGTCCTTCACGAGCTCGCCCAGCACACTGTCCAGCAGCTCCTGCGCCAGGTAGTAGGTGTAGCCGTCCACGGCCTTCACCTTCACATAGCTGTCCTCCGGATTCACACAGAGCGCCACGTTCGAGGGCAGCGTCCACGGCGTCGTCGTCCACGCGAGGAAATACGCGTCTTCGTCCTTCACCTTGAAACGGACGACCGCGGAGCGCTCCTTCACCAGCTTGTAGCCCTGCGCCACCTCATGCGAGGAGAGCGGCGTGCCGCAGCGCGGGCAGTAGGGCACGATCTTGAAGCCCTTGTAGAGCAGGCCTCTGTCCCAGATCTTCTTCAGCGCCCACCACTCGGACTCGATATAATCGTCATGATAGGTGACATAAGGGTCGTCCATATCGGCCCAGAAGCCGACCGTGCCGGAGAAATCCTCCCACATTCCCTTATATTTCCAGACGCTCTCCTTGCATTTCTCAATAAAGGGAGCGATTCCGTACTCCTCGATCTGCTCCTTGCCGTCGAGTCCCAGCTCGCGCTCGACCTCCAGCTCCACCGGCAGACCGTGCGTATCCCAGCCGGCCTTGCGCGGAACGTCGCAGCCCTTCATCGCGTGGTAGCGCGGGATCATGTCCTTGATAACACGCGTCAGCACGTGACCGATGTGCGGCTTTCCGTTCGCGGTGGGCGGCCCATCATAGAATGTATATTTCGGGCATCCTTCCCGCATTTTAATGCTCTTACGGAAGGTGTCGTCCTCCTTCCAGAAGCGCTCCACTTCCTTCTCGCGCTCCACAAAGTTCATGTCTGTGTTTACCTTGGCATACATCTTTCACTCCTCCTTGAAAACAATGAAAACAAACAGCCTCCCGTCCTGCAACAGGACGGGAGGCCAATATCTGCCCGTTTATAAACCACCTCTTACAACATACCAACATATGCGTCCCGGTAACGGCGGGAACCCGTCGGCGCTTACTCAGGAAACCCTCCAGCGAATCCCTTCAGCCCGCGGCTCGGAAGTGATCTTCGGATATCCGTCTACTCTGGCCGGGCTCGCACCCTCCCCGGCTCGCTGCGCATTTGAACGGCTCCTACTGTCTTCGTCAATGCCTTTTTCTCAACCGCAATTATAAGGGGGAGACTTTTAATTTGTCAAGGGCTTTTGCGAAATTCAGCGGCGAACCTCCGTGCCGGTGATATGCTCGTAAAACTTCAGGATCGCGCTGTGATCGCTCGAACCCTCGCCGTTATTGTGCAGCCACTGCAGCATCTCCTGCACCGCGGAGGTCAAAAGCAGCGGAGAGCCGAGTCCGTGACCGGTGTCCAGCGCGTTGTTCAGGTCTTTAATTTGAAGATCAACGCGGAAACCCGGCTGAAAATTGCCGTCCATCATCATCGGAACCTTCGCGTCCATCACCACAGAACCCGCCAGGCCGCCGCGGATCGCCTCGAAGACCTTTTCCGGCTCCACACCTGCCTTTGTGGAAAGCGAGTATGCTTCCGCACAGGCCGCAATGTTCACTGCCACTATAATCTGATTCGCAAGCTTCACGGTATTGCCCGCGCCGTTCACCTCGCCGCAGTGGACGACGGAGCCTCCCATCACCTCCAGCAGCTCCTTATATTTGTCAAACAATGCTTTGGGGCCGCCGCACATGATCGAGAGCGTGCCGTCGATCGCCTTCGGCTCCCCGCCGGACACCGGCGCATCCATCATATGGATGCCCTTCTTCGCACATTCCTCCGCGATGCTGCGTGACTCGAGCGGCGCGATGGAACTCATGTCGATCAGATCGAGCCCCTCATGCGCGCCCTCCGCGATGCCGTTCGCGCCGAAAATCGCCTCCCGCACCTGCGGTGAATTCGGAACCATCGTGATGACCACGTCGCTCTTCGCGGCCACGTCCGCGTTGCTCGTTCCCCGGGCCGCGCCGCAGGAGACCACATCATCCAGCGCCTCCCTGGAATGCGGCACATAGGCGGTCACCTCATAGCCCGCCTTCAGAAGATTCTTGCACATGGGCCTGCCCATGACGCCAAGCCCTATAAAGCCTACCTTCATAATTCTTTACCTCCGATCATTCTCTGTATCTTTCTTCAGAGCAGCAGGCCCCCGGACCGCCTGCTCCGAACTGTCAGTTCAATTCTATCATGTGGCTTCCTCCGCCTCAAGCGAAGTCTGTGAACTTTTCCGCGCGCCCTTGCATGACATCTGAAAATCCATTATACTGAAATCGGCTCCCGGAACCCTGAGTCGCACATGAAAAAGGACGCACAAATTCCGGGATGGTATTTCAGGCTTATCGGAGGAATCTTCATGTCCCGTTTATACAGATATACAGCGAAATTTCTGACCCTGACGCTCATTCTGAGCATGATCTGCGCGCTGCCGGCGGCCGCAACCGGCGAGGGCGACTCAGAATCTGAGGCGCGATACAACAAAACAATCGAATCCGACTCCTGGGAAAACTGGCCCTCGGGGCCGCAGGTCTACGCGGAATCCGCCATCGTGATGGAGGCCTCCACCGGCGTGATTCTCTATGCAAAGTCCATCGACGAGCAGCACTATCCCGCCAGCATCACAAAGATCATGACCATCCTGCTCGCCCTTGAAAATCTGGAGCTCGACGAGGAGGTCACCTTCTCACACACCGCTGTCTACACCGTCGAGGCGGGGAGCAGCAGCATTGCGCGCGACGAGGGCGAGATCCTGACCGTGGAGGAGTGCCTCTACGCAATCATGCTGGAATCCGCAAATGAATGCGCGAACGCGATCGCAGAGCAGGTCTCCGGCTCCATCGAGGCCTTCGTGGAACTCATGAATGAGCGCGCAGCGGAGCTCGGCTGCACCGGCACACACTTTGCGAACGCGAACGGCCTGCCCGACGAGGAACATTACACAACCGCGCACGACATGGCGCTGATCACGCAGGAGGCCATCAAGTACGAGGAATTCCGCAAAATCAGCGGCACCGCGCGCTATACACTGCGGGCGACAAACAAAAAAGACGAAGAGCTCGTGATGAACAATCATCACTACATGATCTCCGGCAATGTGACGACCAGATACCTGGATGACGCCGTCTTCGCCGGGAAGACCGGCTACACGGTCGCCGCGCAGAATACGCTGGTCACCTGCGCCACGCGAAACGGCATGGATCTGATCGTCGTCACGATGATGACCCAGGCGGGCAGTGAGACCGGCGTCCCGGTCTACACGGACACCGCGAATCTGCTCGACTACGCCACGGATTATTTTCAGAAGGTAAATATCTCGGAGAATGAGACGAATTTCACAATCGAGCAGAACAATCTCTTCGACACCGGCGCCTCTATCTTCGGAAGCTCTTCTCCCATCATCGAGATGGATGTGGAGGGCTATGTCGTCCTGCCGGTCACCGCGTCGCTTTCCGACGCAGAGGCCAGCCTCAACTTCCTCGAAGATCAGGAAGACGATGTGATCGCGACCCTGAGCTACAGCTACGCCGGGCAGATCATCGGCTCCACAGAGCTGTATCTGACGGAAAATACCCTGCAGGAATTTGATTTCGGCAGCCTGGACGCTGACGGGGAGACAGAAGCGGAAACCACACAGCACCTGATCCGCATCGACTTGCGCATCGTGGGACTCGTGGCCGCCATCCTGCTCTTCCTGCTGATCCTCATTCTGCTGCTGCGGAAGATTAAAAAAGAGTATAAAATAAGCTTCCGCCTCTCTGCAAACCAAAAGCTGAAAAGGCAGAAACGGCATCAGTTCGGAAATCCGGACCGACGCCGCTATAAGAGCCGGAAGCGCAGAAAACATCGCCTCTTCAAAAAATAATATCACAGCCTGCGAAGCAGATTTTCCATCGTCTCCTCATTGGTCAGCACCATGAGATGGTCGTCGCTCCCGATCACAGTCTGCGATCCCGGCATAAACTCTGTGCCGCCCGAGGCGTGTATCACCGCGACAATGTAGACGTCGTACCTTGCCCTGACATTGGAATCAAGGATGCTCCTGCCGACCCATTCCGGCAGCGGCGTGATCTCATAAACCGAATATCCGTCCTTCAGGTCAACGTAGTCGAACACGTGCTCGCTGTTGTACTTCACCGCCGCACGTTTCGCCGAATCCTGGTGCGGGTGGATGACCTCGTCCGCGCCGATCCTCAGCAGAAACTTCTTATGCGCGTCGTTAGCAGCCTGACTGACCACATACTGTGCGCCGAATTCCTTTAAAAGACTTGTAACCTCGAGGCTGCTCTGGAAATCATGGCTGATGCACACAAAACATACGTCAAAATTTCCAACACCTATTTTTTTCAGCACGCTCTCGCGCGTGCAGTCCGCGATCAGGCTGCTCGTCGCCACGTCGAGCAGATCCTCCAGCGCCCGCTCGTTCCTGTCGACAATCATAATTTCATTCTTCATCTTTGCCAGATCGCGGCAGAGATATTTTCCAAAATCGCCCAGTCCGATGATTAAAAATGACTTCTTCATGCAGCTTCCTCCTGTCTAACCCACCACAATGTCTTCCTCCGGGTAACGCAGCTCGCCTGTGTGCCTCCGCTCTGTGAAGGACATCGCGAAGGACAGGCTGCCGACCCTCCCGAGGAACATCAGCATCATAATCGCGATCCGCGACAAGGCGTTCAGCTCCCGCGTCAGACCGGTCGACATGCCCACCGTGCCGATCGCGGAGAAGGCCTCCAGCAGGACGTCAGCGAGCGGCAGATCCTGACCGGTCAGCAGCACCATGACCGCGAAGATCGCGAGTGAAAAATTAATAAAGATAACGACGCTCGCGCGTTTTACATTGTCCTCCTCCAGCCTGCGCCGGAACACTGTGCAGTCTCTTTCATGCAAAAGATAGGACCGGATATGAAGAAAGACTACGACGAGCGTTGTCGTCTTGATACCTCCGGCTGTAGAGCCGGGACTTCCTCCAACAAACATGAGCATCATCGTCAGCACCTTGCCCGCGCTCGACATCGCCGCCAGATCGATCGTATTAAAACCCGCCGTACGGGGCGTGACCGCGGCGAAGAAAGCCGCTAGGAAGCGCGGGGCCCCGCCCCCCCCCCCCCCCACCCCCACCCCCCCCCCCCCGCCGAGGCCCCACCGGGCGCCCCCCCCCCCCCCCCCCGCCCCGCCCCCCCCCACGAGCAAGGCCAACGAG
>JAJQCG010000235.1:0-2314 GCA_021202815.1 Lachnospiraceae bacterium | reverse complement strand
TGCCCGCAAACAGCCCATCCCCCTCCGTCAGCAGGAACAGCAGCGTACCTCCCGCCAGCAGCGCCGCCGTCGCCGTCAGGACGATCTTCGTCTGCAGCTGATAGCGCCGCCAGTGCCAGCGATTCATCAGAAGATCTTCCCACACGAGAAAACCGATCCCGCCGATGATAATCAGAGCGCTCAGCACGAGCACGACGAGCGGATCGCCCGCATAAGCCGTAAAGGATATATACGCCGCCTGGCAGCCCATCAGGTCGAAACCCGCATTGCAGAACGCAGAGACCGCGTGAAAAATACCATAATAGACGCCGCGCAGAGGGCCAAACTCCGGCACGAAGCGGATCGCGAGCAGCGCCGCCCCGACGCCCTCAAAGAACAGCGTCCCGACGATGATCCTGCGCACCAGCTTCACCGTTCCACGAAGCTGCAGGGTGTTCAGGCTCTCGTGAATCAGCTCCCTCCCCTTAAGGCCGATCCGTCTGCCAAGTACCATCATGGCAAAGGAACCGATCGTGATGAAGCCAAGTCCGCCGATCTGAATCTGCACGAGCAGGACCAGCTGCCCGAACAGCGTCCAGTGCGTCCACGTGTCATAGACAACGAGTCCCGTCACGCAGGTCGCCGACACGGATGTAAAAAGAGCGCCCAGAAACGAGGTCTCTTCCCCCGCCCTGGACGCAAAAGGCAGCATCAGAAGCAGCGCGCCAAGCAAAATAATACCCAGAAATCCGAGCATGATCATCTTCGTCCGGGAAAGCCGGACGCCGGAAAACGCGATGGAAATCCTGTCGTTTTTCATCTCGTACGCGCCCTCCTTTTCCTATAAACGACGAACGGTATGCTACAATGAAATAATTGTACCATACCGTCCAAAACTATGCCACTGAAAAATCTGCGCAGCTCTATACTTCAGCTTCCATATACCATTGTCGTTATTTCTCCTCCACCATAAAATAGGTGAAGTTCATCTGGCTGAACGCGCCCTCCGCGAGGTTGACGCAACTGTTTCCCATGCGGTCGATACAGTTGAGCACTCTTGTGAAGGGAACGGTCAGCTCCTTTTTGCACAGGCCCTCGCGCACGCGCTGCATGTGCTGTTCACGCATCACAACGTCCAGATTCAGTATCTTCTCATTATCTTTCAGAAGATTACCGAGCATATCCCGGTCGCCTCTGATCATGGCGCCCATCGCACTCTCATACATCTGCTCAATCTGTCCCAGCGAGTCCTTCAGCTCTCCCGTCGCTTCCTTTGAGAATCCGTATTTATGCTCCATATTTTCCAGTACCGCGTCGGCCATCTCCGCGGACAGATCTCCCATCCGCTCCACATCGCTGAGCACACACAGGAGCCGGGCTGTCTGCGCCGCCTGCTGCTCCGTCAGCGAGCCGGAGGAGAAAAGCTCCGAGAGATAATCGTTGATCTCCGTCTGCAGCGAATCCAGCGCGTTTCCATTCTCCTTGACGCTCTCCAGCACCCGGACATCCTCATTTCCGAGCGTGCCGGTCAGATCAAGCAGCATGCTCTTCACCATATCGCCGCAGCGCAGCACCTCCTGCGCCACCAGGCGGAGCGCCGCCGCCGGCTGCGCAATGACATTGCGATCCAGATAGATTGGCCGCGACGGATTGAATTTTTCTTCCTTTCCATCCGGTATGATCTTCATCACAAGCTTTACCATGAAGCCCAGAAGACCGATCCAGATGAGCGTCATCGTGATGTTAAAAATGGTGTGCGCGTTCGCGATCTGCCGGGAAATCACATCCACCTCCGCGCCCGACGGCGAGATCGCCTGGATCAGCGCTGCATAGGGCTTTACAAACCAGATGAACAGCAGCGCGCCCGATATATTGAACAGCGAGTGTGCAACCGCAGTCCGTTTCGCGTCCTTCGACTGACCGATCGAAGCCAGAAGCGCCGTAATCGTCGTACCGATATTGTCGCCGAGGAGAATCGGGATTGCACCGGTAAGACCCAGGATACTGGTCACACCGTCCGGTCCGGCCTGCGAGGCGAAATTCTGCAGCACCGCGATCGTGGCCGAGCTGCTCTGTACAACAAGCGTCATTAAAGTACCGACTGCAACGCCCAGAATCGGCATATTCGCCACCTGTGCGATCATATTGGTGAACACCGGGCTCGAGGCGAGCGGTTTCATCACGCTGCCCATCGTCTCAATGCCGAGGAACAGAAGGCCAAAGGCAAAAATCGTCCGCCCGATATTCTTGATCCTCTCATTTTTGCAGACAAAGGAAATGATAAATCCAACAAAAATAAAAACCTGTATATAATCCGTATTCTGGAATGCGATAA
>JAJQCG010000139.1 GCA_021202815.1 Lachnospiraceae bacterium | reverse complement strand
GGCCAGGATAATTATACAGCCATTATTGTGGAGTGCATTTGAAACTCATAATAACAGGTAAGAGAGGTTTAGGCGAATGATTCGGGTTGCAGATTATTCTGATATGGGCGGCCGGTCGGATAATGAGGATACCGTGCTGTGGACGAGGACGGATGAGGGGGTTCTTTGCCTGGTGGTGGCGGACGGTCTGGGCGGCCACGGCGGCGGGAAGACCGCTTCCATGGCGGCGGCGGAGGCAATCTGCGGCGGCTGGGACGGCACAACGGACAGGGAAAAGCTCAAAGTGCTGGCGCAAAAGGCTCATGAGGCGGTGCTGGCGCACCAGAATCCGTCCTGCGCCATGAAAAGTACGGTGGCGGCGCTTTTACTCTCGGATGCGGAGGCGTCCTGGATTCACGCGGGGGATACCAGACTGTATCATTTTATCGATGGGAAGCTGGTGTTTCAGACGAAGGATCACAGCGCGTCGCAGATTGCCGTGGTGCTCGGAGAGATCACGCCGGACCAGATTCGTTTCCACGAGGACCGGAGCCGTGTCTTAAAGGCTCTCGGGCAGGAGGGAGATCTGGTTGTGGAGGCAGGCGGAGCGCCGCTGACGCCCGGAAAGCACGCGTTTCTCCTCTGTACGGACGGATTCTGGGAGTATGTGCTGGAGGAGGAGATGGAAGCGGATCTGTGTGCAGCGGAGAACCCGGCGGACTGGATTGCGCGGATGAGGGTACGGCATCGGGAGAGGATCCCGGAAGATAATGATAACAATTCCGCCGCTGCGGTGTGGACGGAGAGATAAGCAAGCAAGGAGAGAGAAAATGAAAAAGAAGATTACTGCGAGGATTTTAAGCTGTATTATGCTGGTGTTTTTGCTGGCAGGGATGCTGTGCGGGTGCGGGGAGACGACGGGTGCCGTATCCTCCCAGACAGATGCAACGGCAGGCGTTGTTCAGATTTGTTGTACAGATGCTGAAGGAAACTGTAATAGTCTCGGCAGCGGTTTTGGAATCGGTACGATAGGCGAAACAACAGATACCTTTATTACAAACCGGCACGTTATTTCCACAGAAAACGAGGATGGTACCTACACTGTGTCCCCCCGCGTGTATATTATGCTGGATTCCAATTCGTTCAGTTATATGACGTACTTTATCAATATTGGGGGCACATATTGGAATCTTGATTATCTGTACGGTTACCAGTTTACTGAATATGATACTAATACGGATCGTATGATTGAGTGCGATGTGCTTTATTATTCCGACGAATATGACTATGCTATTATCAAAGCAACGGAACCGGTGGAAGGTCGGATTGCCCTTGAATTAGCGGATTCTGCCGAGTCAGCAGATGTGGCCAGTTCGATCTACGCCCTTGGCTACCCCGCCGTTAGTGACGAGACCACAACAACCGAATTGACAGAAACTGATATCAGTATTCCATTCGGGGACGAAACATATACTGTATATTCCTACTCTGGGAAATATACATCATCCGTCAGTGATCAGACCATAACCTCCGGTGTGATTTCCCGTTTTACAACGATGGCAGGTGCCAACGATGTAAAAATTATTCAGCATGATGCTACAGTTAATCCCGGAAATTCCGGTGGTCCTCTCGTCACGTCGGACGGAGTAGTGCTGGGAATCAATACTTATGAAGGTGAATCAGAGAGCTTGAATTTTACAGTCTATATCGACTATGTGACAGATACACTGGACGAATTGGAAATTTCCTACAATGTAGTCCCAGAGAAAACCCTGGTGGACTACCTGCAGGAAAATATCGTCCTGGTGGTGGTCGTTATCGCGGCGGTGGTAGCCCTGGTGATTATCCTCCTTGTCGTTTTCATGATGCGAAAGAAAAAGAATGGCGAACCCGAGCCCGCTTCTCAGCCGACGCCGGCTCCGCAGCCGGCACCGGCACCTGTTCCCGCTGCAGCCGGGACCCCCAAGGCGGATCCCAATGACTCTGGATTCCGCATCCAGGGAGAGAAGGGTGTGTACGCGAACCGCAGATTTTCCATCATGGGCGTGGTAAAACTGGGGCGCGACGAGCAGGCTAATCAACTATCCTACCCGGCAGGGACGAAGGGTATCAGCCGGGTGCACTGTGAAGTCTATGTAGCGGACGGACAGGTCTATATCCGCGATCTGGGATCTACATACGGCACATATGTCGGCAACGGACAGCGCCTGATGGCAAATCAGCCGACACCGTTGATGCCGGGGGACCGGTTCTATCTCGGATCGCCGGAAGAGAGCTTCGTGGTAGTTCGAAGAGGAGGTGCGTGATATGCGCTATTGTCCGTATTGTATGCAGCCTGCGGATGAGGGAAACTTCTGCCCTCATTGCGGCGGTGATCTGAACTGGGAGGCTGGCGATACCCAGCTTCCCGTGGGAACGGAGCTGGTCGGGACGCTTCACACCTACCGGATCGGCGCGGCCAGAGGACAGGGCGGATTCGGCGTGACCTATGCGGCACTGGAGCAGGAGAGAAAAATCAAGGTGGCCATAAAGGAGTATTTCCCGATGAGCTATGCATTCCGGAATCCGGATCATATCGTCAGTCCGAAGCCGGGAAGTGAAAACGGATTCCGGGTCGGATATGACAATTTCTGCAAGGAAGCCCGGCGTCTGGCCAGTGTAAAGCCGCTGCCTTCTGTTGTGCGGGTCTGGGACTGCTTTCAGACGAACGGCACGGCCTATCTTGTGATGGATTTTCTGGACGGTACGCCGCTTCATAAGAAAATGAAAGAAATGGGCGGCGTGATCCCGGCGCAGGATATTTTACCGAGGCTGTCGCCGCTGATTGAGGATTTGTCAGAGCTCCACCGGGAAGGAATTATCCACCGGGATATCAGTCCGGACAATATCCTCTGGATGGAGGACGGCACGTTAAAGCTGATTGATTTTGGCTCCGCCCGTTCCATGGACAGCGACCGCTCTATGACGATCTTTCTAAAGCACGGATTTGCGCCCGTTGAGCAGTATCGGACCAGAGGACAGGGAACCTACACAGACGTCTATGCGCTGTCAGCGACCATTTATTATGTGCTGACCGGACAACTGCCGCCGTCGGCGGTAAACCGCCTGGAAAACGATACGCTGGCTCCGCCTACTTCCTATGGCGCGGCCCTGAGTCCGGAGGAGGAGCAGGCTCTGATACGCGGTCTGGAAGTTCAGCCGAAGGACCGGATTCAGACCATGGAAGAATTTCAGCGGGAACTGATCAGGACACCTCCCGTATCTCCTGATACAATTCGGAAACAGGAGATTCATGCGGATGAGCCGGAACAGGAAGAGACCGCCGTATATTATGAAGAAGAAAAAAAGCGTCCGACGAAAAACAAAAATGGAAGGAAGCTGGTGCTGGGCTTGATTGCAGCTGCAGCTGTGATTGTCATTGTCATCTTGCTTTCGAGGATTCTTTAGAATGAAGTCTTCTATGCACAGAAGAAAAAATGAGGTAGAATAAGAGAAAAAGGGAGAACAGCTGTGAAAAACGATAGTTTTGAGACCGGGGAAAAGAAAAACAGGGATGATAACGGCTTTTGCCCTTACTGTATGAGCCGCGTGGAGCCGGGGGAGGTCTGCCCTTTCTGCGGGCTGACTCGGGGAGCATACCAGCCGGCACCGCATCATTTGCCGCCGGGGACCATCCTGTCCGGAAGATATCTGCTGGGGCGCGTCCTGGGAGAGGGAGGCTTTGGAATCACCTACATTGGCTGCGATCTTCGCCTGGAGATGAAAGTGGCGGTCAAGGAATACTTTCCTGCAGACCGGGTCTCCAGAAATGCCGGACAGTCGTTATCTGTGGCGCGCAGTGTTACAGCGGAAACCATAGAATATGAGAAAGGCCTAAAGAAGTTTCTCCAGGAGGCGCGAACACTGGCGCGAATGGAAAAGCAGCCGCAGATCGTGATGGTGCGGGACTATTTTGAGGCCAACGGTACGGCTTACATTGTCATGGAGTATGTGGATGGCATGACGTTTGTGGAGCTTTTAAAGCAGAGGGGCGGGCGGATTTCGCCGAGGGAGCTTTTTACCCTGATCGAGCCGCTGTTCGGAGCGCTCGGCGCGGTACATAAGTCGGGTGTGCTTCACCGCGATATCAGCCCGGATAATCTCATGCTGGAGGATGGAGCGGTTCGCCTGCTGGATTTTGGTTGTGCCAGGGAAGTTGCGGTAGGGTCGGAGACCATGACGATCGCCCTGAAGCAGGGCTACGGCCCGATTGAACAATATCAGGGCAGGGGGCAGGGACCGTGGACGGACGTGTACGCGCTGGCTGCCACAATCTACTATTGCCTGACAGGGAAAAAGCCGCCGCAGGCGCTGGATCGGACTTTGGAGGACACGCTGATTCCGCCAAGAGATCTTGGCGTGGATATCACGCGGACGCAGCAGAACGCCTTTTTAAAGGGGATGGCGGTAAATCCGGCAAAGAGATATCGCTCGATGGAAGAATTCTATGGCGGACTCTACACAGCGGCGGAAGAGAAGATGGATCAGATGTTTGCCGTCGCGCGGGAAAAAACGGAAAAGGAGACGGAAAGTCAGTTATCCGGAACTGAAAACGCAGATGAAAACAAGGACCGGGCGGAGGATACGGATTATGCGGCTCGGACGGAAGCCGCTGGTTCTGCGGATTATTCTGATTTGACAGAGAGTGCGGCGGATTCAGTGCAGAAAACTGAGATGGCGGATTCCGCATCGGAAGTCGTGTCGGCAGATTCTGCGGAAGAAATGGAAGAAACGGATTCCGCAACAGACTCTGCGGTAAAAGCCGGAAAGGAAGGGGCTTCGGCGGATACATCAGAGGACGGTGATAATCAGCCGGAGACAGAGACAGAAAAAGCGGCTAAGAAAAAGAAGTATATCCTGCTTGGCGTCCTCTGTGCAGTGCTTGCCGCAGTCCTGATTCCGACGGCATGGATCCTGACGCACCGGGACGGGGCGGCGGATACCGCGGGTACGGCGAAGACAGGAATTACAACGGACAGTGAAGAAACAGATAAGGCGACGGATACAGATAAGAGCACGGATACAGAGGAGGAGACCGCCGGTACTGCGGATTCTGAAAGCTCGGAGGAGACCGTGTTAAATGACAATGCTGTGACATCTGAAAGCGAGCTTCGGGAAGCTCTGGAGGATGCGTCGGTATCCACAATCTATATTGAATCGGATCTGGTGGCAAATGACAGCCTGACGATAGATAACAAAGAACTGATTATTGCAAACAGCACTTCTCTGAAGGTGTATGGGGAGATGACGGTCACCGGTTCCGAGGGTGCGCTCTGGCTGCAAAATGGCAGTGTTGACCTGCAGGGCTCGGATCTGATGGTGACAGATCAGGCGGAGTTAACACTTTCGAATGCGAAGGATTCCATCAGCTGCGGTATACTGACGGTCATGAATTCAGCGAAAATGCTGGTGGAGGATTCAGTAGCCAGCGCCAACCTGGATGCAGAAGGTATCTTTGTCTCAGATGACGGGTATCTCGAGAACCAGGCGGGATTATTCCTGACAGGGTGTCAGATCCTGGTGAGCAAGGCACAGTGGTACAACAGCGGTAAAATAGATCTGGATGACTGTGAGGTATATATTGATCCGTATGGACTTTTTGAGACCGAAGAAGTTCTGGTCGATTTTGATGAGAATACCTCAGTGACAATCAGCGGGGATGGAGAAATGGAACTGTCTGACCACAGGATGAATATCGCCGGCACTGTTACTGTAGACGGGACGCTGCGCCTGCGGGAGGTGAATTTAAATCTGACCGGCAATATGGCAGTTTCCGGTTACGGGACGCTGCGCTACAGCGGTGAGATTATCCTCTCCGGCGAATTGGAAAACAACGGCAATCTGTATGCTGTGGACGGAGGCGTGATCACGGAAAACGGCGGCACGTTTACAGGCAGTGAGGCGGCGGAGTCCTCAGACTGGGATTAACCGTTGAGATGTGCAGGGGCACGTAAGGAGTATTGTGGCTTGCACCACACGCGCCCTGCGCATGCGAGCAGGAGTCGTCTGACCACCTCCTGCTCGATTACAGGATAAAAGGGAACACGTACTGTGAGAGACGGAAGTTTTGAGAGGAACGGGAAAGGAAACAGAGACAGCCATGGCTTTTGTCCCTATTGCATGAGCCGCGTGGAGTCGGGGGAGGTCTGCCCGTCCTGCGGTCTTACGCAGGGCGCTTATCAGCCGGCGTCTCACCATCTGCCGCCGGGAACGGTTCTGGCGGGGCGGTATCTGTTGGGGCGCGTCCTGGGAGAGGGAGGATTTGGCATTACATACATTGGCCGCGACCTGCGCCTGGAGATGAAGGTGGCGGTTAAGGAGTATTTTCCGGTGGACAGGGTTTACCGCAAAGCATCGAAATCCATGTCTGTGACTCGTTACAGCACCGGCCATACGACGGATTATGAAAAAGGATTGAAGAAGTTTCTCTATGAGGCGCGCACGCTGGCCCGTATGGAAAAGCAGCCGGAGATCGTGACGATGCGCGATTATTTCGAGGCGAACGGAACGGCTTACATCGTGATGGAATATGTAGACGGCATTACATTTACGGAGCTTGTAAAGGAGCGGGGCGGGCGGATTCCGCCGGAAGAACTCTTTGATTTGCTGGAACCGCTGTTCGGTGCGCTGGGCGCGGTACACAGACAGGGCGTTCTCCACCGGGATATCAGCCCGGACAACCTGATGCTGGAGAAAGGAAAGGTTCGTCTTATAGATTTCGGATGCGCCAGAGAGGTGACGGTCGGGACGGAGACAATAACGATTGCTCTGAAGCAGGGTTATGGACCGATTGAGCAGTATCAGGGCAAGGGGCAGGGACCGTGGACGGATGTATATGCTCTTTCCGCGACAATCTGCTATTGCCTGAGCGGACGCAAGCCGCCGCAGGCGTTGGATCGTCTGCTAAATGATGAATTGGTATGGCCCGGAGAGCTTGGCATCAATATCACCCCAAAACAGGAAAAGGCTCTGAAAAAGGGGATGGCGGTCAATCCGGAAAAGAGATACCGCTGCGTGGAGGAACTCTACGCGGGGCTCTACGATGCGGAGTCCGAACCAGAGTCGGAAACCATGCTGCGCGCGGAATCCGAATTAAAGCCCGAGGTCATATCGGGTGAAAAGCCTGAGTCAAAGCCAGAGGATATGCCGGATGCGGAGCCTGGATCAAAGCCAGCGGTAATGCCGGGAGAGGAGCCTGAATCAAAGCCCGGGGCAATACCGGGTGCGGAGCCTGGATCAAAGCCCGGGGTCATGCCGGGTGCGGAACCTGAATCAAAGTCAGAGAGTGTGCTGATACAGGAACCGGTACCTGAGCAGGACTTTTCTGATACGCCTTCGGCGCCTGCTGGAAAGCGGCGCGGATTGCGGGCAGGAATCATCTGCGCGGCGCTTGCCGTTATCGCCGCCCTGGGCATATATTTTGGTTCCGACATCGGCGGCGCGGCGGATACCGATGATTCTACCACCGTGGCGGAGGCAGATACCGCAGGGGAGAACACAGAAAATACGGAAGATAACGGATTGACGGAGTCGGATATAGACATACTCTTTGCCGATGCGGTGACGCTCAGTTCCGGGTCTGAGGAGGAACTGCGCAAACTGATGAAATCGGCGGAAGTCCCGGCGGTGATACTGGCGGATGCGGATCTCACCGTTCTGGACGGGGAGATAGAAGTCACAAAACCTCTGCTGGTGGAGGAAGGTGTGGAGCTTGAGAATTGCCATCCGGTCACGGTGAGCGGGGAAGGCATTGTCTGTCTGAAAGGCCGGATGACTGGCATCGGTGTGATCCGGACCAGCGGCGGAGGGAGCGTCTGGGTCGGAAACGGAGGCGTTCTTGATTGCGGCTCCGCGCTCTGGCTGGAAACGGAGGATGATCTGACAC
>JAJQCG010000191.1 GCA_021202815.1 Lachnospiraceae bacterium | reverse complement strand
ACATGTAAAAAAGAGCGGAATCTCGGGAGGTTTTGAGTTTCCGAGAACGCTCTATTTTTTAAAGGGAGGTATCCTACAATGAAAAGAAAACTTATGGCACTCCTGCTCGTGGCGGCAATGACGGGCGCTCTTGCAGCCTGCGGCAGCAGCAGTAGCAGCACCGAATCTTCTTCGGACGCGGCTGAGGAGACGGAGGAAGCAGCCGAGGAGACGACGGAGGCCGAGGAAGAGACCGCTTCCACGGAAGAAATCCTTGTAGCTGGCGTGGTGTATCTGGATGATCAGTTCCAGAACCTGATTACGCAGGGATATGAGGACGCGGCGGCTGACGCGGGCGAGGGTGTTACGCTCATGACGGCAAACACAAACAGCGACCAGTCCACAGAGACTGACCTTATCAACACCTACATGACGCAGGGCGTGCAGGGTCTCACCATTTTCCCGCTGAATGCGGACGCGTCTGTTGCTACCCTGAAGGAAGCGATCGACTCCGGCATGCTTGTTGCACTGACCGACTGCACGATGGATGATGTGAGCTTCTCCATCGGCGCATGGACCTCTGATGGTTACACGAACGGCTATCTTGCCGGAACGGAAGCTGCCAGCTTTATCCTTGACGCTCATGGAACGGATACCGTGAAGGTAGCGGTCGTGCAGTTCGCTTCTCTTCTTCCGGATCAGTCGGCCAGCCGTGTGGATGGTTATCTGGCTGCCCTCGACGATGCGGGTGTGAATTATGAAGTTGTTGCGGATCAGGATGCATGGCTGCAGGATACCGCGCTTGAGACGGCGGACGGTATTATCACCGCGAACCCGGATCTGGACGTCATCCTTGCGATGAACGACGGCGGCACGATCGGCTCCACGCAGGCAGTTGTGGCTGCGGGTCTTGAGGATCAGATTATGGTGTTCGGACATGATGGTTCCGACCAGATTTCCAGCATGGTTCTGGATGACGATTCTCCGCTGAAGGCAGTCGTTTCCCAGGATCCGTATACGATGGGCTACAACGCCATGACCGCGCTGATCAGCACGATCAGAGGCGAGATGGATGTTCCGGAGTCCGGAGAGGCGAACTACATCGACGGTGTTGTTCTCAGCAGCGCTGACAAGGATGCTGTGAACAGCTGGAGAGTAGAGCAGGGCTACGAGGCGATCGAAGATTAATCACGTATGCGTGGTTGGTAAACTCTGAAACCAGGTAAAGCAGTGGAGGGGGAAAAGGCGAGACCTTCTCCCCCTTCCTTCATGTATTGAAAATAAAGGAAAAAAATATGAGTATTTTACATACTGAAAATATTTCCAAACAGTATCCGGGCTGCCTGGCACTTGACAAGGTTACGGTGACCTTTGAGAGCGGAAAGGTAAACGGTCTGCTGGGGAAGAACGGTTCCGGGAAATCCACGCTGGTCAAGTGCTTTTCCGGTGCGATCACGCCAACGGAGGGCAGCTTCAGCCTGGACGGCGAGGAGCTGCATTTCAGCAATCCGCAGCAGTCCTACGCAAAGGGATTTGCAACCGTTTATCAGGAAATGAGCCTTGTGCCGAGCCTCTCGGTGACGGAGAATATTTTCCTCGGAAGACTTCCGAAGAAGGGTGCTCTTATCGACTGGGGGAAGGCGCATCACATGGCAAAGGAGATTCTGGACCGGATCGGTGTGGATATCAATCCGAAGGAGAGGGTTTCACGTCTTTCCATGTGGCAGTGTCAGGTGGTTGAAATCGCGAAGGCCATGAGCTTCAACCCGAAGGTGCTGATGCTCGACGAGCCGACATCCTCGCTGGCAAATAACGAGGTGGAATGCCTGTTTGACGTGATTCGCGAGCTGAAAAAGCAGGATATCATTATTATCTATATTTCTCACAAGCTTCATGAGATCCCGGAGATTACCGATACGATCACGGTGCTGCGGGACGGGAAGTTTATCGGAACGATCAACACAGAGGGGACAACGCATAAGGAAATCGTCGACATGATGTTCGGCGACGTAGCAATCCGGAGCCGGCCGGAGGATATCAAAGCCGGAGAGAAGACGGTGTTGGAGGTAAAGCATCTGAGCCGGAAGAATAAGTTTGAGGATGTCTCGTTTGAGCTGAAGGAAGGCGAAGTACTCGGCATCGCCGGGATGCTGGGCGCCGGACGTACGGAGCTTCTGAAATCCATTTTCGGAGCGGATCCTTATGACAGCGGAGAGATTTACGTAAAGGGAGAGAAGGTGAAGAAAAAGACGTCTCCCATTGTTATGAAATCGTATGGGCTCGGTCTGATGCCGGAAGACAGAAAGAGCGAGGGCCTGATTTTAAAGCATTCAATTAAAGACAATCTGTGCTACGCGAGCATGGACAAGACATCGCACGGCTGGCTGGAGGACAAAAAACTGAGAAACCAGGCGGCCGATAAGCAGGTAGAAGAGCTGGAGATCAAGATCCCGGATATCAACGCGGCGGTGAGTTCGCTGTCCGGAGGAAATCAGCAGAAGGTAGTAGTGGGGAACTGGCTGAACACGCAGCCCGCCATCATGATGTATGATGAGCCTTCGCGGGGAATCGACGTGAACGCGAAGCAGCAGATTTTTGAAATCATGTGGGAGCAGTCCAAACGCGGTGTTTCCACGATATTTGTCTCCTCCGAGCTGGAGGAACTGCTGGAGGTATGCAACCGTATCTTGATCATGAAGGGTGGCAGGATTACGGGAGAGATATCGCCGGATGATATCAACGTCAACGACTTGTACACACTGAGTATGGGGGAAGAATAAAATGAACAAGAATAAAGTCAAAAATATGCTGCTGGATCACATCATAGAGATCCTGCTGGTGGTCCTGATTGTAGGAATGACATTTGCGAGTCCGACATTCCTGACGCTTTCTAATATCCTGAATATTCTGCGAAGCAGCGCGTTGAAGGGCGTTATTGCCTTTGGAATGACCATGGTGATCATTTCCGGACAGATTGACCTGTCTGTCGGTTCCCAGGTGGCGCTGGCAGGCGTGATTGTGGCCAGATGCTGCCGGGATATGACGAGCGTCGGCTCGACGGCAGCCTGTATCATCGGAATTATCATTGCAATCGTGGTCGCAATTCTGGTTGGCGGAGTCCACAGCGTGGCGCAGAATAAATTCGGGATGCCGGCCTTCATCATTACACTGGCGTCACAGAATCTGCTGTACGGTCTTGCGGGTATGATCTGCGAGGGATTCCCGATTGCAAATGTATTTCCGGACTGGTTTCTGTGGTTGGGCACCGGAAAGATCGGAGGACTCATCCCGGTTCCGGCAGTGATCCTTCTGATTGTCTTTGTGATCAGCTTCTTCCTGATGACCTATACGACGACTGGACGTTCGGTGTATGCAACCGGCGGAAACGCGGAGGCGGCGAGGCTGAGCGGAATCAATGTAGGCCGCACCAAATTCATTGTCTTCGCAGCGGTGCAGGTGATGTGCGTGCTGGCAGCGTTTATGAACAGCGCGCAGGTCGCGTCGGGTTCGTACAGCTTTGGTAAAGGCTGGGAGGTAGATGTCATTTCGGCGACTGTAATCGGCGGTGCGAGCATGGACGGCGGAATCGGAAAACCCTGGGGCACTCTGATCGGTATTCTCTTCCTGGGCGTCATTAACAATGGTATGACAATCCTGAATGTGGGTACTTACATGCAGTATGTGGTGCGTGCGCTGATCATGGCGTTTGCGGTTCTGGTATCGACGTATCAGGCAAAGGCCAAGGCATAAAACAGAGACGAAACGGAGAGCAGATATGAAAAGAAGCGAGATAAACAGAGCATTAAAAGAGCTGGAGGCAATGTGCGAGAAGTACTGCTGCTATTTGCCGCCGTTCTGCCATATGACGCCGGAAGAGTGGGAAAATGCCGGTCATGAGTGGGATGAGGTGCGTGACTGCATGCTTGGCTGGGATATCACGGATTTTGGCATGAATGATTTTGATAAGCTTGGATTTTCGCTGATCACGATCCGGAACGGTTGCCGGACGCAGCCGGAGAAATATCCGAAGGTGTATGCGGAGAAGCTGCTGTATCTGAAGGAGGGACAGGCTGCGGCCAACCACTTCCACTGGTACAAGACGGAGGATATCATCAATCGTGGCGGTGGAAACTGCCTGATCCGTGTCTACAATTCGCATGAGGACGAGTCTGTCGACTACGAGTCGGATGTCACGGTACATATGGACGGCCGTTGCCGTGTCGTTCCGGCCGGAACACAGGTTCGGCTGACACCGGGCGAGAGCCTCTGGGTTACACAGGGAATGTATCATAATTTTGAGGTAGAGGAAGGAACCGGTCCGGTGCTGCTCGGCGAGGTCAGCCAGTGCAACGATGATAATACAGACAACCGCTTCAATCCGCCGGTCGGACGTTTCCCGGAGATCGAGGAGGACGAGAAGCCGTACCGTTTGCTGTGCAATGAGTATCCGGCAGCGAAGTAAGTGAAAGAAAACACGGATTCATAGAAAGGAAGACAATATGAGGGCTGCATATTTAAAAGCGAAAAATCAGTTTGAAATGCGCGATGTGGAACTGCGGGAGCCGAATGCGGACGAAGTGGTCGTGAGAGTGAAGGCCTGCGGATTTTGCGGACATGACAAGATTCTGGCCAGCTATGCGGCGGAGGACTGGCAGCCATTTGGACATGAGTTTTCTGGTATTGTAGAGAAGGCCGGTGCACTGGTTACCAATGTAAAAGTGGGAGACCGGGTAGCGATCGAGACATCCACATTCAATCCGCTCTCGGAGCAGGCGCTGAATGGCCGTCCTGACTGGGATACAAAGGGAACGGATTATATGCAGATTGCTCACACAGCGATGGGATTTTCGGAGAGGACGCTTGTTCCCGCGGTGCTGTGCGTGAAGATCGGGGATCTGCCGGATCAGGAGGCCTGCTTCCTGGAGCCGATGGGCGTCGCCGCGGATCTGATTCTGACTGCGGATATTCACCTTAATGATGATGTTCTTCTGATGGGCTGTGGCGCGATCGGCCTTATGGCATTGCAGATGGCGAAGGCTTCCGGCGCGCGTCACATTTACGTGGCGGAACATCGCGCGAATAAGAGAAAGATTGAGCTGGCAAAACAGTTTGGCGCGGATGACATTATCCTGACAGATGAGATGGAGCTGACGGATTATGCGTTCCTTCGCGGAGGCGTAGACCGTGTGCTGGTGACTACACCGCCGAAAACCATAGGGGACGCGGTGAAGGTAGCGAATGTGGGAGCGGTAATTGCGTTCCTCGGGATCAGCTATGGTCCGGCCGCGATTGTTTCTTTTGACTCCAATATTGTGCACCTGAATAAGCTGCAGATTCGCGGTTCTAACGCGATCCCGGCGCTCTACTTCCCAAGGTGTATTGATCTTATGACGGCGGGCATTGTGGATGTAAAGCCATTGATTACGCATACTTTCCCGCTTGACAAGACACCGGAGGGAATCATGGAATTCCTGACAGATAAGGAGAATGCGGTGAAAGCCGTGATGCTGGCAGAGTAGTCTTTCAGAACTGAAGCTGAGTATGAGAATAAGTAGAAATTCCCCCGCATACACTGTAAAAAGTGTTCCTGCGGGGGAATTTTTTGAAAGATTATATTGAAGAGCGTGCCATAAATGTCGCAAATTACATTGTCACAAATAACGCGACCGTGCGGCAGACGGCAAAAAAGTTTGGAATATCGAAGTCGACAGTGCACAAGGACTGCTCGGAGAGAATCCGGTTTATCAATCCTGTCCTGGCACAGGAGGTTCGGAAGGTGCTGGATGTGAATAAATCGGAGCGGCACATCCGGGGGAGGCATGGCGACGAGAGAGAAATATCTGCACCAGCACAGATGATGGAAGAATCCGTCTTGTAATAACGGGGGTTTTCGGGTAGAATAATAGACAGGCTTATCCCATCGCTGATTGCGGCGACCCGGCTTCGCCGTATCGGCGAGCCGGAGGACAGCGTGGGCGTATTCGGCTCCCGGCGGGAGGCCTCACCTTTCGCAGGTGAGGTGCTGTCGGATGCAGTTGCGATGAGGACTTGAAAAAGCAGAAACGAACAGAGGAGGAAGACAGCTTTTGCGAGAGAAATGGTCATTGTGCTGGATTTTGGCGGCCAGTACAATCAGTTGATCGCGCGCAGGGTCAGGGAGTGCAATGTTTACTGCGAGGTGCATCCCTACACGCTGAGCCTTGAGAAAATCAGGGAGATGAACCCGAAGGGGATTATTTTCACGGGAGGGCCGAACAGCGTCTATGACATGGCGTCCCCGCATTATCAGAAGGAAATTTTCGAGATTGGCGTGCCGATCCTGGGCATCTGCTACGGCTCCCAGCTCATGGCCTGGACGCTCGGCGGCGAGGTGAAGACCGCGCCGGTCAGCGAGTACGGACATACACAGGTGCAGGTGGACAGGTCCTCGACACTGTTCCATGATGTGGAGGAAAATACAGTTGTCTGGATGAGTCACACTGACTATATTGCGCAGGCGCCGGAAGGCTTCCGCGTGACCGCACATTCGGACGTCTGCCCGGTGGCTGCGATGGAATACCCGGAAAAGAAGTTTTATGCGACCCAGTTCCACCCGGAGGTCATGCATACGAAGGAAGGACAGAAGATGCTCCGCAACTTTGTCTACGACGTGTGCGGCTGTTCCGGCGACTGGCAGATGGGCTCCTTCGTGGAAGAGACGATCAAACAGGTTCGTGAGAAGGTCGGGGACGGCAGAGTGCTTTGCGCACTGTCCGGCGGCGCCGATTCCTCTGTGGCGGCGGTGCTGCTCTCGAAGGCCATCGGAAAGCAGCTCACCTGCGTCTTCGTCGACCATGGTCTGCTTCGCAAAAATGAGGGTGATGAGGTGGAAGCGGTCTTCGGACCGGACGGCCCCTATGAGTTGAATTTCATCCGCGTCAACGCGCAGCAGCGCTATTATGCTAAATTAAAGGGCGTGACGGAGCCGGAGGCGAAGCGCAAAATCATCGGCGAAGAGTTCATCCGCATTTTCGAGGAGGAAGCGAAGAAGATCGGCGCGGTGGACTTCCTCGTGCAGGGCACGATCTATCCCGATGTGATCGAGTCAGGCCTCGGGAAATCCGCTGTTATCAAATCGCATCACAACGTGGGCGGCCTGCCGGATGTGGTGGATTTCAAGGAAATCATCGAGCCGCTGCGCATGCTTTTCAAGGACGAGGTCCGCAAGGCCGGACTGGAGCTGGGGATTCCGGAATATCTGGTCTACCGGCAGCCCTTCCCGGGACCGGGACTCGGCATCCGCATCATCGGCGAGGTGACCGAGGAAAAGGTGAAGATCGTGCAGGATGCGGACTACATCTATCGCGAAGAGATTGCCAAAGCCGGCCTGGACAAAGGTCTGGGGCAGTATTTTGCAGGTCTGACCAATATGCGCTCCGTCGGTGTTATGGGTGATTTCCGTACCTATGATTATGCGGTGGCGCTGCGCGCGGTGAATACAAGCGATTTCATGACCGCGGAGTGCGCGCAGATCCCGTATGAGGTGCTCTTTAAAGTGACGAACCGGATTATCAACGAGGTGAAGGGGGTCAATCGGGTGATGTACGATCTGACGAGTAAACCGCCCGGGACAATCGAGTTCGAATAAGTAAAGGTGTCGCTGAAACTCGCATAAACACTGGATTCTTTACGAATTTGAGTACCGTTTGATAACAATTTGATAACAGCACCGCCAGAACATTTATTTCAATGACGCTGACGGTTAGCGGGTGGAACCGCTAAAGTCCAATAGAAAAGGTCTTGCCAGATTGAGTGAAACAGATCAATTTGGTAAGGCCTTTTTGCGTTGTTCAGGATATCTGATTATTCATTGTTCGCTGCTTCTTCTGCTTCACGTTTGGAGCGCTGGGCAGACAGGTCAGCTTTTGTACGTTCGATTTCCTTT
>JAJQCG010000150.1:1430-7995 GCA_021202815.1 Lachnospiraceae bacterium | reverse complement strand
GAATTCTGTTCGCCGTGGTTTCCCATAATCCAGTCTTTCCACGAAGTTATCCACCATATCCACCTTCTTTTCCCAGGGGGCTTATCCCGCCCTCCCCGTCGTCTTCGCCCTATTTTCTTTTTGAAAAAGCTGTGTTATACTTCATAGAGACGCAGGACGCGCTCATGGCGCAGCCCGCTCCGGAGGGAGTACCGATATGGGAGAATTCATTTTAAAATCTGCCGGGGACGACGAACAGACCAGTGTGTCGAATCTGTTCCTCGACTACTATATGCCAAAGGCGAACGGGGAATACGTGAAGGTGTATCTCTACCTGCTCCGCGTGCTGAAGCGCCCTTCTCTCGAGCTCTCCGTCTCCGGACTGGCCGACGCCCTGGACCGGACCGAGAGCGACATCCTGCGCGCCCTGAAATACTGGGAAAAGCAGGGAGTTCTCCGGCTCGAGTGCGACGACACGAATACCCTGCAGGGCATTTATCTGTGCACGCTCCGCGCGCCGGGCGAGCCCCCGCAGACGGTGCAGACGGCGCCCGCGAGGAAGTCCGCACAGGCGAAGGAGCCGGCCCGGAAGTCCTACAGCGCTCAGGAGATCGAGGCTTTCTCGGACGATGAGGAGTGCAGGCAGCTTCTCTTCGTGTGCAGCCAGTATATGGGAAAAACACTTTCACCGTCGGAGATCGAGACGCTGCTCTATTTCTATGATCAGCTCCATTTCTCCACCGATCTTCTGGAATATCTGGTGGAGTACTGTGTCTGCAAGGGCAGCAGGAGCATCCACTATATTCGCCGCGTAGGCCTCGCCTGGGCGGAGGCACACATCACCACCGTCGACGAAGCGAAGGAGCGCACGAATGTCTACCACAAGAACACCTTCGCCGTCATGAAGGCCTTCGGTCTGAACGACCGCAACCCGGTCGACTCGGAGCAGGCGTACATCGAGAAATGGCTGAACACCTGGGGCTTCCCGCTCGATCTCGTACTCGAGGCCTGCAGCCGGACGATGGAGCAGCTGCACAAGGCGAGCTTCCGCTACGCCGACCGCATCCTGCAGGACTGGCGCGAGAAGAAGGTACATACGCTTGCCGATGTGCAGGCGCTCGATCAGGATCACAGGAAGGCTGTGCCGAAAAAAAAGACGCGCGCACGCCAGACCGGATTTACAAATTTCCAGCAGCGGGATTACGATTTCGATGAGCTGGAAAAGCAGCTCCTCAGGAGTCAGTCGTAGGAGGGTTCCATGCCGCTCAGCAACAGTCAGTACGACGCGATCATGCGGGGATACGACCGCAGACAATATGAGCATTACCGGGAACAGCTCGCGCGGATCGACGAGATCTACGCGCGCTTTCCGCGCGTTCGCGAGATTCAGGAGGAAGTGTCCGCCTGCAGCGTGCGGCAGGCGGAGCAGCTCTTTGACGGCGACCCCGGCGCGCTTCCGGCGCTGTGCGGACAGCTTGACGCGCTGCGGCAGGAACGGGAGCGGATTCTCACGGAGGCCGGATATCCGCCGGACTATCTGGAGATGCGCTACACCTGTCCGGACTGCCGCGACACCGGCTACATCGGTCGCAGGAAATGTCATTGCTTCCGCCAGGAAGAGATCCGGCTCCTCTACTCCTCCTCCCACCTGGAGACGGTACTGGAAAAGGAGAATTTTTCGACGCTGCGCATGGATATGTACGATGAGGAGCAGCGTCGGGTCATGCCCGCCATTCTCCGGAGTTGCCACGAATTCGCAGATCGTTTCCGGCCCGGGGAGAAGAATCTGCTGTTTTACGGCTCTGTCGGCACCGGAAAGACCTTTCTGTCAAACTGTATCGCGAAGGAGCTGCTGGATCAGGGCTATTCCGTCATTTACTTTACCTCCTTCCAGCTCTTTGAACTGCTCTCCCGCGCGGTTGGCACGCAGGCGGAGCAGCTGCGGGAATCCTGTGAGCCGCTGCTTGGCAGCGACCTGCTGATTCTGGACGATATGGGCACGGAGCTGCCAAACACCTTTACGGTGTCGCGCCTGTTCCAGATTCTGAACGAGCGCGCGCTCGCGGGGCGGTCTACGGTGATCTCGACGAACCTGTCTCTGGAGCAGTTCCGGGATATTTACAGCGAACGCATTTTTTCCCGCATCACGAGCTCCTACACACTTCTGAAATTTACCGGCGGCGACATTCGCATCCGCCGAAAGATAAACGACAAATTATTCTGACTACCTGGAGGACAAAGACATGAATACGCAACGCAGCGAACGGGTTCTTGAGACGATTCCCGTCGGTTCCCTCGGTCTCATCCCTCTCCCCGGCTGTACGGAGCTGGGCAGACGGGTGGACGACTACCTGGTGCAGTGGCGACGGGAGAGCTCCCTGGAACACAAGGACAGCATCATGTTCCAGGGCTACGAGCAGGATTCCTACCTGATCGAGGCGAGCATCCCCCGCTTCGGATCCGGCGAGGCCAAGGGCATCGTCATGGAATCTGTCCGCGGACGCGATCTCTATCTGATGGTGGACGTGTGCAATTACAGCCTGACCTATCCGCTGGGCGGCCGGGAGAACCACATGTCCCCGGACGACCATTATCAGAACCTGAAGCGCATCATCGCGGCCTGCGCGGACAAAGCCAGGCGGATTACCGTCATCATGCCTTTCCTCTATGAAAGCCGCCAGCACAAGCGCACCACGCGGGAGTCCCTGGACTGCGCGCTCGCCCTGAAGGAACTGAGCCACATGGGCGTGGACAATCTGATCACCTTCGACGCGCATGACCCGCGCGTGCAGAACGCGATCCCGCTCGAAGGCTTCGACACGGTGCAGCCCTCCTACCAGTTCATCAAGGCGCTGCTGTCCCATGTGAAGGATCTGCAGATTGACAGCGACCATCTGATGGTCGTCAGCCCCGATGAGGGCGGCATGGACCGCGCGGTCTACCTGGCCAACGTTCTCGGTGTGGACATGGGGATGTTCTACAAGCGCCGTGACTACACGCAGATCATAGGCGGACGCAATCCGATCGTCGCGCACGAATTTCTTGGCTCGAACGTGGAGGGCAAGGACGTCATCGTCATCGACGATATGATTTCCTCGGGCGAGAGCATGATTGAAGTGGCTCAGCAGCTCAAAAAGCTGCACGCGCGCCGCATTTTCATCTACTCGACCTTCGGACTGTTCACAAACGGTATGGCGCGTTTCGATGAAGCCTACGAGGCCGGTGTGATCGACCGCGTGCTGACCACAAATCTGATCTATCAGCCCCCGGAGCTGCTGTCACGTCCCTACTACATCAGCTGCGACGTGTCCAAATACATTGCGCTGCTGATCGACACGCTCAATCACGACGCATCCATCAGCGAGCTTCTGGACCCCTATGACCGCATCCATCGCTATCTGGAGAAATACAGAAACGGAGAGGTATAACTGTGATGAAGAATTTTATATTTATTTCCCCCGGATTTCCGGAAAACTTTGAGAATTTCTGCTTCGCGCTGAAAAACAACGGCGTGAACGTGCTCGGCATCGGCGACACGCCCTACGACGCACTCTCGGAAGGCCTGCGGCAGACGCTGACCGAGTATTACCGCGTGGAGGATATGGAAAATTACGAGGACATGTTCCGCGCCGTGGCTTATCTCTCCTTCCGCCATGGAAAGATCGACTGGCTCGAGAGCAACAATGAATACTGGCTCGAGCAGGACGCCCGGCTTCGCGAGGATTTTCATATCACGACCGGACTTCACCCACGGGATATGGAACTGATCAAACACAAATCCCGCATGAAGGAAGGCTATGCGGCGGCGGGCGTTCCGACGGCCCGCTGGCACCTGATCGACGACATCGACAGCGCGCGCGCCTTTATAAAAGAGGTCGGCTACCCAGTCATCGTAAAGCCGGACAGCGGCGTCGGCGCATCCGACACCTGGAAGCTCACGAGCGACGAAGACCTCGTATCCTTCTTCTGCAATCTGCCGGAGGTTCCTTATATTATGGAAGAATTTGTCCCCGGGGAGATTTGTTCCTTCGATGTGATCGTGAACAGCCGGGGTGAGATTCTCTTCGAGACAGGCAATATCTCCCCGATCTCGATCATGGACTGCATCAATGAACATGAAGAGATTCATTTCTATATCGTAGACAAGCTGGCGGAGGATCTGCGCGCCTACGGGCACGCCTGCGTGAAAGCCTTCCATGTGCGCAGCTGCTTCGTCCACCTTGAATTCTTCCGGCTGACGCAGGATCACCCGTGCCTGGGCAAGACCGGCCAGGTCGTGGGACTGGAGGTCAACATGCGCCCCTCCGGCGGCCCGACCGCTGACATGATCAATTTTGCCTACAGCGCGAATTGCTATCAGTACTACGCGGATATGATGGTCTATGACGAGCTGCGCCACGTCTCCAAAGCGACGCCCTGCTTCTGCGCTTTCGTCGGCCGCTGGCGCGAGGTCACCTACCTACATTCCCATGAGGATATTCTGGAGAAATTCGACGACAGCCTCCGGATGGCACGGGAACTGCCTGCGGTGCTGGCGCACGGCATGGGCGACTATATCTATCTGGCAAAACTGGAGACCGTGGAGAAGATGAACGAATTCTTCCGCTACGCATTAGCAAAGTGATAACTATTCAGAACAGCCGGCTCCAGACCGCCTTCCTGTTACACAAAGTGAAGGAGCGATTACTATGGAAATACAGATGACACAGTGGTACAGTGAACGGCTCGGGCGCGAGATGCCCGTGAAGCGCTACGGTCAGACCGGAAAGCCCTGTCTCGTGATCCCCTCCCAGAACGGAAACTGCCACGACTTCGAGGGCTTCGGCATGGTGGAGGCCTGCAGCCCCTTTATCGAGTCGGGACGGCTGCAGCTCTTCTGCGTCGACGCGATCGACACGGAGACCTGGTCCTGCGAGTGGAAGAATCCCCGCGAGCGGATCGAACAGCACGAGCGCTGGATGCAATACCTGATTCAGGAGGTATGCCCCTTCCTCGAACAGCACGCAAATGGGCAGAAGGCCATAACGCTCGGCTGCAGCATGGGCGCGTATCACGCCGGAAATATCTTTTTCCGCTTTCCGGATCGTTTCGACGCCTGTCTCTGTCTGAGCGGACTCTACGACCGGCCTCCATGCTGAACGGCTACATGGACGACCTGGTCTACTTGAACTCTCCCTGCCACTGCCTGAAGAATCTGCCCGCAGACCATCCCTACATGGAGCTCTACCGGCAGAGCAAAATCTTTATCTGCGTCGGGCAGGGCGCCTGGGAGGATCAGCTTCTCGCCGGCACGCGCCAGCTGGACGCCGTCCTGCGTGAGCGCGGCATCCCCGCCTTCGTGGACTACTGGGGATACGATGTGAACCACGACTGGCCCTGGTGGCGGGCGCAGGCGCCGTATTTTCTGGAAAAAATACTCGGGGCGGTGTAAACCGCCCCGAGATAATACCTGTCCTTTCACAGACAGACTTTCTTTTCCATTTTGCTACTTCTTAAGCGGAAATTTTTGAGAGAGATCAATCTTCACTCCCATGCGGATCAACCTCATCATATACTCGTCCAGCTCCTCCATTTTACGCTCCAGCATTTCGATATTGATCAGTCCATTGGTATTCGCATGGTTTATGATATTTCGAATGTCAACCCACTCATGATACATCCTGATGAGTTCTATCACCATTTGCTCACCCTGCCCGTAGGATACTTTTGTCCTCCCACACGCCTCTTTGTAGCGCATATTTATTCCATTCTTACGGATATCTTTATTTATAATCTGTTTAAACCAGAGATATTTTGCCACATCCGGGCGCACCTTGCCCTCCTCCAAATAATATGTTTTTGGATCCCATGATGTTTCTTTCAGCATCTCATTCAACAGATTTTCTATCTCCTTCGAATCCTTATAATAGAGTATTTTGCTATCAACAATCCCATCCGGAAGCTTCGCCTTGATGATGGTTACCGCCTGCTGATACAGCTTTTTTTCCCGGCACCACTTGAGCTGATCAAGAACCTCCGGTCGGTTGTCAGTGACTTCCGTCCTGTCAAAAAGATGATGCTTATTATAATCCGCCTCCAGATCCTGCACAAACGCCGCAAACAGGGGATTTGGATTCTTCATCTTCCTATAATCCTGAAGTGCTCGTCCAAGGCTCTTCAGACTTTCAGGAAATTTCAGGGTGTCGCAGATCAGGATCGCATCCGAAATCTTTTTGATTTCCTGGATAACCTTCTTTTCTGCCTCCATCCCCTTCAGCTTGTCAGAGCCAAGGAACTCCGCCAGGGTATCGCCCCTTCCGGTTCGCAGAAATTCGTTCATTCCCGCGACCATGTCGTAGATCAGATTGTTCATGGAAGTATCCACAATTGGATTTGCCTGGCCGCGCCCCAGATTCTTGATGTCAAAATCCGTCGCCACGGATTCTCTCACCCGGATCCCGCTCATCTCAAGCATTTTGACCGCAGAATTCACGATGAAAGTCTCGTGACGGCGCGCTCCCTGCATGTCCAAGAAGAGGTTTACAACATCTGTCTCCGACTGCTCCTTTCGTATCCCATCACAGAGCTTTCGGATACACTAATAGAG
>JAJQCG010000150.1:0-1420 GCA_021202815.1 Lachnospiraceae bacterium | reverse complement strand
ACCTCCCCGCTCCGCCGTCTCCCGGGCATCCCGGTTCAGTCTCTCAATCACCTCCCAGGACTCGTCCTCCGGCCTAACGTGGGCGCTCTCTTTTCCCAGTATATACTGACGAATGCGCTCCCTGTAAAAATCCACCGCATTCGCAAACACACTTCCATCACACTGCTTCTTCACAAAACACAGATCGGACGTGTCAAGATATTCCCCGACTTCCGTCAGGTCATTTCTTGCCTTCTGACTTGCGATAATACAGATCCTGTGAATTCTGGCCGGATTTTTCCCTGCTTTGCACATCTGCTACCTTTTCAGAAAAAGCTTTGTCCCGGCCTCCAGCTGACTGACGCCACGGAAGATATATGTTTCATATTGATAATAATTTTCTCCCAGGCGTCCCAGTGTACTCATACTGAGTATCAGAATATTCTTGACTGTCATTTTTTTCCCCTTATCCCTTCTCCAACCTGTATTTTCCGAAACCAAAGCTGGTATTTTTCCCGATATGTAAGAGTTCGCCCGCCAGCAAATACCTCAGGCAATCTTCCGGCATCGTGCGATAGCGAACAGTTCCCCGAATCCCACGCAGCGTCATCCGCGCGTCCTGCGTGGAGGAATAACGTCCAACCTGACAGAACTCCGACTTCTGCGAGAAAACAAGCGGATATTCCGCGACCCGTGGCATCTCCGCCTCGCAGTCCACGTAATAGTCAAGCATCTGAAGCCGCCGACAGGCGCCCTGCACAAGAGCCTCCGCCCGAAACTCCCGCAGGAATTCCCCTTGAAACTTCATGGCAAGCGGCGTCAGGAAATGCATCTGCCAGTGCCCGTCCTCCATCTTCATCTGCCGCAGACGGCTCTCCACATAGTCTCCAACCGTGCTGATCCGGTACGCGTTCATATCAATCTGACTATCGCTTAAGATTCGCTGCCGCCCCGCGACCCTGACCTCATCAATCTGGTACCTGGCCTTCCGCTTCCCCAAGCCCTCCATGCCAAGCTGCGCGAAAGCCTGCAAATAGATGTAAAACCAGGACACGCTGCCTCCAAACAGAATCAGGCGAAACTCCAGAACGTCCCCCCTCCACGAAATCTGTTCTGTGATCCTCACACTCAATCAGATAGCCCACGCTCTCCTGCCCCGTTACATAAGGCGGCTGCTTTTCCATCCGACTGTAAAACGCATTTCGGACAATACAGTCTTTCTCAAAGCGGCAGACTGCGCAGTCCCGATCCCGCACGCAGTGCTGCCGCAACAGCATCTCCCCCATCCCGCCGCGCAGGGCGGACACCTTCTCCTCCGGCAGTCCCGTATCCTCCAGCATGCGCAGGGAGAAGATCAGTTTTATGTACGGTATATCAAAGGAAAGCATTTTCTCTCGAAAATTGCAAGTGCAAGTTGAACACATCCGCGAAAAGCTTCAAT
>JAJQCG010000015.1 GCA_021202815.1 Lachnospiraceae bacterium | reverse complement strand
AAGCTACGCCGTTATTTTTTTGAGGGATTAAAAATCCCTAAGTTGCACCGCCTTTCAGCCGATTCCTTTTCTCTTTGTCCGCTAAACTTTCCTGTGCGCAGGAATTTCGATCTTCTCTATGCCTCGCTTCCCGGCAGTTCCTTCGGCCGCGAACACTCCCGCAGGAGCAGCATGAACTCATCGCCCGTGATTGTCTCCTTCTCATAGAGGTACTTCGCGATCGTATGGAGCTTGTCCTTATTTTCTGTCAGGATGTCCATCGCGCGGTCGCACTGCCGCTTCAGCAGCTCCTTCACCTTCTGGTCGACGACCGCGGAGGTTTCCGCCGCACAGGCCAGGGATGCGTCGCCGCCCAGGTACTGACCGTTCACCGTCTCAAGCGCCATCATGCCGAACTCGTCGCTCATGCCATAGCGCGTGACCATGGCGCGCGCGAGCTTCGTCATCTGCTCAATGTCGTTGGACGCGCCGGTCGTGATCGAGCCGAAGATCAGGCGCTCTGCGGCCTGACCACCCGCGTAGGTTGCGAGCTTGTCCATCAGCTCCTCCTCGCTCAGCAGGTACTGATCCTTCTCCTCAACCTGCATCGTGTAGCCGAGCGCGCCGGAGGTACGCGGAATGATCGTGATCTTCGTGACCGGGGCGGAATGGGTCTGCATCGCCGACACCAGCGCGTGGCCAACCTCGTGGTAGGACACGATCAGCTTCTCCTTGTCGGACAGCACCGCATTCTTTTTCTGGTAGCCCGCAATGACCACCTCGATGCTCTCCTCCAGATCAGCCTGCGTCACAAAGCTGCGGTTTTCGCGCACCGCGCACAGCGCAGCCTCGTTGACCATATTGGCGAGCTCCGCGCCCGAGGCTCCTGCAGCCGCCCGCGCGATCGCATGAAAATCAACGTCGTCGCCGAGTTTGACCTTCTTCGCATGCACCTTCAGGATCTCCTCGCGGCCCTTCAGATCCGGCAGCTCCACCGGAATCCTGCGGTCAAAGCGTCCCGGGCGCAGCAGCGCCGGGTCGAGCGTCTCCGGACGGTTCGTGGCGGCGAGGATGACGACGCCTTTTGAACCGTCGAAGCCGTCCATCTCCGTCAGCAGCTGATTCAGTGTCTGCTCACGCTCATCGTTTCCGCCCACGCCCTGACTGTCGCGCTTCTTTCCGATGGTGTCGATCTCATCGATAAACACGATACAGGGCGCCTTCTCATTCGCCTGCTTGAAAAGATCGCGCACCTTGGACGCACCCATGCCGACGAACATCTCCACAAACTCCGAACCCGCTATGGAAAAGAAGGGAACCTCCGCCTCGCCGGCCACGGCCTTCGCAAGCAGCGTTTTTCCTGTTCCCGGAGGGCCAACGAGCAGCGCGCCCTTGGGCATCGTCGCGCCGATCGCCTGATATTTCGCCGGATTGTGCAGGAAATCAACGATCTCCTGCAGCTGCTCCTTCGCCTCGTCCTCGCCTGCAACGTCGCTGAACTTGATGCCGGTCTCGCTCGCCACATAGACCTTCGCGTTGCTCTTTCCCATTCCGAACTGCATCGCGTTGCCGATATTGCCGCCCATCCGCTTCATCAGCCAGCGCGAGAGCGCCTGACCGATGGCGATAAAGATTACAATCTGCAAAACAAAGAGAATAATCTGGCTGAATACCGAAGCCTCCTCCGTCTGCACCTTGCCAAACGAGCAGCCCGATTCATAGAGCCGGTCCACCAGATCCGGATCATTGAAGACCACGGTGGAGTAATAGTTCGGCTCCTCCTCCATATCCGTAAAATAAATGACGTCGTCCTCCACCTGTACGGTGTCGATCTGCTTTTCATCGAGCATCGTCAGGAAGGTGCCGTAATCCACTTCCGTAATCGGCGTCTGCAGCATGGACGGCAGCACAAAGGTATTCAGAATAATTATCACCAGCAGCACGATGAGATAATAAAATATCAGGGGCTTCTTGCTGGGTTTCTTTACTTCCTTCATCTATTTGCATCCTTTCTCCTTATTTTTTTAAACTCCATTTATTTCTACAGGATGCTTATAAATTAAACGTAAACTTTGCGCGCCGCCCTTCCTTTTTTGGAATGGCTGCGTTATAATGATGATACTAGGGTCGGAAGGGCGTGAATCGAATGCCTGCATTCGTATTCATGCCTTTAAGACCCGCAAAAACATGAGGAAGAAGCCATTTTCCAAAGGAAAATGTGCGGATTCCGAATGTTTTTAGGATATCGGGAGCGCGAAGCGCGGAGAAATCCGTGGTATCATCATAAATGATGACAACGGGAGGGAAAATTTGCATGAAAAAATATGATGTTATTGCCATCGGCGAGCTGCTGATCGATTTCACACAGAACGGCCTGAGCGCGCAGGGAAACGGGCTCTTCGAGGCCAATCCGGGCGGCGCGCCCTGTAATGTTCTCGCCATGCTGAACCGCCTGGGAAAGCGGGCTTCCTTTATCGGCAAAGTCGGCAGCGACGAGTTCGGCCGCATCCTGAAACGCTCGCTCACCGAGCTGCACATCGGCACGGAAAACCTGCTGATGGATGAGGAGATCCACACGACGCTCGCGCTCGTGCACACCTTCGCGGACGGCGACCGGGATTTCTCCTTCTACCGCAATCCGGGCGCGGACATGATGCTGCGGGAGGATGAGCTCGACCTCGATCTGATCGCGGACACGCGTCTGTTCCACTTCGGCACGATCTCCATGACGCACGACGCCGTGCGCGCCGCCACGAAAAAAGCGATCGCTACCGCGAAATCCGCGGGTGCGCTTGTCAGCTTCGACCCGAATATCCGCGAGCCGCTCTGGAAATCGCTGGATGACGCCAGGGAGCAGGTGCGCTATGGGCTGAGTCAGTGCGACATTCTGAAGATCTCGGACAATGAGATCCAGTGGTACACAGGCGAGGAGGACTTTACGGCGGGCGTTAAGAAGATCCGCTCCGAGTTCCCGATCCCGCTGATTCTCGTCTCGATGGGTCGGGACGGCAGCCGCGCCTACTACGGCGACGACTTTGTCGAAGCCGCGCCCTTCCTGCAGAAGAATACCATCGAGACCACCGGAGCCGGGGACACCTTCTGCGCCTGCGTGCTGAATTACGTGCTCGACCACGGGCTGGAAAAGCTGACGGAGATGCAGCTGAAGGAGATGCTCGTCTTCGCAAATGCCGCCGCATCCCTCATCACGACGCGTAAGGGCGCGCTGCGGGTGATGCCGACGGTTGAGGAAGTCGAGGGTTTTCTCGCAGGCCGATAACGAAATCTTCATGAGCCGATGCATCTAAACCTTCATGTGTGTCGGGTCAGACCTTTTGGATACCGAATGAGCACTGCTCCGCCAATCAGGCTCGTAAGTTATATACATTGTAAAGCTGGTTTATATACTGTTTATATTTATTCGATTTATATTAGTAACAGAACATTCTCTGCTACACAAAATCTATCAGGAAAAAGGAGAAAACGAACATGGATTTTATGGACAAGGTAAACCGATTCGCAAAGACAGCCGTGGAAAAAACGTCTGACTTCGCCGACGACACCCGCCTGAAGGCGCAGATCGCGAACGATGAGAAGTCGATCAAAGAACTGGAGATCAAGCTCGGCGCCTATTATTTTGAAAAATTCGCCGCCGGAGAAGAGGTCGACGAGGATGTCCGCGAGGTCTGCACCGCGATTCTCGTACACAAGGCAAATATCGAGGAGAAGAAAGCCGCGCTGAATGTGAAGAAGACTTCTTCCGATGCCAGAGAGGCGGACGATCCCTTCGAGCTGTAAATCATGCATCGCGGCCTCCGGTCGCAACCAGGCAATGAGTTGTTTTGCAGTAAAAGCATCTGCCTTTGACAATATCTACAATGACTATGCCCTGTGAATGTATACATTTTACACGTTTACATCCACAGGGCTTTTTACTTCTGACCTATCGATTCCAGGCAAGCATAACCTTGAAAAGATCTCCATCCGTCTCGACTTTAAACTCCCCGCCCTGCAGTTCTGTGAAGCTCTGCGCGATCGCAAGCCCCAGGCCGCTGCCCTCGGTATTACGCGAGAGGTCGCCGCGCGCGAAGCGCTCCGTGATCTCCTCCGGCGTGAAGTTCATCTCCACCGCTGACATATTCTTGAAGCTGACCGTCACTTTTCCCTCCCGTTCCAGAAGCTCGATATAGGCGCGGGACTGCGGCATCGCATATTTCAGGATATTCTGCAGCAGATTGTCGATGATGCGATAGCTCCGCTGTGGGTCAAGCCGCAGCACACACTTCTCCTCCGGCAGATTCCAGCGGAAATCAACGGGGCTTTCCCTGATCTTATCCTCATTTTCCAGGCGCACCTGCTTGATCAGATTCACAAGGTCGACCTCGTCGTAATTCATCACCACGTCCCCGGTCGCCGCGCGGCTCACCTCAAAGAGATCCTCGATCAGGACTTTCAGCCGCTGTGATTTCTGTTCGAGCGTCGCCACATAGCTCCTGCGCTCCTCCTCCGTCAAATCCTCCTTTTTCAGGAGATCTACATAGGTGATGATCGCGGTCAGCGGCGTCTTGAGGTCATGCGAAACGTTTGTGATCAGCTCCGCCTTGGTATTGCGGCTTTTCACCTCCTCGCGCACGGCCTTCTGGAAACCGTCCTGGATTCTGCCAAGCTCGGCGCGCACCGGCTCGAAGACGCCCATATTCTCAGCGAGCGTCTCATCCGCCCGCCTCTCGGCAATCGAGTTTGCAGCCCGGAGCAGCTTATCATAGTCGGAGAGCACACCCGCCCATTTCCGCTTTGCCAATACATACAGCAGAGCCGAATAGAGCAGAATCCACAGAATCCCGGAGAACAGCATAACCGCGGGTGACCGTCTCCAGCCGAAAAGCAGGACAAGCAGCAGCCAGACGCCGCCAAACAACAACGCAAGCAGCGCATTTGCCAGAACCAGCCTTCCGAGCGCCTTATTCTTCTCCTCGTCCAGCTGTATTTCCATCGCCCAGCTCCAGAGCTTCAGCCACTTCTTTTTGATCCAGCGGCAGGCGCCGATGCAGAGCGTCCGTTCCTTCAGTGTGCGCAGCGGATGCGTCAGATAAGGCAGCAGCGACGCGCCCATCCAGTACCAGCCGAGCGCAAAGAGACTCCACAGAATCCAGAGCAGTCCCGTCGCGGCCTGCGGCGCGGCGTCTCCGAAGCCCATACGGCTCAGATCGTCAACGAGTCCTCCTGAAAGCGAGTACCAGACGAAAACATCTACCTTTGCCAGAACATAAGTCGCACTGATGCCGCAGAAGGCAAGGAAGAGGCTCAGCTCCGACGGCAGCCGGAAGAACAGCACTTCCCGCAGCCGCAGCGCCGGGATATTCTGCAGAAGCAGCGCGAACGCCAGCATCACAAGCAGAAGCCCCATCACCGCGATCGTGTAGCCGCTCTGCCGGTACGCGGAGAGTTGTGTGTAGTAATCCGACACATAGCCACTCTGTGACGCGCCGGTGTAGACGCCGAACACAAAAGTCGCGTTCTGTATCTTCGGAAGCGGCACTTCGCGCAGCAGCTCCGCCGTCGAGGTATCCGTCTCCTCCACAGCTTCCTCCGTAGCCGTCTCCACATCCGTCGCTTCCCCGCTTTCCACTGTAACTTCTGAATAAGATTCTGTAACACCTGCTTCATCGGACTCTGCCATTCCATTATCCTCAAGAAGCACCGACATGGAAGCATTTGTAAGATAGTCAAGCCCTTCCGTGTCCTCGAAGATCATCCCCCGGCTGCTGATGATACTCGGCACGCCCCGACTGTCGTAGCTGATCACAACGACCGCGCCGTAATCCTGCGCCTCGGAGCCTGAGATTTCCGCGCTCAGTCCTCCGCTACCGTAGCTTTTCTCCGTATTCACCGCGTAGCCGTACCAGCCGTTCAGCCCCTGCATGTTCACATACTGGTTCCGCAGATTGGCCATCAGCTGATTCGCCTCACCTGTGAGCTGCTCCCGCTGCGCGACCGTGAGCCCGTCCGCATCGTAGTTCTGCGTAAACCAGGCGAAAGCGTCTGTATCCGGCGTGATCTCATAGTCCAGATAGCAGATCGACGAGAGCAGATAGCGCGCATACTCCTCATCCACCTCGAGCACGACCTGCTCCGCTCTCGTCTCATCTACCGTCTCCTCTTCCAGTCCTTCCGCGATCTTTCTTGCCGCCTGCTCCCGGAAAAAGGGATAGAGATTGCACATGACGACGCCTGCAAGCATCGACAGAACAAGCACGAGCAGGATTCCTAAAATCTTACTGTTTTTCCATTTTGTAGCCAACTCCCCACACCACCTTCAGATATTTTGGATTTCTCGGATTGATCTCGATCTTCTCGCGAATATTTCTCACGTGCACCATGATCGTATCGGAGTTCACCGCCCGCTCGTTCCAGACGCGCTCATAGATCTCGTCCGCTGAAAAGACGCGCCCCGGGTGCTTCATCAGAAGCAGCAGGATCCGGTACTCCGTCGAGGTCACCTTCACCGGCACGCCGTCGACGCGCAGCTCGACCTTCTCCTCGTTGAGCTCAAGTCCGCCGATGCGGTAGACGTGCTCCTCCTCCACACCGCCCTTCGCCGCCATCTCGAGGTAACGGCGGTAGCGCCGCAAGTGCGAGTTCACCCGTGCGAGCAGCTCAAGCGGCGTGAAGGGCTTCGTCACATAGTCGTCCGCGCCCATGTTGAGCCCGAGGATCTTGTCGACCTCCTCCGATTTCGCCGAAAGCATGATGACCGGAAAATCGTAGTCCTTCCGCATCTCCATGACCATCTGGATGCCGTCCTTGCGCGGCATCATGACGTCCACGATCGCCAGGTGAATCTCCTCCCGGTAGATAGTCTCAAGCCCTTCGATGCCGTCCGCGGCCTTGTAGACCTCGTAGCCCTGGCTCTTCAGATAAATCGCGATCCCATCGCGAATCTCCTGATCATCCTCCACAACCAGCACATGATAAGTATCCATCGCTTCTCTCCTGTTCCGCTCTCACTATAAAATCCAAATCTAAAGATGAAACGCATAAAATTCTGAAGATTTTCCAAAGAAATCCCTTTTTTCCCTCTGCATAGCCTTCCCTATTCTAACACATACTGTGAAAAAGGAGTGAGAAATTATGAACTGTAAAGAACACACGGAAAAATATGAGAACTTCGGTACCTGCTCCGCACGGGACATGACCGGACTGATACCGGCAGGTATCGAGAACGAGGAGGAATGGGAGCACTACGAAGAGCTGTTTCCCTTCCTGCCAAAGATTGATAAGAAAAAAGAGATTCCCAAAGACCCGGAAAGCGCCGTTTGACGGCGCTTTCCACTAATCATGTCAAATTGGAGTAAGACATATTTTTCACCCATCCTCTGCACGGACTCATAAATAAAAGACTGACGTGTCGAGAGGCACCGAACGACTGACTAACAGCAAACCGTACGAGAATTGTTATTGCAGAGCAGGGCTTTCCCCGTTCTCGTAATCCAGATTTTTGTTGTGTTTGCGGAGGCTCTGCCTTCCGCAACATGGACATGGACAGGCTCAAGCGGCTTGCTTTCGTTCGACCAGAAATACACAATATAAGGACCGACTCTAAAGATTTGCGGCATTCAGGATTCCTCCCTCCTGTGAGAACTCCATAATCAGATGCGCCATGTCAGCAATCAGTTTCCTGAAATATTTCATCTCTGATTCTGAGTAGCCGTATATCTCTTCCCATCTATATTCCGGAAGCCAGCACACAGCATTATGAAATCCATCCTGTACATCCGGCGTCTCGATATAAACCTTGACGCTTCCGTCCGATTTCATTTCAGAATGTGTGATCTCTGTATCATCGTTCAGTGTCATAAAAGGGTACATCATTTTTCTCACCTCATTATGCTAAAAGGCATTTTTACTATAACATTATAGCAGTCCGCCAAGTCCCGTCTTTGGGATTTAGCACTATATTATTTTAGAGTTAATTAAAAGGGCACACCCATTTAGCTGGCATATTTGCTGGCTTTCTTTATTTTAAAAAAACTTGACAAATTTATTTTGCGAAAATTGCAAGTGCAAGTTGAACACATCCGCGAAAAGCTTCAATAGAG
>JAJQCG010000098.1 GCA_021202815.1 Lachnospiraceae bacterium | reverse complement strand
CGCACGTACGGTTCTGTGTAGGGGTATGGGGAGTAATCCCCATGCCTACTCGAGCACAAGGAGGGAGGACGCAGGATGGGCAACTCTGCGCAGGCAGTTATCCAGGTGAAGAATCTCTATAAAATATTCCGCGTCGGGGAGGAGAAGGTACGTGCGCTGAACGGCGTTGATCTGACGATCCGCAGGGGCGAGTTCTGCGCGATCGTCGGCACCTCGGGCTCCGGCAAGTCGACGATGCTGAACATGCTGGCGGGTCTCGAGAAGCCGACGAAGGGCGAGGTCATCGTGGCGGGTGAGCATCTCGAGCGGATGAATGAAAACCAGCTTGTTCGCTTTCGGCGGGAGAAGGTAGGCTTTATCTTCCAGTCCTTTAATCTGCTGCCGACGATGAATGCGATCGAGAATGTGGCGCTGCCGCTGACCTTCCGCGGCGTAGACAAAAAGACGCGCGAGGCGAAGGCGGAGAAGATGCTGAAGCTGGTCGGTCTCTCGACGCATGTGAAGCACCGGCCCACTGAAATGTCGGGCGGACAGCAGCAGCGGGTCGGCGTGGCGCGGGCGCTCGTGCTCGATCCGGAGATCATCTTCGCCGACGAGCCGACCGGAAATCTGGACTCGCGTACCTCGGAGGAGGTACTGGGGCTCATGCGCAGGGTCGTGCAGGAGAACAACCAGACGATGGTCATGGTCACGCACGACCGGCATCTGGCCGGGTTCGCAGACCGGATTTTTCATATCAGCGACGGAAAGATCGTGAAGATAGAGGAACAGCAGGAATACAGGGAGGACGAGAAATGAGAAGACAGTGTGTGAAGAGAGTACTGACGGCGCTGTGCGCGGGCGTGCTGCTGACGGCGGTGGCGGCACTGCCGGGAGCGGTGATCACCGCGTATGCCACGGAGACGGATTCACTGGCGACGGAAAGAGCCAGCGCTATCAGCAGTCTCAAAGATTATCAGCGTGTGGTGGACCCTGACGGGAATTATACCTCGAAGCTGAACGCCGTGATCACAAAGGCAACGTCGCAGATCAATGCGATGGAGACGGCTACGGGCATTACAGAGTATGTGACAAAGACCAAAGCCGACATGGACGCGATCGTGAGCGCCTCGGATGACGATGAGGACGAAGAGGAGGAAGAGACGGTCGTCGTGAACGCCGACCATTTCCTGATGGTGGGCGGAAACTGGGTAACGCCGGTCGCAAACGCGGGGCAGAGCGTGAGCATTGTCCTCCCGGTCATCAACATGGGAAAGACGGACGTGAGTAACGCGGTTGTGACCCCGGTGCTGAGCACGGATTCGACGGTCTGGCCCTTTGAGATCACGCAGTCGAGCTATTCGCAGACGATCACGGATCTGCCGGGTACGAATAGCGAGCGGTATCTCCGATATGGACCGCCGCCGGGAGCTGACCTGGAATCTGACCACGCGGGACGACGTGGGCAGCGGCTATCTGAAAATCTCCTTCGACGTGCGTTATTTCGCCTCCGACGGGATGAGTCAGAGCACGACGCTCGACACTTATATACAGACGAACGGCACGGCAGGCGTCAGCGCGGACGGTACGCAGTCCACGCCGCGCGTAATCGTGACCGGTTTCGAGACGGACCCGGAGACGGTGCACGCCGGCGAGAGCTTCGTGCTGACCCTGCACCTGAAAAATACTTCGACCTCCACGAGCGTCAGCAACATGCTCTTTGAATTTTCCGCGGTCGTGACCGGCTCGGATTCGGATACGACCTATGAGAGCTTCCTGCCGACGGCCGGATCCAATACGATCTTTGTGGATAAAATCGGGCGAAATGGCACGAAGGATATCGAGATTGAGCTCGAGGCGCGCTCTGACCTTGCGCAGAAGCCCTATGCGATCGATGTGAACATGAGCTATGAGGACGAGAAGGTCAACTCCTACACGAATATGGCGAGTGTTTCGATTCCGGTAAAGCAGGAGGCGCGCGTCGATGTGAGCGAGCCGGAAGTGATGCCGACCAGTATCGAGGTGGGCAGCGAGTCCAATGTCATGTTCGAGATCTACAATCTCGGCAAGACAAAGCTCTACAACGTGACGGTCAAGGCGGTAGCGGATTCCATCAGCGGTGGGGAGGCTTTCATCGGCAATCTCGATTCCGGCGCGACCGGCTCGGTGGATATGTATCTGACCGGCGCGCAGGCCACGATGGACGAGGGGATTGTGACGCTCGAGATTTCCTACGAGGATGAGTCCGGCGAGGCCACGGTGATCGAGAAGGAGACCGAACTCTACGTGAGCGAAGCCTATGAAGACTACTATATGGATGATTTCGGCATGGAAGATATGGAGGCGGAGAGCGGTGGCGGCAGCCCGGTCGTGGTCATCGTCGTGATCGCGCTGCTGCTGGTCGCTGCTGCTGCTGTCATCGTCGTCCTGAAAATGAAAAAGAAGAAAAAGCAGCAGAAACTCGAGGAGGAGCTGCTCGATCTGGATGATGACGACACGGAGCTGTAGGCGGGAGGAAGTCGCATGAAATTTTTGGATTTGCTGCGGATGAGCGCCTCCAATCTGCTGCGGCGAAAGCTACGGACGGTACTGACCGTGCTCGGCGTGCTGATCGGGACGGCGTCCATCGTGGTTATGATCTCGCTGGGCCTTGGCCTTCAGAAGAGCTCGCTCGAACAGATTGAGCAGTACGGCGGCCTGACCACGATCGATGTGTACAACTGGACGGATTATTATTCTTCGTCCGAAACGGATACGGATACGCTGATCGACGACGAGGTCGTGGCAGAGATCGCGGCGATCCCGCATGTGGAAGTCGCCTCGCCGATTTTGAGCGTCAGCGTGATGGCGAAATTCGGCGGCTACGAGGCCTGGCTGACAGTGCGCGGCATGTCGCAGGAGGCGCTGCAGAGTATGGATATCGAGGTCGGTGAGGGAAGCCTGCCGACGGACAGCGACACACTCGAATTTTTCTATGGAAATCAGGTCATCACGGATTTCTACAAGGCGAAAACCTACGAATACTACTGGGAGACGGGAGAGCTGCCGGACGTCGACTTGATGAATGATTCCATTTTCTTCATCTTTGATACGGACGCCTACTACAGCTCGCAGTACGACTCGAGCGTCTCGTCGCCGAAGAAATACCTCGTCCCCGCCAGCGGCATGATGGCCGGAGGCGTCGACGAGTACCAGGACAACTGCTACTATGTGCTCGCGGACATCGATGCGCTGACCGCCCAGCTGAAAAAGGTATTCAAAAACAGTGTCATTCCCGGGCAGCCGAGCACGAAATCGGGAAAGGCCTACAAGGATATTTATTATGAAGAGGTCTACGTGCGCGTGGACGACATGAACAATGTGTCCGAAGTTATGGAGGCGATCCAGAACATGGGCTACACCGCCTCGAGCAACGCGGAGTGGATGGAGCAGACGCAGCAGCAGATGTCGATGATCCAGCTCGTGCTGGGCGGTATCGGCGCGGTCTCGCTCTTCGTCGCCGCGATCGGCATCGCGAACACGATGATGATGTCGATCTATGAGCGCACGAAGGAGATCGGGATTATCAAGGTTCTGGGCTGCGACCTGAAGGACATCCGCACGATGTTCCTGATGGAGGCCGGATTTATCGGCTTTTTCGGCGGGCTCATCGGGCTGATCTTAAGCGAGATTATTTCCCTCATCATCAATCAGGTGGCCGGGGGTGCGTCAGGCGGCTATTATTCTGGCATTTCCTATATTCCGATCTGGCTCATCGGCGTCGCGCTCGTCTTCGCCGTGCTGGTGGGCATGCTGGCCGGATTCTTCCCGGCGGTGCGCGCGATGCGTTTAAGTCCGCTGGACGCGATAAGGAATGAGTGATTCGGTGTTGAAAAACTTCGTATATTTCGCATTTACTTTTGGGATAAATATGTTATTATGATAATCAAAAACGGCGGTGCGGAACGTGAGGACAAGAGAGGAAATCCCTTCTGAATATAAATGGGCGATTGAAGATTTATATGAAAATGACGAGTGCTGGCGTGAGGATTACGAGCGGCTGAAGGCCGATATTCCGGGCTTTGCGCGGTATCAAGGGCGGCTCGACGAGGGCGCCGGGGTGCTGTTCGCGATGCAGCGCGCCTGTGATGAGCTGAACATGCTCGCGGAGAAGGTCTACGTCTACGCGAATCAGAGGCTGCATGAGAATACGGACAACGGCGTTTACCAGAATCTTGCAAATCTCTCGCAAGGCCTGTTGGTGGAACTTTCGCAGGCCTGCGCCTGGGTGGAGCCGGAGCTTCTGGCGCTCCCGGAGGGGACGATTGAGGGATACCTGGAGGAAAATCCGGAGCTTTCGGTATACCGGCAGTATTTTGAAAATATCATCCGGCAGAAGACACATGTCCTCCCGAAGGAGCAGGAGGCGCTGCTCGCCTCGCTCGGCGGTGTGGCGGAGAGCCCGAAGGATATTTTTTCCATGTTCAACAATGCTGACCTGCGCTTCCCGCCGGTCAGCGGCGCAGACGGAGAGCAGATCGAGGTGACGCATGGCAATTTTATCACGCTCATGCAGAGCGGCGACCGTGAGCTGCGACGGAGCGCGTTTCAGTCGCTCTACAGCACCTACGCCTCCTGGCGCAATACGCTGGCGGCGACGTACCGTGCGAATGTGAAGCAGGAGGTCTTCTTCGCAAAGGCGCGGAAATACGGCTCGGATCTGGAGGCCGCGCTCGACGGGAGTCATATTCCGGTGACGGTCTACGACAATCTGATCGACGCCGTGCACGGGGCGCTGCCGCTTTTGCATCGCTACATGGGGCTACGCAAAAAACTGCTCGGCGTGGAAGAACTGCATCTCTACGACGTCTATGTACCGATGACGGAGGACCCGGGTGAGAAGATTCCTTTCGAGGAGGCGAAAAGGATCGTGCTCGAGGGACTCGCCCCTCTGGGGGAGGAATATCTGGGACTGCTCCGCGAGGGCTTCACGCAGGGCTGGATCGACGTCTGCGAGAATCAGGGAAAGCGCAGCGGCGCGTACTCCTGGGGCGCCTACGGGATGCATCCTTACGTGCTGCTCAATTATCAGGAAAGCCTGAATGATGTGTTCACGCTCGCCCATGAGATGGGGCATGCGCTGCACTCCTGGTATTCGGATGAAAATCAGCCTTATATTTACGCGGGCTATAAGATCTTTGTAGCGGAGGTGGCCTCGACCTGCAATGAGGCGCTGCTGATCCGGCATCTGATCGACCATGCGGAGGATTCGTCCCGCAAGGCGTATCTCATCAACTACCTGCTGGAGCAGTTTCGCACGACGCTGTACCGGCAGACCATGTTCGCGGAGTTTGAGAAGATCACGCACGGTCTGGAGGAGCAGGGCGAGACGCTGAGCGCCGACCGGCTCTGTGAGATTTACTACGATCTGAACTGTCAGTATTTCGGAGAGGAGACGACCGTCGACCGTGAGATCGGGATGGAGTGGGCCAGGATTCCTCATTTCTATACGCCCTTCTATGTATATCAGTACGCGACCGGATTTTCCGCGGCGATGGCGCTGTCCGCGCGCATCCTGCGGGAGGGCGAAACCGCGGTGATGGATTATAAGCGCTTCCTGAAGGGCGGGAGCTCTCAGTACCCGCTCGACCTGCTGCATATGGCCGGAGTGGATATGGAGCGGAAGGAGCCGGTGGAGGAAGCGCTGGAGGTATTCAAATATTATCTGGACGAGATGGAGGAGCTGACCGGGCAATGACATTGTATGAGGCGATTTTTCGGAGGAAATCGATTCGAAAGTACAGACAGGAAGAGATCGACAGCGGTATACTCGAGGAGATGGAACACTTCGGAGAGGACGCGCTCGGCATCAGGCCGGACATCCCCGTGAAATGGAAGATTTTTCGGGCGCGGGAACGGCGGATAAAGGGAAGCTTTCTAGTGAAGGCTCCCTATTATATCGCGATCTATTCTGAGGCGAGGGAGGATTACCGCAGAAATGCAGGCTGCCTGATGGAGCAGCTCGCTCTCTGGATGCTGACGAAGGGGATCGGCAGCTGCTATCAGGGCGGCGCGCGGGTTCGCGGAGCCGGCGAGCCGGGGATGGAGCTCGTCATGGTCATGGCCTTCGGCTATCCCGCGGAGCCGCTCGAGAGACGCCGCGAGGATTTCCGACGCATCGAGATGAAAAAAATGGTGACCGTCCACGGAAAATTCGGATCGGTGCAGAAGAAGCTGCTCGAGGCCGCGCGGCTCGCGCCCTCGGCCATGAACCTGCAGCCCTGGCGCTTTGTGTCCGCAGATGACCGCATCCATCTTTTCGTCAAAAAGCCGGGTGGCTTTGGGCGGCGCGCGCAGGAAAACCACAATCTTTTCGATGCAGGGATTGCCTTTTCCCATATGCTGATCACCGCGGAGGAGGAGTGGTTTGACTTAAGCTACCAGAAGCTCGACAGCATCCTAGAAAAGGATTTTCAGAACTATATTTATGTCGGCAGCCTGCTGATACAGGACGCCTGAAGAGGAGGGAACCATGCCGGATGATCCGATGCTGCTTCTGAGCTATGTGAATACCGAGCTCCGCGACTTTTACCCGGATTTTCGCAGCTTCTGCGAGGATAAGGGAGTGAGCGAAAGAGAGCTGTGTGAAAAGCTCCGGGGCATCAACTACGAGTACGACAAAAATTTAAATCGATTTGTGTAAAAAACCTGTTGACAAAAGCGATTGATTCCGCTATTATAACTATTGTCGCTGATGCGGCGGCAAAGTTTGCGACAGTAGTACAGTTGGTAGTACGCCACCTTGCCAAGGTGGAGGTCGCGGGTTCGAGTCCCGTCTGTCGCTCTTTTCAGAAGTGGTGGAGAGCTTGATTTTTTGGGCTTTCCGTTTTTAAATATCTGAATATCCGCGGTAGACACGGTAGACATTAAAAAGCCTGTGACATTCTGTTATAAGTCTCTTCCGGGGCGAGGGGATCATAAATATATTCCCACGTCATGGCTGTCGTGCTATGTCCTAACTGCTGTCTGATTGTATCAATCGGAACATCTGCATTATGCATACGGCTGGCACAGGTCTTTCTCATTTTATGAGTGCTTTTCGTAGCAAGTCCATTCCTTTCAGCGTACTTCTTTAAAACGTATTCGATCTGCCTAGATGTGATCCTTGTACCCTCACGGGCAAATATAAAATCACTGGTTCGCGGGACTTCCTTCAAAATCTCTAAAGCCTGCGGGATCAAGGAAATAACACGCCCGTCCGCTGTCTTAACATGATTGACAATATAATACTTGTTTTCATACTGGTCGCGGATTTCCTCGCGATATACCCATAACTTACTATCCTCTATATCCTCCCATTTCAGGGCCACTAATTCCCCTACACGCAAGCCCACCATAAAATTAAAACGGCAGGCAAGGAAAGCAGGATCTCCGGTCGTGGCAAACATAAAATCAAGATAGCGTGTAATCTGTGAGTATTCGTCCGAGTTGTAAACCTGTGTACTGCTCTTTTTTTTCTTAACAGGGCGATACCGCACAGTGACCTTTACGCGATCTAAAGGATTGTTATTGATATACTTACGGTCAAGGGCATAGTCAAACATTCCGTTTACAATACTCCTTGCATTGTACCATTCTTTACGGGTGAGATTAAAATCCTTTACGATACGATTAAATTCAACTTCAAGAGTGAGTTTGTCTATATCCTTCAATTTCATGTTGTGAAGTTTGGAAGTCTTGAAGTATTTTTTATAATGCTGTTCGTGTCGTTTGATCGTGTTCCGGCTTTCAGTGATTTTCGTTTTGTACTCCAGCCATTCCTTATAAAGACTATAAAAAGTCAGCTTGTCAAAGTTCAGTTGTCCAGAATAAAGTTTAATCAGTTGGTCGAGTAGGGCTTCTTTTGTGGATGCTTTAATATTGTGTCTTTTGCCGTCCTCTGTTTTATAGCTCGTCTGCCATCGTGATTTTGGTTTATCTGGATTTGGTGCTGTGATACTATAATGTTCTGTATGTAATCGTTCTACTTTATCGCGTAATGTCACTTTGATAGTATCCGCACTGCCTGCATCTATTATACTACTATCTAAGAGACAGGCCAATTCTTTTATTTCTGTAATTCTATGATCTAACGAAGCGTTGTTTCCCATATATATAAAAATCCCAATATCCTTTATTTAACTGAAATATGAGTTGAGTAAGCTCAAAATTAATTTCAGAAAAACCTATATATAGAATTTGCCTATACTTTTTTCGTATGGAATA
>JAJQCG010000168.1 GCA_021202815.1 Lachnospiraceae bacterium | reverse complement strand
AAATAATACACCTGATCTGACAGGAAGTCGTTATCCTTCACCTGCATTCGGTTCACGTGCCGCACAGTATCTCTTAGCGCCTCCGCCTTAAACTGTCCAGTGTCTGAAAGAATCAGGATTTCATAGACTGAGGATGACAGGATGTATAAGTTCCCCATCCTTACACATTTTCTGGCACACTATCGTTACACTATTTCCCGAAAAATAGTGTAACAAAACGGTCTGAACCGGTCATTCACAGACGAAAAAAGGGCTTCCGAACATCCTGACAAAAATTACCCAGATATCCGAAAACCCTTGATTTTTCAGGCTTTTTCCAAAGAAAAAGGAACCACATTTCTGTGATTCCCTCAAGAGGCGACAACCGGAATCGAACCGGTGATATAGGTGTTGCAGACCTTTGCCTTACCGCTTGGCCATGTCGCCATGTGTACTTATTAACTTACTGGTTTCCTCAACGAATGCTATGATAACACAATACTTCAGCTTTTGCAAGGAGAATTTCGAGAATAATTTCCCCGACTTCACAGAAGGCTCTGTTGCCGGAATCTGCCGAACGGTTGCAAAACTTTCCAGTATGCGAAGCGCCGTTCGGCGGATACTATGGGCATGGAGGTGATAAACATGACAGATCAGAACAGCAAGTCCGGAACCAACCGCATGGCGGTACCGGAAGCGAAAGCTGCCATGGACCGTTTTAAGGAAGAGGTCGCGAGCGAGCTCGGCGTCAACCTGAAGGACGGTTACAATGGCGATCTGACCAGCCGTGAGGCCGGTTCGATCGGCGGTGAAATGGTCAAAAAGATGATCATGAAGCAGGAACAGCAGATGTCTTCCGGTCAGTAGATAATTCCCCGGCGGATCTCCTCGGATTTTTCCGGGGAGACGAGCCGGGATACCAGCGCGAGTGCGAAAGGAATCGCGGTCCCCATGCCGCGGCTCGTGATCACATTGCCGTCGCAGACCACGGGCTCGTACACGAGCTCCGCCCCGGCAAGGCGCTCCTCAAAGCCCGGATAACAGGTCGCTTTTTTCCCATTTAAAATACCCAAGTCGCCCAGCACGCTCGGCGCCGCGCAGATCGCGGCAGTGAGACCGCCTTTTTTATAAAAGTCAAGCAGAAGGTTCGTCAGCTCTTCACATTTCCCGAGATTCAGTGTGCCCGGCATGCCGCCCGGCAATACCAGCGCCTCCGCGTCGGAGAAATCCGTGTCCTCGAAGCGCACATCGGCCGTGATCGGGATCTGATGGCTGCCGTTTACCAGACGCCTGTCCGTAATCGACACCGTCTGCAGCTCCACGCCCGCACGGCGCAGGATATCCACGACTGTCAGACCCTCGATCTCCTCAAGGCCATCCGCAAGAAATACATATACCTTACCCATTTTAGATACCCCCCCCATATTCTTTTTATTTCCATTCACAGCAATTCGGAACGGCAGGCCGACGAACTTCGCTTCATGCTAAACGAGCGCCACCGGCGCTCAGCACCTTTCCACTTCAATGCTGTTCTGAACAGTTGCTTCTATTCTAGCATGTTTTCAGAAAATATGCTACACTTGCGAAGAAAGGAGTCAGCCATGAAAAATTATGAAATCGAACGAAAATATCTGATCCGGGAAACTCCGGATCTCAGCTCCTGCTCATATCACGAAATCGAGCAGGCTTATCTTTGCACCGATCCTGTTGTGCGCGTCCGCCGACAGGACGAGGAATATTACCTGACCTACAAGGCAAAGGGAAACATGATCCGCGAGGAATACAATCTTCCGCTCACGAAAGAAGCCTATCTTCATCTGCGTGAGAAGGCGGACGGACGACTGATCTCAAAGCACCGCTATCTCATTCCCTTCGGCGAATACACCATCGAGCTCGACGAATTCTTCGAGCCCGTGCCCGGACTGCGGCTCGCTGAGGTAGAATTCCCTTCCGAAGAGGCTGCAAACGCTTTCACCGCTCCGGACTGGTTTGGCGAAGAAGTGACGAATTCCCCCGAATATCACAACAGCAATCTAAGTAAGCTTTGATTTCTTCTTAATCTCTTCCAGCATCTGTTCAGAAGTTCTGGCGTCTCCGGGTTTCCTGATCCTCACAAAATGAAGCCGAATCAGCAAAAGCAGATCAGAAAGCCCGGATAAGAGCTTTTTCCCTTTTCTTTGCATTCTTCATCCCCCTGCCGCTCTTTATTTTACATCATTTTGTATCATATCAGCAACTATTTTGGATATTCTAATTTGCTTTATGTATTTAATTCTCCGTTTTGCCATATTTTGTCAGGAAAATACTGGAAATTGGTATAATGCACGTAGACAACGAGCCGTGCAGAGACGGCGAGCAGACAGGAAACTGCTTGCAGTTTTCCTGTCGGGGCGGCGGCTCTATAGGGCGACTGCCCGTGAGCGAGAGAGCTGAAAGCTCTCGAGCGCACGCACGGCGGATAAACCCGCAGAGACGACGGATGAGCAGAAAACCGCTTGCGGTTTCTCTGGTCAGGCGGCGGCTCTATAGGGCGACTGCCCGTGAGCGAGAGAGCTGAAGGCTCTCGAGCGAGCGCACGGCGGACGAACAACACACGTAAAAAGGGAGTCCCCACGCCAGGGTGGCGGCTCCCACACGCAAATCCATATTACAAAAGAGGTATTTTCATGGCAGGCCAAGATTTCGGACAGACGCTCCGGGAACTCCGGCATCACAAGGGACTGACGCAGGAAGCGATCAGTCGTGAACTGCATATCTCCAGACAGGTCTACTCTCACTATGAGAATGGCCGCAGGTCTCCTGATGCCGTCACAGCCAGCCGAATTGCGGACTTCCATCATATTCCGCTGCAAAAGCTCGTGAAAGGACTTCGTCCAGAGGAAATACCCAAGCCGGATGAGCAGCAGGAATTTGTCATGCTCTACGATTCTCTCAATCCGGAAGATCAGGAAAGTATTCGCGGATATATCGAATATCTTCACGCAAAAATCGACCAGGAATCGCAGGAATAAAGCTTATGCTCCACTAACCCTCGTACACGATTTTCCCGGCGCAGATCGTATAATGCACCCTGCCCGGCAGTTCCCAGCCCAGGAACGGGCTGTTCCTTGCTTTCGACGCAAAGCTTTCCACCTTCCAGAGTTCCTTCTCCCCAAAGATCACCAGATCGGCCGGAGCGTCAATCTCAATACTTCCCGGCAACATCCCGTAAAACTCAGCAGGCGCCTGACTCATGAGCCGCAGCAGTTCCATCAGCGTCAGATAGCCCGGCTCCACAAGCGATTTTAATCCCAACCCGAGCGAGGTCTCCAGACCTGCGATCCCGCTCGGTGCACTCTCAAGCGGACGCGCCTTCTCTTCCTCGCTGTGCGGCGCATGGTCTGTCGCGATCATGTCGATCGTGCCGTCCCGCAGGCCCTCAATGATTGCCCGGCGATCCTCCTCCGTGCGCAGCGGCGGATTCATGCGCGCGCGGGTTCCATACTGCAGAACCGCCTCGTCCGTCAGGGTGAAATGGTGCGGCGTCGCCTCCGCGTGCACATCCGCACCGAGTCGCTTGGCCAGCCGCACCAGCTCCACCGAATTTTTGGAGCTGATATGCTGAATGCAGACACGCGCCCCCGTGTGCAGCGCGAGCATGCAGTCCCGCGCCACAAGTACATCCTCTGACGCGCGCGGCGCGCCTCCGTAGTGCAGCTTTTCCGAAACCGCGCCCTGATGCACACCCGGCGCGGCAATCAATGCGGAATCCTCTTCGTGGAGAGAAATCGGCAGGCCCAGCTCCCGCGCCTTTTCCATCGCGGCAATCAGAAGCCGTTCATCCATGAGCGGGATCCCATCGTCCGTGAATCCGGCCGTCCCCGCATCCGCGAGCGCCTCCATATCCACAAGCTCATGGCCCTGCAGGCCCTTCGTGACCGCAGCCGCCTGTAGTACATGTACCGCGGCGCGCTCCCCCTTCTCCTGCACATAGGCAAGCGTCTCGAGATTGTCGACCACCGGCTTCATATTCGCCATGCACACCACCGTCGTGAATCCGCCCCGTGCCGCCGCCGCGGCTCCGGTCAAAATATCTTCCTTATATGTATAGCCCGGATCGCGGAAATGGACATGAGCGTCCATCAGTCCCGGCGCGACGACCAGCCCTGTGGCGTCAATCACCTGCTCCCCAGCGCTGTTCAGCCTCTTTCCTGTCTCCACAATCCGCGAACCTTCCACACGTATGTCCAGGATCTCATCCGTCCCCGTCACCGGGTCCACGACCCGCCCGTTCTGTATCAGCATAGCCTTTATCCTCCATCTTCGTCTGATATCACGCATTCCAAATCGCCGGACCTTCCTGCTCGCAGAACCCGGCCATCTGCAAAGCACTGCACTATGGACAGTATAACAGACGCCTGTTCCAAAAGAAATAGCTTTTCGCACGGAATCATGCTATACTCCAGGCGGAGGTGTCTATGAAAAGTTTAATAAAAGGTCTGGGAATCGGACTTGTCATCGGCGTTGTGCTGATGGCTGTCTGGCTCCTGTTTTTCCGGACAAATACTGGCACAGAGCAGGTGGAGGAGAATACTGAAATTACAGAAAGTGAGGAAGATACTCCCTCGGAAGTCTCAGAAACGGAAACGGCAGACACGAAAATTTCAGAAGAGGAGAACGCAGCTCCGGAAGAAATCAAAGATGAGGATACAGAAAAAGACAATGAGGACGAGGAGACTTCCGACACCGTCCTTCTGGCCTTCGCCGGCGACGTTCTGTTCTCCGACATCTATCTTGGCGCCTACGACAGCTCCGGCATCGCCGCAATCGCGGACGCGGAAATGCTGTCCCACATGCAGGACGCGGATCTCTTCCTGTTAAATGAAGAATTTCCCTTCAGTCTGCGCGGCGAAGCCGACGAAGAAAAACAGTACAGCTTCCGCACCGACCCCAAATATGTGTCCATCCTGCAGGATCTGGGAACGGATATCGTCACAATCGCAAATAATCACGCGCTGGACTACGGGCAGGACGCGTTCTGCGACACGTTGGACACGCTCAGTCAGGCCGGAATCACCTACATCGGCGGCGGATATGACCTGGCTGAGGCCTCTGCGCCCGCAGTCTGCACGGTGAACGGCCAGAGCTTCGCGATCTTCGGAGCGACGCGTGTCTCGCCCTCCTACGACTGGTATGCCACCAGCAGTCAGCCCGGTCTCTTCCAGACCTATGACGCGACGAGGCTCAACGCAGCCATCGCGGAGGCTGATGCCGTGTACGACCATGTCATCGTCTTCGTTCACTGGGGCGTCGAGCGCAATGAGACGCCGGAGGACTACCAGCGCACGCTTGCGCAGGGCTACATCGACGCAGGCGCTGATCTGATCATCGGCTGTCATCCGCATGTGCTCCAGGGTTTCGAGTATTACAACGGCGTTCCCATCGTCTACAGCCTCGGCAACTACCTCTTCAGCAACCAGACCGGCGAGACGCTGCTCCTGGAGGCTTCCTTCGGGGCAGACGATTCTCTGGAAATTCAGCTCGTCCCCTGCCAGCGAAAGGGCAGCGGGCAGGCTCTCTCCGTCATCAGCGCGCCGGAGACGCTGTACAGCCGCCTGACGGAGCTCTCCTTCGGAGCGGAGGTCACGGCGGACGGCATCCTGCAAGCGACAGAGTAAACAGGGTCTTGCCCTGACAAAGAAATCCCCGAAGATCTTCTCTCCGGGGATTTCCTTTATGCGGAAGATGGGACTTGAACCCACACGCCCTTGCGAGCACAAGATCCTTAGTCTTGCTCGTCTGCCAATTCCGACACTTCCGCATATCGCTGAACCTTTCCGGCTCAGCGATATGTATTATAGCATTGTAAATCGTTCACGTCAACCACTTTTTTAAGCGGCTTTTTCCTTCGCCTGCTTGCTGAATACCTGCACGCCTTCCACAACAAGGAAGATAGCCAGAATCACCATCGCGGCAGCGAGAATCAGCTGGAACCAATCGCCCCAGGCCGCGGAAGCCGCGCCGATGAGGGCGATCTTCTTCCGGATCGTGAGAACCAGGCTGCACAGGGTCGCGCAGAGCATGAACACCATCGGGATGTAGAACATCTTGTTGTTCTTACCGATATTTCCAAGCCACGCGGCAACTGCCATCAGAGCGATACCGGCGAGCAGCTGGTTCGCGGCTCCGAACAGACCCCAGATCTGGCTCAGGCTCAGTCCGCCGAGGACGCAGCCCACGATGACCATGAAAGCAGTGCCGACCAGCGGATATGCCAGAACTCCACGGATACCGTCAGCATCCTTGTAGGACTTCTCATCCTCCTTCAGGAACAGCTCGGAGAACATGAAGCGGGAAAGACGGGTGCCGGTGTCCAGAGACGTCAGCGCGAACACGGAAACCGCCAGCGTCAGCAGCGCGTAGATCGTGTTATAGGACGGGGACTCCGTGCCGAACATCGTCGCGATACCGCTCGCGAACGCAACTGCCGGGGAACCGAACTCGCCGGCCGTGTACTTCGTGAAGACCATACCGACCGCGATCAGGGAGATGATACCCAGCGCGGACTCAATCAGCATGGAGCCGTAGCCGATCACCTTCGCGTCGCCTTCATTGGCAAGCTGCTTCGAAGAGGTACCGGTAGCGATCAGGCTATGGAAACCGGAGCAGGCGCCGCAGGCAACCGTGATGAACAGGGTCGGGAACAGCGTTCCCAGAGAATTGCTCCAGCCGGTGAACATCGGCAGCTCGAATGTCGCCGTGCCCGTGAAGGCCGAGAACACGATTCCGATCAGCGCCAGGATGATCATGCCATACAGCAGGAAGCTGGACAGATAATCACGCGGCTGCAGCATGATCCATACCGGCAGCAGCGACGCGATCGTGATGTAGACGCCGATCAGGACGATCCACCAGAAACGCGGCAGTGCCAGACCAAAGTTCAGGCCAATGGCAACGGCGATCACGATACCGATGATGCCGATGACTGTCGCCGGGCCGGTCTTCATGCCGAAGCGGTTCGTCAGAATACCATAAATGATGGCAAGGATGATGAACAGCAGCGAAATCATAGCTGTCGTCTGGTTGCCGGTCGGGTTCGCCACGATGCCGAACATCACCTCAGAGCCAGCCGCGGTAGCGAAAGTACCCGCCACGACGTTGACGAAGGAGGCGATAACCAGAATCAGAACGAGCAGAGCGAAGATCGTGAAGAGCTTCTGCGCACGCTTGCCCATCGAGGATTTGATAATCTCACCAACAGATTTTCCTTCATTGCGAACAGAGGCAAACAGAGAACCGAAGTCCTGCAGACCGCCAAAGAAAATACCTCCGATCACACACCACAGAAACACGGGCAGCCAGCCGAAGACAGACGCCTGAATCGGTCCGTTGATCGGGCCTGCGCCTGCGATCGAGGAGAAATGATGTCCCATCAGAACTGCCGACGGGGCCGCGACATAGTCGACGCCGTCCTCCATCTCGATTGCCGGGGTCTTCTTGCTCGGGTCGATGCCCCACTGCTTCGCCAGCCATGAACCGTAAAATACATAGCCGATGACGAGCAGAACGATAGCTGCAAGAATAATAAGTAATGCTGTCATTTTTTACTACTCCCTTCCTTTGTGGATTGCGGTAACTATTCAGCACAGCAGGCCTTGAGACCGCCTTCTTCGAAGGCTATATGCCGCTTACGCGTCATATGTCTGAGGCCCCCGGGCGTTCCGCCCATCCCGAAATGAAAACACAGCCTTTAGCAGGTAAACCTGCACAGTCTGTCTTTTCATTTCAATGCTGTTCTGAACTGTTACGTATAATGTTGTTCACGAGCTTCTCCTGGTCGCGGCCCTGGCGGTTACTGGCCGTTTTCCCCGAAGAAAGCTCAATCACAGCCAAACGGTAATGGCTCCAGCCATGAAACCCATGGCGGTAGCTCTTGTAGTGGCGCAGCTTCTTTATCTGCGCCACCGCCTCCGGCTCGACGTGGTCGGCCAGAATATAGAGGATCACATCACTGTTCCGGTGATCGGCGTGCGGCTGCACCTTTGCGGTGCCGCGCTCCCAGGCAGTTTCATCCAGGCGGGCAAGCATCTCTGCGCTGAGCGACTCCACAGACGCGAAATAGACAAACTCCTTCGTGTCCACCTCGCTGATCCGCGCACTCTTAATCAGAAAATACTGCTCGTCATGGAGACTGAACTCCGCCTCCGCCGCGAAAGGCTCCGTGCCTTCTCTTTTTATATCATAATAGGCCTCAAAAGCCGTAATCAGCTTTTCCAGCGCTTCCGTTCTGTCCATAACTGTCCTCTTTTCTATCCATACCGAAAAGATATTGAAGTTATACTCCTTCGGTATCAAAAATACAAGTTTTCTGATGAAAATAATTTAGAGCTGAAGTGAAAAGTTTACTTCCACTTTGAAGGGGGCAAAGTGGATTTTAGTCT
>JAJQCG010000077.1 GCA_021202815.1 Lachnospiraceae bacterium | reverse complement strand
CAATGTGGACAAAAAGTGATGGAAAAACAGTGACAAATAGTTTGTGGACATTCGGGAACTCCTCTGGCAAAATGGTATTGCGGAAACAACCGTAAGACTATATAATCAAAGGAAGAGGAGCCTATGAACGAAGAACTTCGGAGCGCGATCCGCCAGGCAAAAGTGCAGGCGCAGTATGACGCTCAATGCAAAAGTGTTCTGGCAAGTAAAACAATCCTCGCGTGGATTCTCCGCGATACGATATCAGAATTCTCTGGATATACACTGGCAGAGATCGAGGACTGCATCGGGGAGCCGGAGATATCCTCAATAGGAGTGGATGCGGGGAGCACGCATTTGGCTCAGGTGAGTGTTGAGTCGGAAGTTTCTCGTTCCGCTCACAGAGGAGCAGAGAAGATCATGGGGCTCGCCAACGAGAGCAATATCCCCGGCGAGGGTTCTATCTCGTATGACATCTGCCTGGCGGTGTATCTGCCACAGGCGGGAGAACAGCGCAAGATCTATGTAAATGTGGAGGCACAGCGGGCGTTCTATCCGGGCTACCGCATCTGGAGCCGGGGTGTGTACTATGTCAGCCGTATGGTCTCAGCGCAGAAGGGCGTCGATTTCTCGGGGAAGAATTATGACGGGATCCGGAAAGTTTACTCGATTTGGATCTGCATGAACGCTCCGGCGTATATCGGCAACGCCATCGCCGAGGTATCGCTGAACCAGCGGGACATTGTACCGGGCATCCCGGACCAGAAAAGCGACTACGACAAGATGTCCATTGTGCAGATTGCGCTGAATGAGGAAAAGGAGAACCCGTGCAGTCTGACCGGCATGCTGAACGTGCTGCTGTCCATGAGCCTGAGCGGGGAGAAGAAACTGCAGGTATTGCAGGAAGAGTACCAAATAGATTTTGACACAGATCTGGAAGGGAAGGTGGATACGATGAGCAATCTGGGAGAATACGCTGTGGAGTATGGATATGAGAAGGGAATGCAACAAGGAATTCAACAAGGAATGCAGCAGGGGATTGAGCAGGGCAGGATGGAGAATGCAAAGAATATGGCAATCAGTTTACATGAAGCCGGTGTTGCTGAGGAATTGATTGCCAGAGCGGCAAATGTCAGTGTGAATCTTGTCAGGACGTGGCTTGATATATCTCTTGCCTGATCATATGATTTGGAACTGAACAGCTAACGCCATCCCGCTATGTTCCTTTCCGACTGTTTAAAGTTGCAGAATGGGAAAGAGACCTGACGGGATGTTTTTCGCAGCTTTTCATAAGCCTGCGTGCAATATGGACAAAAAGTGATGGAAAAACAGTGACTTTTTGTTTGTGGACATTCTGGGACGCCTCTGGCAAAATAGTATTGCGAAAACAACTGCAAGATTATATAATCAAAGGAAGAGGAGCCTATGAATGAAGAACTTCGGAGTGCGATCCGCCAGGCGGAGGTGCAGGCGCAATATGATGCCCAGTGTAAGAGCGTACTGGCGAGCAGAACAATCCTGGCGTGGATTCTCCGTTATACGATGTCAGAATTTGCCGGGTATACACTGGCAGAGATTGAGGACTGCATCGGGGAGCCTGAAATATCTTCTGTGGGAGTGGATGCGGGGTGCACTCAATTGGCTCAGGTAGGTGCGGAGCCGGAAGCGTCTCGTCCGTCTTACAGAAGAGCAGAGAAGATCATAGGACTCTCCAACGAGAGCAATATTCCCGGCGAGGGTTCTATCTCGTATGACATCTGCCTGGCTGTGTATCTGCCGCAGGCAGGAGAACAACGTAAGATTTACGTGAATGTGGAGGCGCAGCGGGCGTTTTATCCGGGCTACCGCATCTGGAGCCGGGGCATATATTATGTCAGCCGCATGGTCTCAGCACAGAAGGGCGTTGATTTCTCGGGGAAAAATTACGATGGGATCCGGAAGGTCTGTTCGATCTGGATCTGCATGAACGCTCCGGCGTATATCGGCAATGCCATCGCGGAGGTATCGCTGAACCAGCGGGATATCGTACCGGGCATCCCGGATCAGAAGAGTGACTACGACAAGATGTCTATCGTACAGATCGCGCTGAATGAAGAGAAGGAGAACCCGTGCAGTCTGACCGGCATGCTGAACGTGCTGCTGTCCATGAGCCTGAGCGGGGAGAAGAAACTGCAGGTATTGCAGGAAGAGTACCAAATAGATTTTGACACAGATCTGGAAGGGAAGGTGGATACGATGAGCAATCTGGGAGAATACGCTGTGGAGTATGGATATGAGAAGGGAATGCAGCAGGGAATGCAGCAAGGGATGCAGCAGGGAATTGAGCAGGGCAGGATGGAGAATGCGAAGAATATGGCGATCAACATGCATAAAGACGGCATGGCAGAGGATTTGATTGCTAAGTATGCGAATGTCAGCATTGATCTTGTGAAAAACTGGATTGCCCTGTCCCTTGCCTGATGAGAACTATAGAATAGAATAACATAGCCCGTCGGATTTCTTTCCAACTGTATGGATTTACAGCTCCGGAAGATAATCTGGCGGGCTGTTTTATTGTTTTATAAACCCGCGTACGATACTAATTGTTACGTGCCACGAGACAGGGGAGGCTCGCGGTTGCTGCCCGGCGTACTCCGGGATTTGCGGTTTAATATGCAGAAGTTGGCTTTTATTCAGAAATCAGATAAACAACAGATATATGAATTTGCGGTAAAAACAAAGATGCTATTTTGTCTCAAAAAGCGTTCAAAAAAAATTCAAAAAGTGGGAAAATTTCCTTGTAATTCCGATGTACGTAGGCTATAATAAGCAATGTGTGACACGTAAAACGGATTTTGTTGTATTATATATACCGCAGAATAAAAAATCTGATGTTTTTGAGAGGACGCTGTGGGCGGGGATGAGTGATTATGGCAGACAAAGAACTTCGTAAAATGAACCGCACGGAGCTGATCGAGATCATCTATGCCCTGCAGCAAAATGAGCGGCTGCTCCACGAGGAAAATGAGGAACTGCACCGACAGCTGGATGACAAACTCCTGCGCATTGAAAATGCCGGTTCAATCGCCGAGGCAGCGGTTAACCTGAATCATATATTTGAAGATGCTGAGGCGGCGGCGCGGCAATATCTGGACTCTGTCCGGAACAGGGAACGCGAAGCGGAACAGAAACTGGACGAAGCCAGAAAGCAGGCAGAAGAGCTGCTTGCATCGGCTCGCTCGGAGAAGGAAGCAGCGGCAGAGCTTCTTACCTCCGCCCGCTCGGAGAAAGAAGCCGCAGCGGAACAGGCGCAGCGGGCAGAGGAAGAATGCCGCACCCTGCGGGAGCAGACCGAGGCAGAATGTACCGCATTGCGTGAGCAGACAAAAGCGGAATGTACCGCCTTGCGTGAACAGACCGAGGCAGAATGTTCTGCTCAGCGCGAACAGACCGAGGCAGAATGTACCTCTCAGCGGGAGCAGACGACACAGGATGTGAAACGTATGCGGGCGGCCTTTGTCCGGGAGGCAAAGAAGATCCTCAAAGAGAATCCGGATCTGGCGGCTCATATGTTTGGAAAGGCCGATACGGAAAGCGGACAGAGCCCCGCGGGGGGAGAACCGGCCTGATATGTGAATGCAGATGGGAAGGAATTGTGAATGGAACCCAGAATTCCGCACATGGCATCTATCCCCAGTGAAGAGGATGTGGCTGCCGAACGGGAACGATTACAATATCAGAGACGATACCGTCAGACCCTGCGCACCACGATCTACGCGCTGGTCGTCGTAGCGGCGGCCGCCGTCCTGATCGCGACGCTGTTCTTCCCGGTACTCCAGGTATCCGGGACCAGCATGGAACCGACGCTGGAGGATCAGGACATCATCCTGCTGGTGAAAACGAACAACTTCGAGACCGGCGATCTGGTGGGCTTCTATTATCAGAACAAACTGCTCTTAAAACGAGTGATCGCCGGACCCGGCGACGTTGTTGATATCGATGATGAAGGAAATGTGTATGTCAATGATGAACTGCTGGACGAGCCCTATGTAACAGAAAAATCTCTGGGAGAAACGGACCTGAGCTATCCGTATCAGGTCCCGGAAAGCCGGTATTTTGTCATGGGAGACAACCGGGCAACATCCATCGACTCCCGGAGCAGTGCCATAGGATGTATCGAAAAGGATCAGATTGTGGGAAAGGTGATCCTGCGGGTGTGGCCGCTGAGTCGGATTTCCTTCATTAAATAATCAGGGGGGAGTGTGTGAATATGAATGCCAGTTCCTGCAGGACCGGACGAGGCCGCCGGTTCAGGAACCGGTGCCGGGGCCATCCGGGGTCCCTGCACCTGTTGAATGCGCTCGGGGGAGCGCATCGTCAAATGTATACAAGGGCGGGCTTGCTGCCAGGAACCGCAGCCTGCGTTTTGTATAAATGTCCTGCGACAGCAGGGGAGGAGAGAGCCTTAAGCAATTTCTGTCCTCACGCTGTTCCAGGCGGCAACCCCGCTCATATCACAAAAAAACTTGTAAAGGAGAAACAAACATGAGCAAAATGAAAAAGCTTGTCAGCGTTCTGCTGGCGCTGGTCATGGTGCTTGCGATGACGTCGACTGCGTTTGCGGTGGAAGGTGAGACCCCGACCACTTATAGCATCACGATTACCAGTGAAAAAACAGGTCATATCTATGAGGCCTATCAGGTTTTCACCGGTGATCTGTATGATGGTGTTCTGTCCAACGTTGTGTGGGGCAGCGGCGTGGAAGGAGAAGATCTTTTAGCTGCACTGAAGGCAGATACAACGGTTGTTGGTCAGACAGATGACGACCCTGCGTTGGATATCACTGTTGCCAGTCTGTTTAGCGCATGTACGACCGCTGCTGATGTGGCAAAGGTTCTGTCCGACAATAACACGAACAGTACACTGTCGACAACTTTCGCACAGCTTGCCAGCGAGAACCTGATCTCGACGGTCGCGGAAACCAGCACCGAAGCTGAAGAGAAAAATTCGAATGGCGAGTATGTCTACACGATCTCCGGCCTGACGGCAGGATATTATCTGGTCAAGAACCAGGATAATAGCGTGACGGCTGATGGCGATGCCTATACGGACATCATTCTGGAAGTGGTTAAGAATGTGGAGATCGATGAGAAGGCCACCTACCCTACTCTGGATAAGGAGATTGTGGTGACTCCGGCGACGGATGGGAACGATGAGGTAACCAGCGACACGAATACCGCTTCGATCGGCGATACCGTCACCTTTAAACTGACCTCTGAGGTGCCGGATATGAGTGCCTACACGAAGTATTATTTCGTCGTAACGGATACTTTGTCTGCAGGCCTGAAATATACTGAGAATAGTATGATCATCACCGTTGGTGATAAAACTCTGGCAGAAGATACCGATTATGAGTTGACGGTTAAAGAGAATACTGATGGAACGACCACTCTTACGATTGTGTTCAAGAATTTCATCCAGTATACGCAGGGCGCGGCTATTACGATTACTTACGATGCTGTTGTAGACGATGACGCTGTCATCGGTGTCGAGGGTAATGACAACACGGCCAAGCTGACCTATTCCAACAACCCCAACGTTGATGAGGGCGAGGATGATGATGATGATAACCCTGATACACCTGCTCCGGACGCTCCCACTGGCGAGACCCCTGAGGCGATCACCACTACATATGTGACCGGCATTAAGGTGATCAAGGTTGATGAAGACGGAAATGCTCTGACTGGCGCAGAATTTACCCTGACAGGTGAGTCTGTAAACAGAGTCAAGGTTTCCACGGATTCTTTTACTGCGGATGCAGAGGGTACTTACTATAAGCTGAAAGACGGCACCTATACCACCGAAGCTCCCATTACTGATGGCGGCGATAATGATAACAGTGAAGCTTACGACAGCGTAACCACGACATATTCGAAGACCACTACTGTGAGTTATAATGAAGAGACTGTGAAGGTGTCTGCAGCTGCTACGGTTGGTGATGACGGTGTTCTGTTGTTTGAAGGCTTGGGCGAAGGTACTTACACCCTCTCCGAGACAGTTGTTCCCGATGGCTATAATAAAGCAGCGAATGTTACAATCGAAATTTCCTGCAAGATGACTGAGGCTGGGGAAGATTGCACTTGGACTGTGACCGAGCCCGGCGAACTGAGTGCTAATGGTGGAAATATCGTTGAGGTGACGATTGAGAACCTCAGCGGTTCTACCCTTCCCAGCACCGGCGGCATGGGTACAACCATTTTCTACATCGTGGGCAGCATTCTGGTTCTCGGCGCGGCTGTGCTGCTGATCACCCGGAAGCGCATGGGAAGAGCGGAGTAACCTGGCCTCCGATTTCCTTATGATCTATCGTACATAAAGTATATCACTCCCACCCCGGCCGCCCGGCCGGGGCGGGGTTCAAGCCTATTGGTTGTTCGATGTCTGTCACATGTGATTGTGGCGGCTGTCGAAAAGCCCATAGACAGATGCATAAAAATGCAGGAGAGGCTTATGAAGAAATGAAGCGCACAAAGAAGACGGGAAAAAGAAGGAAAAATGATCGTCTGATGACGATCATCCTGGTAGGCGTGTTTTTCGTGGGGCTTGCTATTCTTCTTTATCCCACAGTGAGTAACTGGTGGAATGAACGGGTCACGAGCCGGGCGATCGCCACGTATGATGAAGCCGTCAACGCCATGTCCGAGACGGATTACACCGCCTACTTTGAGGCGGCGGAAGCATACAACGAGAACCTGGCTTCCATCGGCTCTGCCAGCACCATTTCCAATCCGGATCTGGTGGACGAGGATTACTGGGAGACGCTGGATATCACCGGGACCGGCATCATGGGCTATATCACGATTGATAAGATCAATGTGCAGCTGCCGATTTATCACGGCACGGACGCGGGGGTCTTACAGATCGCCGCCGGGCATCTGGAGGGGACCAGCCTGCCGGTGGGCGGCGAGAGTACCCACTGTGTGATCTCCGCGCATCGGGGATTGCCCAGCGCCTTACTGTTCACCGACCTCGATCAGATGGAGATAGGAGATACATTTACCATTACGGTACTTGATCAGCTGCTGACCTACGAGGTCGACCAGATCTCTATCGTCGAACCGGACGAGCTCGAGAACCTGTACATAGAGGAAGGAAAAGATTACTGCACCCTCATGACCTGCACTCCGTACGGGGTCAACAGCCATCGGCTGCTGGTGCGGGGCGTGAGGACGGAGAACGCGGACGACGCACTCGTACGGGTGACGGCCGAAGCGTACAAGATTGATACCATAGTTGTTGCCACTGCGGTCGCTGTACCGTTGATGCTGCTCCTGCTGGTGTGCCTATTGGTGAGTACACGCAGGAAGAAGCGGAAATAGGAGGAAGATTCGTATGAAATATCATTTGAAAGCAGTCCGGTTTGCACTGATGCTGGCGCTCCTGCTCGCGATGACATGCGGCCCGGGAAGGACCGCGTACGCGGCGGCGGACGGCGCTTCTCTGGATTTTGACCGGACCGGTTCCGTGAGCCTGACCCTGAAGGACAGCGACGGAAATGCCGTGAGCGACGGGGCTGTGACGATCTATCAGGTGGCGGTGCTCTATTTGGATGACGGAGATATGGCCTATGCCTACACAGAGGATTTCGCGGACTGCGCCGAGACGCTCGATGTGGAGGACAGCTCCCTGGCGGCGATACTGGCAGAGTATGTGACAGAGAGCGAGATTAGCGGCACAGCTGCTTCCGTGGATGCAGAAGGCGCCGTCAGTTTTGACGGGCTGGAGCTGGGCCTGTATCTGGTGGTGCAGACCACGCAGTCGACCGGCTATAATACGATTTCTCCCTTCCTGGTCACCGTCCCCAGTGTGGAAAATGACGCCTGGCTCTATGACGTCGACGCCAGCCCCAAGGTAGAGGTCTATACCGAACCGGCATCGACGGAGACAACGGCACCGGAGACATCAACCACACCGAAGACATCAACTACGACGAAGACAGTCTCCACCTCGACATTGCCGCAGACCGGGCAGCTCAACTGGCCAGTCCCCGTACTGGCTGTCAGTGGACTGATTCTGTTTGCCACCGGATGGCTTCTGGTGCTGAGTGAACGGAGAAAGGAGCGCCATGCGGCGTAAAGGCGGCGTCCTGCTCATGATCCTGGGTGGGCTGCTCATCCTAGCGGCGGCCGCGCTGCTCCTGTACAATAACTGGGACGATGCCCGCGCAGGCAGCGACGCGCAGGATGTCCTAGAGGTGCTGCAGGAGAACACCGACGATTCTGGGGTAGACATACCAATTTATAATCAGCCGGAAAACGGCGAGATGGATACCATCGAGATCGACGGGTATGAATATATCGGCACGCTGACCATCCCGTCGCTGGAACTGGAGTTGCCGGTCATGTCGGAATGGAGCTACCCGGGACTGAAGATCGCGCCCGGACGGTACACCGGTGCCGTATGGACCGACGATCTGGTGATCTGCGGACACAATTACACTCGGCATTTCGGGAACCTGAAATACCTGGCGACCGGCGACACACTGTATTTTACG
>JAJQCG010000147.1 GCA_021202815.1 Lachnospiraceae bacterium | reverse complement strand
TCATGTATATGGAGGCCGTCATGGACGAGGTGCGGGTGGAGTCTGCCCCGGGATTTGGTACGACTGTCCGGATGAAGAAGCGCGGGGGGGGGGCAGGAGAGCAGCGGCGGGAGGGCTCGTGAGCGGATGGAAGACACGATGGTATTGATTGAGAGATCGCACCATGGTGATAAAAAGGCCAGAGAACGACTGGTCGAGGAAAATACAGGGCTTGTCTGGAGTGTCGTCCGGCGCTTTGCGGGCCGCGGCACGGACAGCGAGGATCTGTTCCAGATTGGAGCAATGGGGCTGATCAAGGCCATCGATAAATTTGACACTTCTTTTGAAGTAAAATTTTCTACCTATGCCGTGCCGATGATCGCCGGGGAAATCCGGCGCTTTCTGCGCGACGACGGGATCGTCAAGGTGAGCCGTTCCTTGAAGGAAAACAGCTGGAAGATCCGGCGTGAATCGGAGGATTTCCGGCAGAAAAAGGGGCGCGATCCGACGGTGAAGGAGATTGCCGCGCTGACCGGACTTACAGCGGAGGAGATCGCGCAGGCGATGGAGCTGCGAGTGGAGGTCGAGTCGATCTACCGGATCATGCCGCAGAGCGATGGGAGCGAGCTGAGCCTGCTCGACCGCATCGAGAGCCAGGCGCAGGGGAACGGGCACCTGGACGTCGAGAAGGAGCAGTTGCTGAACCGGGTCGTGCTTGAACAGCTGCTGCTTGAACTGCCCGAGCGGGAGCGCAGGCTCATTATCATGCGCTATCTGCAGGAACGGACGCAGACTGAGGTGGCCTCCGTGCTCGGCGTGTCTCAGGTGCAGGTGAGCCGCATGGAGAAGCGGATTCTGCGGCGCATGCGGGAGCGGCTCACCGGGGAATTTGCATAATCAGGCATTCATCTGTGCATACTAAGGGAGCGGAGGCAGACGACATGAGTGATACTCTCTATATGAAGATTGAGCGCAATGTGCAGGTGGATCATGCGGAGGTACGGCTGGGCGACGTGGCGAAGCTCGAATGCGCGGACAGCGCCGTGAAGGCGCGGCTGAAGAGTCTGAAGCTCCTGAAAATCCAGGCGCAGAAGACCGATCGCTACATCTTTTCGGTGATGAAGGTCATCGAGCTGATTCATGAGATTTATCCAAACCTGGAAATACAGAATCTGGGTGAATCGGACTTTATCATCAAGTATGAGTCGCCGGATTACGCGCGGGACCGCTGGGCCTGGCTCAAGGTCGCGCTGGTCTGCCTGCTGATTTTCTTTGGTTCCGCCTTCTCCATTATGACATTCAACAACGACGTCGGCGTGGCAGAGGTTTTCGCGCGGACTTATGAGCTGCTCACCGGACAGCCCTCAGACGGCTTTACGGTTCTGGAACTCACGTACTCTGTCGGCATCGCCGCCGGCGTCCTTATTTTCTATAATCATTTCGGGGGAAAGCGGATCATGAAGGATCCGACGCCGATCGAGGTGCAGATGCGCACCTACGAGGACGATGTGAATACGACGCTCGTCGAGGGCTGCAACCGGAAGGAGACGAGCATTGATGTCGATTAGCACGCAGATTCTCCTTGGGATACTCGGACTGTCCGCGGGCTTTGCCGTGGCGGGCGGCATGTTCGCCTTCCTCATCGCGCTCGGCGTGATCTCGCGCTTCGCCGGGAAGACGCATACGGCGAAATACGTTTTCTGGTACGAGGACGCGGCGGCGCTGGGCGGAATCCTGGGGAATCTGTTCAGTGTATATTCGTTTCGGATCCCGGCGGGCGTCACCGGGGCGGCGGTGTTCGGCCTGTTCTCCGGTGCCTTCACCGGTGCGTGGGCGATGGCGCTGACGGAGATCGTGGAGGTGATACCGGTCTTCAGCAGGAGAATCCGGCTGAAGCGGGGGATGCCGTGGATCATCCTCGCCATGGCGCTCGGGCGGACGCTGGGGGCGTTTGTGCACGCGTACTATGGATTCGGGTAAAGTTGGGCGCCGCGCTTTCTGTCTACAGTATGTCTGGTTGCATAAATCGTGGGTTCTCAGTCTGTTGTGTAATCAAATGAAAGGGTGTGTTTATCTAATGCTCACCTAGATGAAGCATAAAGCCTCTCCCAGGTTTCATACCAGTCAAGGCAGCATTTTGTATAGATACTGTTTAATTCGATCTCCTTTGTGTTCCACAACTGTGCATATGCCGGATCCGTCCATAAGCGCACGACGTCCCGACTTTCCCATAGATTCTCCAGCTGCATACGGATTTCCTCGAGCGGTTCCGCCGCAAGCCGCAGCTGCCAGTCCTCGTAGGCCTGTTCTGTTGTGAGCGGATACGTCTCGTGCCGCTCCCTTTTCGGTACATTCTGAAGGCCTGCGAGCAGCGCCTGATCCTCGGCGCGCAGGGCGGCGCTCAGAGATTCCCCGTTTTCCGCCCTCCGATGCGCGAGATAGTGCTCATAGTCGAAGGGATAATAGTAGACGGCCTGTTCCTCAAAGATCAGCAGCGATTCCGCGACCTTCCGGACAAAATAGCGGTCGTGCGAGACGAAGAGCAGTGTCCCGGTGTAGGCGCGGAAGGCCGATTCGAGCGTCTCACGCGCCGGGATGTCCATATGGTTGGTAGGCTCGTCGAGAATGAAAAAATTCGGGCGGCTCACGAAGAGCTCGGCCAGTACGAGGCGCGATTTTTCGCCGCCAGAGAGGACGGACACTTTTTTTGCCGTTTCCCGGCCGGAAAATAAAAAGGCGCCGAGTGCCGAGCGGGCTTCTTTGTCCGTCGTGGACGGGAACAGGCGCTGAAAATGCTCGATGACCGTGAGATCAGACTGCAGCGCGGTACTTTGCTGGTCGAAGTAGCCGATCAGCACGTTCTGTCCGAGCGTGAGGCTCCCCGCGAGCGGCGGCAGCAGTCCGGCGGTGGTCTTGAGAAAGGTAGACTTTCCGGCGCCGTTCGGACCGATGACGCCGATTTTCTGTCCGCGACGAATGCGCAGATTCAGCTCGAGCATCGGCTGATCATAGCCGATTTTCAGCTTTTCGGCATCGAGCACCCATTTCGCGCTTCTGCTTTGCGGTTCGATCGCCTCCGTGAAGCAGTGTATTTTATCCTCCGCAGGTTTCTCGATTCGCGGCATTCGCTCCAGCAGTTTTTTCCGGGAACGGATGAAGGAAGCCTTGTTCGGTTTGTGGCGAAAGCGCTCGATCAGCTCCTCCTCCCGTTGAATCTCCGCCTGCTGGCGCTCGTATTCCTTCCTTCGCAGCGCGAGCTCCTTTGCTCGCTGTTCGCGAAAGGAGCTGTAATTGCCCGCGTAGCGGAACATCCGGCGCTCCCGGAAGTCGTAAATCACCGTGGCGATCCGGTCGAGAAAAAAGCGGTCGTGCGAGACGACGACAAAGGCCTTCGGGTAGCCTCGCAGGTACTCTTCGAGCCATTCTGTCGATGCGAGGTCGAGGTGGTTGGTCGGCTCGTCGAGCAGCAGAATATCCGGCTGCAGCAAAAGGAGCCGGATCAGCGCGATCTTTGTCTGTTCGCCGCCTGAAAATTCGGAAAGCCGTTTCTTCCGGTTCGCCTTGTCAAAGCCAAAGCCTGTGAAGACGCGGTCGTACTCCATCTCCCATGTAAAGCGTTCCCTGTCCCATCTGTCCTTGCAGGGGCAGGCTTCTGTGAGAAGCTCTTCCACAGTGAGCGAGGTATCTGCGAAGGCGTTCTGCCGCAGCGTCTCCACGCTGAGCGCCCGTGAGGTGCGAAGCCCCGGCGTCTGGCGGCGGTCGTCCCGGTCGAGATCGAGCTCACCGGAGAGCAGCCGCAGGAACGTCGTCTTTCCGCAGCCGTTCGGCCCCACGATCGCGATTTTTTCATTTCCCTTTATTTCAAAATCAAAGTGGGCGAGCAGTGTCTGCCCGCCGATGCTGAGCGTCCCATCCTGAATCTGTAAAAGCATGGCTGAATCTCCTTTATCAGCCCTATTCTACCACAATTCCGGCACACTGTCTCATTCGCCTTTTGCATCGTGGGTTTCCTGTGTTCTTTTCCACCGTCAGAGGGCAAATGCAGGCGGCGATTGCGGGAGCGCGTAAGCGCGGAGCAATCAGCTTTTATATTTCGTGATGTCCGCGCTGGCGGACATGTCCGTTTGTTATACGAGTCCTGCAGCTCTCAGCGCCCAGTAGATCAGACCCAGCACCCAGCTCGTGAAAACGCCGTAGAGGATGACCGGTCCCGCGATGGAGAAGATCTTGCTGCCGATGCCGAAGACCTGTCCTTCTTTTTTATATTCAATGGCAGACGAGGCCACGCCATTGGCGAAGCCGGTGATTGGCACGAGCGCCCCCGCGCCGCCCTATTTGGCGATCGAGGGGTAGATGTTCAGGCCGGTCAGCAGCACGCTTAAAAATACCAGCAGGATGGAACACCAGGTCTTTGCCGTGTCCTCGTCAAGTCCCATATTCATGCCGGTATTCACAATCAGCTGTCCCAGCGTGCAGATCAGCCCGCCGAGCAGAAAGGCCTTCAGCATTTCCTTCGGCAGGCTGTGCGTCGGAGTCACCTGCTTCACATATTCCTGATATTCCTGCTTTTACTCTTCGTTTGGGTTCATGGCGCGCTCCTTTTATTTTTCTCATGGCAATAGCTTATCCCGGGACGTGAATTTTATCCATTACACAGACCAGGGTATTTGTATACTGTCAGGTAAGGGTAAATCTGATAAAACAGTGCATAATATCTGCGACATGAACGAAAACTATAAAGCAATGCAAAGGAGATTAACATTATGGCACAAAATCAGGGAAGAGCAAGCATCATTTTTGACAGGCCGCCCCGGATCATCGGAGCGGCTTCGATCGTCGGGGAGAAGGAGGGCGAGGGACCGCTCGGGCATCTTTTCGACTGCATTGAGAAAGATCCGAAATTCGGGAAGGACACCTGGGAGGAGGCGGAGAGCGAGCTGCAGCTGCGCACGGCGCGGAAGGCGATGGAGAAATCCGGCATGAACGAGGAGCAGCTGCGTTATCTGTTCGCGGGCGATCTGCTCGCGCAGGGTATCGCGACCTCTTATGGCATTATGGAGCTGCAGATTCCGCTGTTCGGGCTCTATGGGGCCTGTTCCACCTGCGGGGAGAGCCTTTCGCTTGCGGCGATGGCGGTGGGCGGCGGCTTCGCGGACTGCGCGATGGCTCTGACGTCGAGCCATTTTGCGAGCGCGGAGCGCGAGTTTCGTTTCCCATTAGAGTATGCGGGGCAAAGGCCGCTCTCGACGACCTGGACGGTCACCGGCGCGGGCGGCTTTGTGCTGGCCGCGGGCGATTCCGCGGCGGCTTCGCAGGCTCATGTACAGATAGGCGGAATTACCACCGGAAAAATCGTGGACTACGGCGTGAAGGATTCGATGCACATGGGCGCGGCAATGGCGCCCGCGGCGGCGGACACAATCTTTCAGCATCTAAAGGATACCGGGCGGGAGGTCTCGGACTATGACTGTATCCTTACCGGCGATCTGGGCAGTATCGGTCAGACGATTCTGAAGGACCTGCTGTTCGATCAGGGCATTGATCTGCAGAATCGCCACGACGACTGCGGCATCCTGATCTTCGATCCGGAGAAGCAGGACACACATGCCGGCGGTTCGGGCTGCGGCTGTGCGGCGACGGTACTGGCCGCCTACGTGCTGCCGAGGATTGAGCGTGGCGAGTGGCAGCGCGTGCTGTTCGTCCCGACCGGCGCGCTGCTCTCGAAGGTCAGCTTCAACGAGGGGCAGAGCATTCCCGGCATTGCGCACGCGGTCGTGCTGGAGCGATGCTGATTCACAGCGCTGGAACAGTAAAATTGTAAAAGCGGGAGTCCACAGATGCGCCGGTTTCCCATGCCGAAAAATTGTCGGGCAGAACTCTTGACAACAAAATAACGATAAGGCATAATAAAACCAGTCCGAAATGGCAGTTTATTGAGCGGTTTCATCCATTTGTCCCGTAAACATAATGGAGGAATGACTCAATGAAAAAAGAAAAAAATCGATATTTTATTCTTGTTATGGCTGCAGTCACGAATTTCTGTTATGGCTGCGGCTATATCTGGACGGTGTTTCAGACCGAGGCAAAGAGCCGTTTCCAGCTGGCGGATGCGGAGGCAAACCGCCCATTTTCCATTTTCATGGCCTTGTTCGTAATAAGGAATATCCTGGGTGGGAAGCTGCAGCAGAAGTTTCGCTCCAGGACGGTTGTTCTGGCTGGAAACGCGCTGATGTGTCTGGGCTTTTTGCTGACAGCCCTTGTGCCGAAGGAATTTCCATGGATTCTGAATATTACCTATGGGGTTCTGAGTGGAATTGGAGCGGGTACTGCGTATAATGCGCTGGTAGCGGTGGTGCAGAAGTGGTTTCCAGACCGGCGGGGACTGGTGACGGGAATTACCATCTGTTCGTCCGGTTCGGCCGGACTCATCATGTCGCCGATCTGTAACCAGTGCATTGCGGTCTTTGGATTTTCAAATGCCATGCTGATCGTGACGCTGATCTATGTGGTGATTGGCTTTGGAGGCGGGTATTTTATTGACAGTCCACCGGAAGGTTATGAGAAGCGCTATCCGCAGCCAAGCCATGTGGCGGTCAGTTCCAGACAATTTATGGCTTCGGAGATGGTTCACACGAGAGAATACTATCTGATTGCGGGGGCGTATATGCTGGCCGTGCCGGCATATTTTCTGATCAATCCCATGATGAAATCCCTGGGGCTTGCGCGGGGGCTCACAGAATCGGTCGCGGTGGCAGGCGTGATGGCGGCAGCTGTTTTGAACGTTGCGGGGCGTTTGCTGGCACCCTGGATTTCAGACCGGACGGGGAGAAAGCCCATGCTGTGTGCGCTGTTCCTGGTAAGCCTTCTTTCGGTGACCGGCCTGATTTGGGTCGGGTCAGGGCTGTTTCTGCTTCTGGTATGCTGCGTGGCGTTTGCGTATGGCGGCTTTTGCGCTGTGTTTCCCGTGATCACGTCCGACTATTTCGGCTCCCGTAATGCGGGGATGAATTATGGGATTGTGATGATCGGAACCTGCATATCGTCGCTTTTGTGCCCATCCCTGACCTCCATTGGGACAGGATTCTCCTTCGGAGTGGCGGCTGTCTGCTGCATCGCTGGAAGCGCTCTGATGATACTGCTGAAGAAGCCGGGACAGGCGTAGGACAAAGAGAAAGAGGGGGGCGGCCAGGTGGCCGCCCCCCTTTATCTCGATGATATGAAATGAAATTACGCTTCGTCTTCCTGGGTCTTTTTGATTCTCTTCGGCCCCAGGATCAGGGTCGGGAAGATGACGAGCGGGAAGCACAGGTAACCGATGAAAGAGTATCCTTTCTGAATGATTGCCAGCAGCCCGAACTGAGCGACGCAGAAACAGATAATCAGGACAACCGCGGAACAGATTACCCGGCAGGTAGTTGCATTTTTGATGACCTTTGAGACAAAAGTCTCGGCCCTGGCCGTCAGGGAGCTGGTACAGGTGATAGCGGTCGTGACCAGCGCCAGGAACAAAGCTGCGGAGTAGGCGATCAGAAGCCATGGCATATTGAGGCCGGATAAGATCTCAAAAGTCGGAAGGTTTTTGCCAATGCAGTCCGGATAATAGCTCAAAAGCATGCATGCGGTGAGCATCATCATGGCACCGTTCAGAACAAAACCAAAGATTCCGGCCCACAGAGAGCTTTTATGATCCGGCAGCTCCTCAGTCACCGCATGTGTTGTCGCCAGGCAGGCGCACTGGAACGAACCGTAGAGTACCGCCGACCATAGAGCGCTGCCGAAGCTTCCGCTGGTTTCCCAGTTCGACACGATGGACACGAGATTGCCGCTATTGGCGGAAATTCCGGAGATCGAAGTGAGCGTGAGACACACGATAAGCACGACACTCAGGATGGAGCCAATCCGCAGAAGAAACTGTGAGCCGAACATGGTGAGAGCGACAATGATGACGACAAAGATCGCGGTCGCGACAATATAAGGTACAGGGATGAAGCCCTGGATCAGATTTCCCGCGCTGGAAAATACAATGGCCAGAGCCATCACTACATCCACTACGAACATGATCTCAAATACAGTTCCCCAGATTTTTTCCTGCGGATGGTAGAGCACATCGGCAAATTTACGGTAGTTATAGGCTCTGTTGGAGCGGCAGACTTCCCACTGAATGACGACCACGACGACCATAATCAGTAGCGCGATTAAAGGCATAATCAGAGCCCAGGCTCCGAACTTGACATAGTAAGTGACAGCGAGCGTTCCCGTGGCGAAGCCGCCTCCGCAGTGGCTCCCGAACCAGACTGCCGCAAGAGAAAATCCTGACATCTTGGATGATTTTTTTGTACGTTATTCATACTTTTATTTCCCTCTTAATTATTTTCTTTTGTTCTGAGACAAATCCACGTTGGCGGATCTGCCGGTTTTCTGGAACGAATTGACTTGCAGACTGAGGACCCGAAAATAATTTAAAAAATCGGTCGATTGTAAAATGAAGTTGAACACCTAAAAAATCCATAACGATTGAATCCGTGGTAGAGTGGTAGAATAGAGTTCACACAAAACCCTACCGAG
>JAJQCG010000204.1 GCA_021202815.1 Lachnospiraceae bacterium | reverse complement strand
CCTTAATTTTTCAGAATTGTTTCAATTGTACGTTGAGTTTCCGAGACCACTCCTTTCATATCCGGGAAATATTGTGCGAGAGCACAGACTCATTTTATATCTGAAATTCAGTGTAACCGATTCAACGGATTTTTGCAAGCCGCATTTACAAACTTTTCAAAGTATATTATAATAACTCTGTTCGCGCTGCGAACGATTTCACACGAAGGAGAGCTGTTATGGGATTCATATTTAATAAAAAACTTCCGATTCCGAAGGAGATCAAGGCGATGTACCCGGTCTCCGCGAAGTGCGCGGCGATCAAAGAACAGCGTGATAAGGAGATTCGCGACGTGATCACCGGGGCAGACGACCGCTTTCTCATCATCATCGGCCCCTGCTCGGCGGACAACGAGACAGCTGTCATGGATTATCTGAACCGTCTGGTGCCGGTGCAGGAGAAAGTCAAGGACAAATGCATTATCATTCCGCGTATCTACACAAATAAGCCCCGCACGACCGGCGAGGGCTACAAGGGGATGCTCCACCAGGCGGACCCGGAGGCCGCGCCCGACCTGCTCGAGGGGCTCATCGCGATCCGCAAGCTTCATATCCGCAATATCGAGGAGACCGGGCTGACTGCCTCGGACGAGATGCTTTACCCGGAGAACTGGTGGTATCTGGCCGACCTGCTGTCCTATGTAGCGATCGGCGCGCGCTCCGTGGAGGATCAGCACCACCGCATGACCGCCAGCAGCTTCGACGTGCCGGCCGGCATGAAGAATCCGACCAGCGGCGACCTGACCGTTATGCTGAATTCCGTCCTGGCGGCGCAGCACGCCCACTCCTTCGTCTATCGCGGCTGGGATGTCAATACCGACGGCAACCCGCTGGCGCATACGGTCCTGCGCGGCGCGACGAACAAGTATGGCACCAACCTGCCAAACTACCACTACGAGGATCTGCTGAATCTCTTCGAGCTGTACCAGCAAAAGAATCTGCAGAATCCGGCCTGCATCGTAGATGTGAACCACTCGAACTCCAATAAAAAATATCTCGAGCAGATCCGCATTTCCAAGGAGGTGCTGCACAGCCGCCGCCACAACCCCGATATCTGCAGACTCGTGAAGGGTCTTATGATCGAGAGCTACATCGAGGACGGCAATCAGGGCGTGCACGACAAGGTCTACGGAAAATCCATCACCGACCCCTGCCTTGGCTGGAAAAAGTCGGAACGGCTCATTTATGATATCGTGGAGGAGTGCTAACGTGTCATTTTGATCCAAGAACAGCAGGCCACAGACCGCCTTCTGCAGGTAAACCTGCACGGTCTGGTCTCCGCTTCACTCCGGTCCGTGCTAAACGGACGTCCCCCGGACGTCCAGCACCTCTTCATTTCGCTGCTGTTCTGAACTGTTATCTGACATATTTCTGGATGAAATCCAGAATGATCTTCCGTGTCTCCTCATAGCCGCTGCCCGTCTCGAAGCGCCGCTCCGGATGCCATTGCAGCGCGAGCACCTTCATTTCGTCGGAGCCGAAGGCCTCGACGACATGATTCTCGCGGTCAACCGCGAGCGGCTCAAAGCAGGGCGCGAGCCCCTCCTCATAGATGCAGTCGGAGTGATAATTATTTACCCAGATGCTCCGCTGCTCCTTTACAAGCCAGACCTCATGGTCGACGCCGCGTGTCCGCCGCACCGCGAGCTTGGGATGATACCAGAGCTTTCCACCGAACATGACATTCATGTACTGCATGCCGCGGCAGGTCGCGATGATCGGGATGCCGTGCGCCAGACAGTAGTGAATGACCTGTTCCTCCATGTGGTCGCGGTGCGGCTGCAGCTCATCCTCATGAGGACGGTCATACATCCGCGGCGGCAGAGAGCCGCCACCGACTACGATCAGCAAATCCCGCTTCTTGTTGAACACCATTTCCACATTTTTTGTAAAATTTGATATCGCCTTCGGAATAAAGCCGAGCAGCTCATAGAAGCGCACGTAGCCGGATTCCAGGATGTCCACCGGGTCGCCGTACTGATTCACGCCCTCGCGCTGCGTGATCAGCGCGCTTAAATTCCGGTACTGCAGGCCTTCCTCGATCTTTCCCGCGCGGCAGTCCATCACCAGGTAGGACAGCGACGACACATAGTTGTAGATCTTCTCGCCGCAGCCGATCGCCGCCGGGATCTCAAACTCCGCGCAGCGGATCGCCATATGTGAGGCCGCGCCGCCGAAACGCGTGATGAAGCCTTTGATTCCCTTCGCGAACACCCACTCGTAGCCGGGATCCGCCTTCGGCACGACCACGATCTTATCGCGGATGTCCGCGCCCAGCTCCTCGTCCAGCAACACAACCTCTCCCTCGACGCGCTTTGTCGTAATAAAATTCGGCCTCGCCTCGTATACCTCGACGACGTCCAGACTGCTCCGGTCCAGAATCACCTCCGGCAGAAAAAGCTCCTGATACTCCTGATAGTCGCGCTGTCTCTGCTCAATGCGCACCTCGAGCCGATCCTTCAGCTCCTCCACCGTCATGTACTTCGGAATCCGGAAAACCTCGATCTCCAACCAGGAAAGGTCATTTCTGGTAATCTCCATAATCGCGCTGCCGCGAACCAGCAGCTCCAGAATCAGACTCAGAGATTTTGTAAACTCAAATTTGAAATATTCACGCTGTTTGATCGCCTGGTAGATAAAATAGACGAGCTCCTCGACGCTGACCGACAGACCCGTCTTACGCAGCGCCGTCTCAAGGCGCGCGGCGTCCAGACGTTTTCTCCCGATCTCGGGCCGCGCGGTTCGCGACTGTCCCGGGCGAAAATTCATCTGATCGTAGCGCTCGGTCCGGATATCATAGGTGCCGACCCGCAGATGACCATATTTTCTGTTAAATTCCGCACGGCTGATCTCGTCCATGGAAAAAGCGCGGAAATCCTCCTCGAACTCCGTGGATACCGTCGTGATCGACTGCATAAACGCGTCGATATCTTCCCCCGTGAACCAGGCTTCTCCTTCGGTTCCGCCAGGTCCGCTCTCCGTCAGGCTGCGCAGAAAGGCTCTCGCCATAAAGGCCATCCTGGCCTGCCGCGCAAACTGCGGCGTCCCATAGTGCTGCAGACTGGCACGCAGAGACTGCACCGCCGCCAGAATCCGGTGCAGGGAGGCGTTCGGATCGTCAAGAAGCTTCTCCTCATTGACGCGCACCTCCTCCAGCTTCTTCAGGCTTTCCCGGTCCACCGTGAGGATTTCGTCAAAACGCAGGATCGCCTGTTCAGTCACATGCTTCAGGCTGCGAAGGAGCTGCTGCCGCTCCTCCTCGCTGAAACCGTGCTCCAGCAGCCGCTGCGTCCTCTCCTGCGTGCTGAAATCATAGCTGGTAAATACAATCTCAAACTCAATCTTATCGTGAGCCGTGAGATTGTGGCGCAGCGCATCCTGATAATAGGCGACCAGCCGCAGGGAAAGATCCTCATCCAGCTCCTGCGGGATCAATGAATAAAACGCATACTCCAGACAGATATAAGGCTTATTTCCGATCCGGTGCATCAGATCCTGCTGCAGCCTGCGGTAGCCCAGTCCCTCGATCCCCTGATTCCACGCGCGGTGCGTGATGATCGCGCGGTACAGCGAGTAATCCAACGGGCGCGGGTTATTTCCGATAATCTCGGAGGGATTCCAGAAAGCCATATCGGACATCATCATCGGCGTGCCGGTGATCACATTCTTGTGCTGCTCATACATCTTTCCCGCGTTTTCCAGCATATTATAGAATTTATGGTCATCGTAAGTATTGTCCTGCCGGTAGCTGGCCACGAGCGGACGCATCTGGAACAAAATGACCTTTCCCTCACGGTTAATCGCGAACTCAATGTCGAGCGCCAGCCCGTCCATGATGTGCTCCAGCTCCTGCACCGCCTCCAGCAGCGCTCTCCACGGCTGCCGCAGCCGCGTCACGTCCGCATTCCTCACAACCTTCATCATGCGGCCTGCGGAACCGCTCGTCACGCTGTCCGTCGAACCGGTCTCGTCATAATTGATCAGATAATAAGGCTTGTTATTCTGAATATCTCTCGTGAATACGACGCCGCTGTAGACGACATGCTGCGCCTGGCACTGGATCAGCACCTGTTCATTCTCCAGATTGTGAATATCGCGCGCATAAGAAGCGATCACCGCGTCAACCGCCGCGATGATCTCCTCCTCACTGGACGAGTCTACGTCCAGAATGCTCTTATAATGTCCCGCGTTTGAATTGCGGTAAGAATCCTCCTCCGAGGAGGAACTGCGGACCACAATCCGCCGCCCGCGAAACTGCGCCATAATCTCGTGACAGACCGCGAGCTTGTCCGCCTGATAATCCCGGTTCCATAAAATATACATCTCCTCAATCGAGGATTTTTTCACAAGGCTGCGCAGAGCGAACAGTGTGCCCGCCTTCGTCGATATCAGTTTGTGCTCCATCAGCGCTCCTTTTCTCGTCACGCACGCGGATGCGTCTTGCTGTACTCTGTCTTCATGCCAAGCTGAAACTCCGCATAAATCTGTGTCGCCGCGATGTCGGTGTGACCGAGTATCTCCTGGATCACCGAGAGTCCGGCGCCCCGCGCCGCCATATGAGCCGCGCAGAAATGGCGGAACATGCGCGGCGTGATATCCTTGTCAATGCCTACTTTCGCGGCGTAGCCCTTCAGAAGCTTCCAGAAACCCTGCCGACTCATCGGCTTTCCTGAACAGTTCAGGAAGAGAATCGGCTGCGCCCCGTCTTTCAGGAACGTGTCGCGGGCCTTTTCGAGGTAATCCCGCATGGCTCTCGCCGCCGTCTCTCCAAAGGGAATCATGCGTTCCCGTCCCACGTCGCGGCAGATCAGCCAGCCAAATCGCAGGTTCACATCCTCCATGCGCAGGGCAATCAGCTCGCTGACCCGCATCCCGGTCGCATAAAGGAGCTCCAGCATCGCCCGATCCCGCAGCTCCTTCGGCCTGTTCGAGGAAGGCTGCGCAAGCAGACACTCCATCTCCTGCTCTGTGAGGACCTCCGGGGCGTGCTTTTCCACCTTCGGCGGCTTCAGAAGAACGACGGATCCTCCGCAATCTCATGCTCCCGCAGAAGATACTCAAAAAACGCCTTAATCGACGCGACATATCTCGAGATCGTGGCCGCGGACATTCCCTTTTTCTCCATGTCCAGCACGTAGGAACTCAGCGCGGTCGCGCTCACATCCGCGGCGCGCACAATCCCCTGCAGCTGCAGATAAGCCGCCATCTTTATCAGGTCCCCCCGGTAAGACAGGACCGTATTGCGCGAAAGCCTCTTCACGGTCTCCAGATATTCTGTAAACTCCTGTATTTCCTTCTCCATAACAATCCCCCACAAAAACCGCCACGCGGTTTTCATAATTAATTTTAGTATAGCGGAGAATTGCCAGTATTTCAACACATTTTTACTTGTTAGCCTTACAGTCCCCTCAATACCCTCTGCAGCAGGGGCGGATTGACATAAACTTCCGTCAGAATGCCGAAAAACAGGAACAGCGCCCCGCCAGCGAAAGGAACAGATACTTCCTGCGGCTTCTCCCTCCCTGCCGTATCCACAGGAATACCCAGCCAAAGGCAGGAATATAGAAAAACAGCTGCGGCAGCACGCCAACGGCACAGATCAGAATTCCCTTCAGGCCAAGGCGCAGAGCGGAGACGCTCAATATTGTTCCCAGCAGGATCCCGATGCCGAACAGCATGACTCCGAGCGCTGCGGATGCCGCGGTAAGACCGCCCAGACAGACCAGCAGCATGTACTGCCCCGCCCTGCAGCGGCTCACATAAGCCAGCAGCTTTCCTGTGTCAATTCGCAGCGACGCATACTGGCTCAGAAAATATTCACTGAAAATTCCGGAAAACTGTGTTTCCCGCTGTATCTGCACCAGCCCGATTCCCACAAACAGGCCGGAAAACAGGAGGAAAAGAAAACGGGCGCTGCCGTATTTACGCATAAAAAACACCTCCCCGTCCAGTATATGGACGAGGAGGCGCTTCGATTACACCTCTGTACATTTTTTATAAACTGCTTCCGAGGCCTTCATAACCGCGCTGCGGAATCCGCATTCCTCGAGCGCCGCCACTCCCTCGATCGTCGTCCCGCCAGGACTGCAGACCCGGTCCTTGAGGACGCCCGGGTGTTCGCCGCTCTCCAGTACCATCGCCGCAGAGCCCTTTACCGCCTGCGCCGCGAACACATAGGCCTGACTTCTCGGCATCCCGCAGCGCACCGCGCTGTCTGCGAGCGCTTCGATAAACATATACACGAAAGCCGGCGAACTGCCGCTCGCACAGACGACCGCATCCATCAGGCGTTCTTCTATAAACTCCGCGCTCCCGCAGGAGCGGAAAATCCGCATCAGCGTTTCCAGTTCCTCCGCGCTCAGTTCCTCCTTCCGGCAGCTGATCCCCGTCATCCCTTCGCCGATCATCGCAGGCGTATTCGGCATCGCGCGCACAATCCGCTTGTCGCTGCCAAGATTCTGTTTCAGCTGTTCAATCGTCCTGCCGGGCGCCAGCGAGATGATCACATGCTCCGGCGTCAGCATGTAGCGGATGCCCTTTAGCACCTCATCATAGAACTGCGGCTTGATCGCCAGAATCAGATATTTGCAGCGATTCGCACACTCCGCGTTTGAATCGGCATACACGACGCCGGTCTCTTCATGAACCCGCTGCTTTGTCGCGTCCGTTTTGGCTGAGAACACAAAATCCGTCTTTGGGAACGTCTTCAGCGCCCCCTTCAGGATTGCACTGCCCATGTTTCCCATCCCGATAAAACCAATTTTCTCCATTCTTTTGTATTCCTTTCGATGCTGTTCTGAACTGTTGAAAAAGATAAAAGCCCGGAAATCAATGAATTTTCATAGATTTTCAGGCTTTTATATTCTACGCAGCTTTATTTCGCATAATCGGTCACTCTGCTCTCGCGAATGACATTGACCTTAATCTGACCAGGATATTCAAGACTTGCCTCAATCTGTTTGGCAATATCACGTGCCATCAGCACCATCGACGCCTCGTCTACCTGATCCGGAACTACCATAACTCGAATCTCTCTTCCTGCCTGAATAGCAAAAGACTTCTCCACTCCCTTGTAGGAGTTCGCAATATCTTCCATTTGTTTTAATCTGTTTGTATAAGTCTCCAGTGTCTCTCTTCTCGCGCCCGGTCTCGCTGCGGAGATCGTATCGGCCGCCTGCACAATGCAGGCAATCAGAGAAGTAGGCTCTACATCACCATGATGTGATTCAACTGCGTTGATCACTGTAGCTGATTCCTTATACTTTCTGCACAGATCCACACCGATCTGGATGTGGGATCCTTCCATCTCATGATCGATGGACTTGCCAATATCATGTAAAAGTCCGGCACGCTTCGCCAGACGCACATCAACGCCGATTTCGCCCGCCAGGAGCCCGGACAGCTGCGCCACTTCGATCGAATGCTTCAATGCATTCTGTCCGTAACTGCTGCGGAACTTCAGACGCCCGATCAGCCGCACCAGCTCCGGATGGATGCCGTGAACGCCGACCTCGAGAGTCGCCGCTTCGCCTTCCTCGCGGATCTTCGTGTCCACTTCCTTTTGGGCTTTTTCCACCATCTCCTCGATTCTCGCGGGATGGATGCGACCGTCGACAATCAGTTTTTCCAATGCGATGCGGGCTACCTCGCGTCGTATCGGATCGAATGAGGAAAGGACAACCGCTTCCGGCGTGTCATCGATAATCAGTTCGACCCCGGTCATCGTCTCGAGCGTACGGATATTCCGTCCCTCGCGCCCGATGATGCGTCCCTTCATCTCATCGTTGGGAAGCGGTACGACAGAGATCGTGGTTTCAGCCACATGGTCGGCTGCACACCTCTGAATCGCGGTGACGACATAATCCTTCGCCTTTTTGTCCGCTTCTTCCTTTGCCCTGGCTTCCATTTCTTTCACCAGTTTGGCAGTTTCATGCTTTACATCGTCTTCAACTGTTTTTAAAAGATATTCTTTTGCCTGTTCGGAGGTGAGGCCAGAGATTCTTTCCAGTTCCTGTAAGCGCTTCGCGGAGAGCTGTTCTACTTCGGCGCGCCTCTTTGCCAGCTTTTCTTCCTGGGCATTGAAGCTCGCTTCCCTGCGTTCGATCTGCTCCGTCTTCTTGTCCAAAGCTTCCTCCTTGGACAGGACACGGCGCTCGTAACGCTGCAGCTCTGCTCTGCGCTCTTTGGTCTCTTTTTCCAGCTCGTTTCTGGTCTTCACAGACTCTTCCTTCACTTCCAGCAGGGATTCTCTCTTTTTCATCTCCGCCGCTTTCAGTGCCTCATCTATGATTTCCCTCGCTCTGTCTTCCGCGTTCCCTATCTTGGCTTCCACTACCTTTTTACGGTAAGTGACCGCACAGGGCCAGGTAATCGCCGCTGTCAGAACGATCGCGACCACAACTGCTATCATGATCGGACCCATATACAGGAGCACCTCCTTATTTAATTTTCATTGTACAAACACAACATATTGATTTTAATCTAATTTTACAATTATGTCAAGTAGTGTACGAAGAAAATTGTGCAGAGTGAGTAAAAGCTGAAGTGAAAAGTTTACTTCCACTTTGAAGGGGGCAAAGTGGATTTTAGTCT